>NZ_JBHXVO010000035.1:0-74340 GCF_042672265.1 Nocardia sp. NPDC127526 | reverse complement strand
CCCCGCCTCTCGTCCTGTCTTTTGGGGTTGATTGGGGGGCTGGGCTGTGTGGGGGGGGGGGGGGTTCCCCGCGGGGGGGTGGGGGGGTGCCCCCCCCCGGGGGCCGTGGGGGTGTCCCCCACAAATCAAACACAGCCAATCCCGTACTCAGCACAAAACAGCGAACGCGCCCGCTCATCTGCGGGCGCGTCGTATCAACAGTGGTGGTACCGCGCTCTCTCCGGTTCCGGAGCGCGGCTCACCACCGCCGTTCTCCCCTGCCTACCGCCGCATGAACGACGGCACGTCCACATCGTCGTCATCCGCGTCGGGCGGCTGAATGTGGTTGCGGGAGTTGTGGGCCACCGTGGGATCCACAGCAGGCCGCGGGGATTCATAGGACGGCGCCGGCCCCCGGCTGGCCGACGGCGGAGTCTGGCTGATGGGCGCCGCCGGTTCCGGCCGCGACTGCACCGGGTCCGGCGTGCGGGCGGTGCTGAATTCGGCACGGCTGCTGACTTCTCCGGCACTCGCGCGGGCCGTGCCGAAAGAACTCCCGGTACGACCGACCGTGGGCTCGATGCGACGGGCGGGAGTGCCACCGTCAAAACCCGCGGCGATCACCGTGACCCGCACCTCGTCGCCGAGGGAATCGTCGATGACCGTACCGAAGATGATGTTGGCTTCGATATGCGCGGCCTCCTGCACCAGCGAGGCCGCCTCGTTGATCTCGAACAGGCCGAGATCCGAGCCGCCGGCGATCGACAGCAGCACGCCGTGCGCACCGTCCATCGACGCCTCCAGCAGCGGCGAATTGATGGCCGCCTCCGCGGCTTTCACCGACCGGCCCTCACCGCGGGCGGAGCCGATGCCCATGAGCGCGCTGCCCGCGCCGGACATGACCGACTTGACGTCGGCGAAGTCGACATTGATCAGGCCCGGGGTGGTGATCAGGTCGGTGATGCCCTGCACACCGTTGAGGAGCACCTCGTCGGCGGAGCGGAAGGCGTCCATGAGGCTGACCGCGGCGTCGCCGAGCTGCAGCAGGCGGTCGTTGGGAATGACGATCAGCGTGTCGCAGGACTCGCGCAGGGCCTGGATGCCCGCCTCGGCCTGATTGCTGCGGCGCTTGCCCTCGAACGAGAACGGCCGCGTGACAACACCGATGGTGAGCGCGCCCAGCTTGCGGGCGATGCTGGCCACCACGGGCGCGCCGCCGGTGCCGGTGCCACCGCCCTCGCCGGCGGTCACGAAGACCATGTCGGCGCCCTTGAGCACCTCTTCGATCTCGTCCTTGTGATCCTCGGCGGCCTTGCGGCCCACCTCCGGATCGGCGCCGGCGCCCAGTCCGCGGGTGAGTTCGCGGCCGACATCGAGCTTGACGTCGGCATCGGACATCAGCAGCGCCTGCGCGTCGGTGTTGACCGCGATGAACTCGACTCCCTTGAGTCCCTGTTCGATCATTCGGTTGACGGCGTTCACGCCGCCGCCGCCGATACCGACGACCTTGATCACAGCAAGGTAGTTGTGCGGGGGCGTCATGGGCGTTCGCCTTCCTTCGATCTGAAACAGCTGTCGTCTTCGAATACCTGACCGACGCTGAATCTTTGGTCTCGGTCCGATAAAGCCTCAACCATAGGTTTAGCGTTATGTCAAGTATCCGACTGGTGCGGAACGGTATTAGCCACCACCGCGTTACGGGCGCAGGCGCGCCGAAACGAGTGTCAGAATCTTGTGTGATTCACCTCGTCCGACCCCACCTGGCATCGTATCGTGGACGGTTGCTCTCCGGTGCCGGATAGTCGCCGACGGTGACATTCCGGCAAGCCGCCGAATATTTCGGCGGCCCAACGGGTATCGCTCACTTTACCGTGACCAGATTCGGACTCGAAATGTCGAACACCGTGCCGGGCTGGGTGAGCAGCGGCCCGACCACGGCCGCCTTGCGCGCCGAATCGCTCTCGCCGCCCCACAGCACGGTCCGGCCGTCGCGCAACTCGAGGGCAATATCCGAAACCGAACGAGCCGCAATCTCTCCCACTTGCAGGCGTAGGTCCGGCGGCACGGCGGCGAGCACGACCACCGCCGCCCGGGTCGCCGGATCCGCGCCACCCGGATGCGGGGTGACCAGTTTGGGAATGCCGGGCGGCGGCGGCTCGATCGCGAATTCCACGCTGTCCCAATCGACCAGGTGCGGCCCCTCCGGGCTGTCGAACCAGAGCACGGCGGTGCGCTCCTCGACGGTCACCTTGACGCTGGACGGGAACACCCGCTGCACCCGCACCGATCGCACCTTGGGCAGGGCGGCGACGCGTTCGGCCATGGCGGTGGTGTCGATGCGCAGCATCGACAGTCCCCGTGGGACTTCCAGCGCATCGAGAACCTGTTGCTCCCCAACGGCGACGAGACCGTCCACGCGCACCGTGCGCACCGACAGCACCGGCGTGAAGTAGGCGACCGCGCCGAGCGCGATCAGCAGCACGACGCCGACCGCCGTGCCGATGCGCACGCGCGGCGACCGCCAGGCCTTGGACAGCCGGGAATCCGGGCGCCCGCGCCGCAACCGGGCCCGCCGGGCCGCGGCCGCCGCGGCCGGATCCGGGCCCGGCTCGGCCGCGTCATCGTCGTCCCAGTCGTCCCACTCGTCCGCGGCGCCGGCCGCTCTGCCGTCGTCCGCTCCCCCACCCGAACGCATGGGCGCTTACCGCCCGTGCGCCGGCCGCGCCCGCAGCCCGTCGAGGATCTGGCTGCCGAGCATGGTGACATCGCCCGCGCCCATGGTGATCACGACATCGCCGGGGCGGGCCAGGGCGGCCACCTGCCGGCCGACGCGCGACATATCCGGCTGGTAGTGCACGGGTGCGGTGACGGCATTGGCCACCAGCGCGCCGTTCACGCCGGGCAGCGGTTCCTCGCGCGCGCCGTAGACGTCGAGCACGACGACCTCGTCGGCGAGGGACAGGGCCGCGCCGAATTCGGTCGCGAAGGTGGCGGTGCGACTGTAGAGGTGCGGCTGGAAGACCACGATGACCCGGCCCGGCCGCGAGCGCGCGCCGTCGCGGGCCTCCTGGGCGACCAGTTCGGCGGCGGCGGAGAGCACCGCGCGCACCTCGGTCGGATGGTGGGCGTAATCGTCGAAGACGCGGACGCCGTTCTCCCGCCCGGTCAGCTGGAAGCGCCGGTGCACGCCGCCGAAACCCTCCAGCCCCTGGATGATTTCGCCGAGATCGGCGCCGCCCGCGCGGGCGGCCAGCAGCGCGCCGAGCGCATTGAGGGCCATGTGGCGGCCGGGCACCGACAGCCGCAGCGTGCGCGGGGCGGCCTCGTCGGAGAGCTGGAACACCGCCACGCCGCCGACATCGCGCGGTTCCCAGGATTCGAGCCGGGCCCCGATCGGCACGGAGGAATCGGCGAGTTCGCCCGAGCCGTACCCGATCACCTCGATCCCGCGCGGATCACCGGCGAGCCGGGCCACCGTGCGCTGCGCCAGCCCGAGCGAACCCGGATCGTCCACGCACACGACCAGGCGGCCGCCGGGCTGCAGCCGGTCCAAGAAATCGTCGAAGACCTGGACATACGCCTCATCGGAACCGAAGTAGTCCAGATGGTCGGATTCGATATTGGTGACCACCGCGACGTCCGGCGCGTACTGCAGCAGCGAGCCGTCGCTCTCGTCGGCCTCGGCCACGAAGATGCCGCCGGTGCCGTGGTGGGCATTGGTGCCCGCCTCGTTGAGCTCGCCGCCGACCGCGAAGGACGGGTCGAAACCGCAGTGCTGCAAGGCCACCACCAGCATGGACGTGGTCGAGGTCTTGCCATGGGTGCCCGAGACGAGCAGCGTCTTGTGGCCCTGCATGAGCGCGGCCAGCACGGTGGGCCGCAGCAGCACGGGCACGCCGCGCTTGTGTGCTTCCACCAGTTCGGGATTGGTCTTGGGAATGGCGGCGTAGGTGGTGACCACGGCGGTCGGGCCATCGGGCAGCAGGTCCAGCGCATCGGCCGCATGTCCGATGCGCACCTGCGCACCGCGCGCCCGCAGCGCCAGCACGCCCCGGCTCTCCTTGGCGTCCGACCCGGACACCATGCCGCCCCGCGACAATAGAATCCGGGCTATTCCGGACATACCCGCGCCGCCGATGCCGATCATGTGCACCCGCTGCAGCTCTTCGGGCAGGTCGGTTTCCCGCACCACCGTCTCGGTCTCCGTCTGTTCGGTATCCGGTGCTTCAGTCACGACCTGCCACCTCCAGAACGATTCGCGTCCGCCACGATACTGCCGCCCGGGCGACCACCGGGCGCGCGTCGCGTTCCGGCACGATCTCCGAGCGCGGCCGCTCCACTGTCACCTCTTACCTCGTTCGTCTCTCGCGTGTCTCATTGGATAGCTGGGCTCCCAGGCGCGGGTGCTGCGCCACGATTCGGTGGAGCGGCTGGTGCGCCGGGCCGAGTCCGAATCTATCGACCGGCGCGGGACCGGATCGGAGCCGCCCCGGCCGCGGCCGCTGGGCGGTAGCGCCCGGCGCGGAGGCGCGCCCTTGATCTTGGCCTCCTTGGCCGCCTTGGGCTTGGCTTTCGGCCGGGACCGCGCGGCCTGTGCCCGTGCGGGCGAATACATTTCGGGTTTGGGCAGGCGCAGCAGGCGGCTCACCCGGCCGTCCTGCCCGGCGTGCAGCGCCGCCACCGCCTCCGGCTCGTGCCGGGCGGCATTGGCGATGATGCCGAACATGAACAGGGTGATGGCCAGCGAGGAACCACCGGCCGAGACCAGCGGCAACTGCAGACCGGTCACCGGCAGCAAACCCACCACATAGCCGACATTGATGAGCGCCTGACCGGTGATCCAGGTGGTGGCCGAGGCGGTCAGCAGCCGCAGGAACGGGTCGATCGAGCGGGTCGAGATGCGCAGGCCGGTATAGACGAACAGCGCGAAAAGCCCGAGCACCAGCGCACATCCGAGGAATCCGAGCTCCTCGCCGATAATGGCGAAGATGAAATCGTTGTGCGCGTTGGGCAGATAGCTCCACTTGGCCCGGGACTGCCCGAGCCCGCGGCCCCAGATGCCGCCGTCGGCAAGCGAATACAGCGCCTGGCGGGCCTGGTAGCCGATGCCCTGCGGATCGTCGCCCGGATTGAAGAACGCGCGCATGCGGTCGGAGCGGTAGCCCGCCGACAGCGCCAGGATGGCCGCCGCGACACCGCCGGAGACGGCGATGGTGACGAACATGCGCAGCGGCAGCCCGCCGAACCACAGCAGCGAGGCCAGCACGATGCCCAGCGCGATGGTGGTGGACAGGTTGGGCTCCAGCACGACCAGGAAGCACACGATCAGGCCGGCGGGCACCAGGGGCATGAGAATGTCCTTGTACCCGGCCTTCTCGGTCATGCGCGAGGCCAGCAGGTGCGAACCCCACACCACCAGGGTCACCTTGGCGATCTCGGAGGGCTGCACGGAGACGAAGCCGAGATCGAACCAGCGCCGCGAGCCCTGCACCTCGGTGCCGATGCCCGGAATGAGCACCAGCACCAGCAGGATCACCGACAGCACGAATACCGGGAACGACAGCTGCCGCATGAGCCGCATGGGAATCCGCAGCGCGATATAGAACAGCACCGCGCCGAAGGCGGCCAGCACCGCCTGCTGGATGAACAGCGAATACGCGGACTTGCCACCGGCATAGGACTCCACGCTGGAGGCGGAGAGCACCATCACCAGGCCCAGCACGGTGAGCAGCACCGCGATGGCGACCACGAGATGGAACGACGCCAGCGGGCGGGACAACCAGACCGCGAACCAGCCCGCCGCGGGCCGCCGGGCCGCGGTCTTGGCCGCCGGACGCGACGCGGGGGCCGCCGACCGGGCGGCCCGCCGCGGCGCGGCGCTCACTGCGGGCTCCCGATGTCCTTCTCGTCCAGGGCCTGCACCGCCGCGGCGAAGCTGCGGCCGCGATGCGTGTAGTCGGCGAACATGTCCAGCGAGGCCGCGGCCGGGGCCAGCAGCACGGTGTCGCCGCGGGTGGCGAATCCGGCGGCCACCCGGACCGCGCGGGCCATCACCGCTTCGGGCTCGATTTCGGTGAAGGGGTCACCCATTCCTCGATCGTCCCCCGAACCCAGCGCCACGACCGGGACATCCGGCGCGTGTCGCGCGAGTGCGGCCGCGATCACCGGCGCGTCGACCCCCAAAAGCACGGCGGCGACGAGATGCTCGCGCACCTCCTCGACGAGATCCTCCACATTCGCGCCCTTGAGCTGACCGCCGGCGACCCAGATCACGTTCTGGTGGGCCATGATCGACGACCGCGCGGCATGCGGGTTCGTCGCCTTGGAGTCGTCGACGAACTCGACGCCCGACAACTCGCGCACGAAGGCGGCGCGGTGCGGGCCCACCTTGTGTTCCTGCAGCCCCTCTTTCACGAACTGCGGGGCCACATCGATGGACCGGGTGAGCGCGGCGGCCGCGAGGGCGTCGGCCACACCGGCCGGTCCCTGCGGGCTGATATCGCCGGTCTCGGCCAGGATGGCGGCCTTGGTGAAGGCGCGATCGAGCAGCTTGCCGTCCACCACGCCCAGTTCGCCGTCGGCGGGCACGCCGATGCGGAAGCCGACGGTGCGGCGCGCCTTGGACTTTCGGGCCAGCGCGGCCGCGACCTGATCGTCGAGGCCGACCACGCCGACGCGTCCGGTCAACGCGCGCGCCTTGGCGGCGGCGTAGGCGTCCAGGCCGCCGTGCCAATCCAGGTGGTCCTCGGCCACATTCAGCACCACGCCCGCTTCCGGGCGGACCGAGGGGGCCCAATGCAGTTGGAACGAGGAGAGTTCCACCGCGAGCACCTGCGGGCCCGGATTGCGGCGCAGCGCGTCCAGGATGGGCAGCCCGATATTGCCGCAGGCCACCGAGGGGATCCCGGCGGCGCGCAGGATGGAGTGCGTCATCTGGGTGGTGGTGGTCTTGCCATTGGTGCCGGTCACCACCAGCCACTTGCGGACCGGCCCGTAGATGCGCGCCTGATCCACCCACCACGCGAATTCGACGTCGCCCCAGACCGGAATGCCCTCGGTGACAGCCGAAGCCAGCACCGGCGAGTCCGGCCGCCAGCCCGGGCTGGTGATGACCAGCGCGAAGCGTTGCAGCGCACCGGGTTCGGCCAGTTCGGCGCAGGTGGCGGTGGCCAGCCCGAGTTCGGCGGCCTCGGCGAGGGCCTTCTCGCCATTGTCGGTGACGATCGGCCGGGCGCCGATATCGTGCAGCGGTTCGATCAGCGACCGGCCGGAGACGCCCCAGCCGGCGACGAGAACGTCACGCCCACGCAGGAATTCGAGCATGGGTCCCGGTGAACGCAGGACCCGCGGAGAATGTTCGACCATTGCTTCTCACTCACCCGACCGCGGAAAGGTAATCGCTGTAGAACAGGCCAAGACCGATTGCCGAGGCCATGCCGGCCAGCAACCAGAATCGTATGATCACAGTCGTTTCGGCCCATCCGCTCAATTCGAAGTGATGATGGAACGGTGCCATCTTGAACAATCGGTTGCGCGTGGTGCGGAACACCGCCACCTGCAGGATCACCGAGAGCGCCTCCATCACGAACAGCGCGCCGATGACCACCATCAGCAGCTCGGTGCGGGTGGTGACGGACAGGCCCGCGAGCAGGCCGCCCAGCGCCAGCGAACCGGTATCGCCCATGAAGATCTTGGCGGGCGCGGCATTCCACCACAGGAAGCCGATGCAGGCCGCGCCGCCGGCGGCGCAGACCAGCGCCAGATCCAGCGGGTCGCGCACGTTGTAGCAGCCCGCCTCCGGATGGGTGGAGCAGGCATTGCGCCACTGCCAGAAGGTGATGATCATGTACGCGCCCAGCACCAGCGACATGGAACCGGCCGCGAGACCGTCCAGGCCGTCGGTCAGGTTGACCGCATTGGACCAGGCCACGACCACCAGGCTGACGAACAGCAGGAAAATCACCACGCCCATGGACACCGTAGTGATGTCGCGGGTGTAGGACAGGTGGCGGCTGGCGGGGGTCAAACCGTTGGCGCCCTTGAACTGCAGGGCCAGCACGCCGAAGATGACCGCCGAGCCCAGCTGGCCGATGTACTTGCCAGCCGCGGTGAGACCCAGATTGCGCTGCTTGCGCAGCTTGATCAGGTCGTCGAGGAAGCCGACGCCGCCCAGCGCGGTGGCCAGGCCCATGACCAGCAGGCCGGACGCCGAGGGGCCGGGCTCGCCGTAGCTCATCGAGATCAGGTGCGAGCCCAGGTAGCCGGCCCACATGCCGGCCAGGATGGCGACGCCGCCCATGGTGGGGGTGCCGCGCTTGGCCTTGTGCGATTCCGGGCCGTCGACCCGGATCTCCTGGCCGAAGCCCTGTTTGGCGAAATACCTGATCACCACGGGGGTGAGCAGGATGGAGACGGCGAGCGCGATGGCCGCCGACAAGAGGATCTGAGTCATCGGGCGGCCTCCACGAGATGCTCGGCCACGGCCCACAGGCCCACGGACTTCGACGCCTTCACCAGCACCACGTCACCGGCCCCGAGTTCGTCGTCCAGCAATGCGATCGCCGATTCGATATCCGGCACGTGTATGGCTTCCTCACCCCAGGAACCTTCCTGCACGGCCCCCTGGAACATGGCGCGCACCGGACGGCCCGCGCCCACCACGACGAGCTGGTCCACGTCCAGGCGCACCACCAGGCGGCCGATCTTGTCGTGTTCGAGAACGGATTCCTCGCCCAGCTCGCCCATTTCGCCGAGCACGGCCCAGCTGCGGCGCGGCTGCGCGCCGGCCTTGGCCATGGTGACGAGCGCCTTGAGGGCGGCGCGCACGGAATCCGGGTTGGCGTTGTAGGAGTCGTTGACGACGGTGACGCCGTCGGCGCGGGTCCGCACGTCCATGCGGCGTTCCGACACCGCGGTGGCCGCGCCCAGCGCCTGCGCGACGGTCGTCAGGTCCGCGCCCTGGTCCAGGGCCACGGCGGCCGCGGAGAGGGCATTGCCGACCTGGTGCTCACCGTGCACGGCGAGTTGCACCGGCACGCCTTCGCCCTTGTGGTGCAGCGTGAATCGCGCCCGCGCCTGCTCGTCGAGCACGACATCGGTGGCCCGCACGTCGGCGGTCGACGCCTGGCCGACGGTCACCACGCGCGCCCGGGTGCGCTCGGCCATCCGGGCAACGAGGTGGTCGTCGGCATTGAGCACGGCCAGGCCGGTCGGCGGAAGGGCTTCCACCAGTTCGCCTTTGGTCTGCGCGATCACTTCCCGGCTGCCGAATTCGCCCAGGTGCGCGGTGCCCACATTGAGCACGACGCCGACGCCGGGCGGGGCGACCTCGGTGAGCGCCTTGATGTGTCCGGGACCGCGGGCCGACAGCTCCAGCACCAGGAAGCGGGTATCGGCATTGGCGCGCAAGGCCGTCCAGGGATGCCCGATCTCGTTGTTGAACGAGCCGGGCGGCGCCACCACCGGGCCCAGCGGGGCCAGGGCGGCGGCGATCAGGTCCTTGGTGGAGGTCTTGCCCGAGGAGCCGGTCACGCCGACCACGGTCAGCCCGCCGGCGGCCACCAGGCGGTCCACACTGACGCGGGCCAGTTCGGCCAGGGCCTCCAGCACGGCCGCGCCGGAGCCGTCGGCGTCGTGCGCCAGCGCGATGGCGCGGCTCGCGTGCGGCTGCGGCGTCACCACGATGGCGGGCACGCCCACCGGCCGTGCGGCCAGCACCGCGACGGCACCCGCCGCGACCGCTTTGGCCGCGAAGTCGTGGCCGTCCACGTTCGCGCCCGGCAGCGCCAGGAACAGGTCACCGGAACCGATACGGCGCGAATCGAATTCGGCCGCCCCGGTGACCTTCACGTCGGGGTCGGGCGCGTCGTGCAGCGTGCCGCCCACGACGTCCGCGATCTCCCGCAAAGTCATCTCGATCATGAATGCGTCAGGTCCCTCGTCTTCCGCGACAGCGCTGCCGCGAGCACCTCGCGGTCGTCGAAGCGGTGCTTCACGCCTGCAATCTCCTGCCCTGTCTCATGTCCCTTGCCCGCGACCAGCACCACGTCACCGGGTCGCGCCCAGTCGACGGCGGCCTCGATCGCGGCGGCCCGGTCCCCGACCTCCCGGACCTCTCCCCGTTCGCCCGGGGGAACCTGGTCGGCTCCGGCCCGGACCGCGGCGCGAATGGCCGCCGGATCCTCACCGCGTGGATTGTCATCGGTAATGATGAGCAGGTCGGCCCCGCGCGCCCCGGCCGCCCCCATCAACGGGCGCTTCCCGGCATCGCGATCACCGCCCGCGCCGACCACGACCGCGAGTCGTCCCTCCCCTTGTTCGGCCAGCAGTGCCCGCAAAGTGGCGACCACCGACTCGATCGCGGCGGGCTTGTGCGCGTAGTCGACCACGGCCAGGAAATCCTGCCCCTCGTCGACCCGCTGCATGCGCCCCGGCACATCGACCTCGGCCAGCGCAGCCGCAGCGGTGGCCGCATCGACCCCGGCCGCCGCGCAGACCGCCACCGCCAACAGCCCATTGGCGATGTTGTACGCGCCCGGCAGCCGCAGCCGCACATCCACCGCGCCCAGCGGCCCCGCAGCGGTGAATTCCTGAATACCGCCCACAGCCGCGTGCGCGGCACTCGCGGTCCAGTCCGCCTGCGCCCCAGGCCGAGTCGCGATGGTCACCAGGCCGGACCGCACTGCACCGGCAGCCTCCGCAGCCTCCCCAGCAGGCTCCCCTGCCATTCCGGCAGCCTCGCCCGTCATCCCGGCGCGCTTTTGGCCGGGATCCACCCCAGCCGTGTTGTTCGGATCGTCCAGGCTGTCCAGGTTGTCGGCAATTTCACCCGCGAGGCGCTGTCCCCATTCGTCGTCCACGCAGATCACCGAGGCGCGCGCGGCCACAGCAGGGCGAGGGGTGGCGGCGGTGTCCGGGCCATCCGGGATGAACAGGCGGCGCTTGGCTTCGAAGTAGTCCTCGAAGTCGCTGTGGAAGTCGAGGTGGTCCTGGGACAGGTTGGTGAACGCGCCGACCGCGAAGGTGACGCCATCCACGCGGCCCAGGGCCAGGGCGTGGCTGGAGACTTCCATGACGACGGCCTGCACGCCCTGCTCGACCATGAGCGCGAACATGGCGTGCAGTTGCGGGGCCTCGGGGGTGGTCAGGGCGCTCGGGACGCGCACGCCGCCGATGCGGGTTTCGATGGTGCCGATCAGGGCGGTGCGCAGCCCGGCGGCGGCGAGCCCGGCTTCCACGAGATACGAGGTGGTGGTTTTGCCGGACGTGCCGGTGATGCCCACGATGCGCAGTTTGCGAGACGGATCACCGTAAAGAGCCGAAGACAACTCGCCGAGCACCGAGCGCGGCGCGTCGTGCACCAGCACCGGCACCTCGATATCGCCGATGAGTTCCGCGCCCGCCGGATCGGTGAAAATCGCGACCGCTCCGCGCGCCACCGCGTCCCGCGCGAACCGCGCACCGTGCGCCTTGGCTCCGGCCAGCCCGGCGAACAGATCGCCCTGCTGCACCGCGTTCGAGCGCTGCTCTATGCCGGTGAGCTGCACGTCCGCCAGGACATCATCCAGCGCTGCCTCCGGTATCGACGCCTGCACCGGGCGCGCGCCCGTGCGTGTGGCCACCTCGCGCAGGGCGGTCGCCGGGGGTGCGGCGGGCCGGAGCACCTGCGGCTCAGCCCAATCTCCGCCACGCGGATGCGTCTGCGCGGGCACGAAGCTCCTCTCGGAATCTGGTCTGGTGTGAATCCGGGCCATGCGTTTTCGGTCCACGGATTCGGATCGACGAGTCAGGTTACCTGTGTTGGATCGCCGTGCGATCGGCACGGCGCAGTTCCGTTACCCGCCGGTGCGCGCGCCGGGGGCGGTACACATCACGTCCATCCGTTACCCGCTCTAACTCGCCTGCAGAATCAGCGGTTTGGCCGGTGGTGACGGCGGCACCCGATCCCGCTGCAGGGCCCAGGACGCAATGCTGTGGAACAGCGGCGCGACCGATCCGCCGCCACTGCCGTCGGAGCTGCGCACCGGCGCGTCGAGCATCATGCCGATCACATAGCGCGGATTGTCGGCCGGCGCGATACCGGCGAAGGTGATCCAGTAGCGGTCGGTCGAATAGCAGCGGCACTTGGGGTCGATCTGCTGCGCCGTCCCGGTCTTGCCGGCGATCTGATAGCCCTCGATGGAGGCGGGCGCGCCGGTGCCGGTCTGCACGCCGCGCGGATCGCGCTGCACCACCGACTGGAACATCTGCCGCAGCGTCTGCGCGGTCTGCGGGCTCACCACGGTGACGCCCTCCGGCTGCTCCTCCTCGGTGCGGGAGCCGTCCGGGGCGATCTTGGCCTTCACGATGCGCGGCGGAATCCGCACGCCGTCATTGGCGATGGCCTGGTACATGGCGGTCATCTGCAGGGTCGTCATCGAAAGACCCTGGCCGATGGGCAGGTTCGCGAAGGTCGAGCCGGACCACTGATCGCGCGCGGGCAGCACGCCGGGGCTCTCACCCGGCAGGCCCACGCCGGTGCGCTGGCCCAGGCCGAATTTCCGCAGCATGTCGTAGTACCGGTCCTCGCCGACGCGCTGCGCCAGCATGAGCGTGCCCACGTTGGAGGACTTGCCGAAGATGCCGGTGGTGGTGAACGGCGTGGTGCCGTGCTCCCAGGCATCGTGCACGGTGACGCCGCCGGTGAAGATCTCGCCCGGAACCTGGTGCACCTCATCGGGATTGGTGAGGCCGTACTCGATGGCGGCGGCCGCGGTGACGATCTTGTTCACCGAGCCGGGCTCGAAGACCTCCTGCACCGACGGGTTGCCCAGATCGGAGGAGGACCAATGTTCGGGCCCCAGCGCGGGATTGAAGGTGTTGTCATTGGCCATGGCCAGCACCTGACCGGTGTGCGCGTCCAGCACCACCGCCGAGGCGGCCTGCGCGCCGGACAGCTCCCGGGCCTGCTGCACCTGCTGCTGTACGTAGTACTGCAGGTCCGAATCGAGGGTGAGCTCCACGCCATGACCGTTCACCGCGGGCTGCCGGTCGCGCCAGCTGCCCGGGATGACCGCGCCGTCGGAGCCGCGGTCGTAGGTCATGGACCCGTCGGTGCCCGCCAGGATGGCGTCCATGGCGGACTCCAGCCCGATCTGCCCGTGCCCGTCCCAGCCGGTCGCGCCGATCACATTGGCGGCCAGTGAGCCGCCGGGATATTCGCGCATGTCCTGGCGTTCGACGCCCACCTCGGGAAACTTCAGGCTGATATCGGAGGCGATGCGCGGGTCCACGTTCTGCACCAGGTAGACGAACGGATCGTCACTGCGCAGCTTGGCCAGCACATCCTTCTCGGGCGCGGCGGCGCCCAGCTTCTCGTGAATGTATTTGGCAATGGCCTGTAGTCGAGCGTCCGGTTCCGGCGCCGAGGACCGCTTGGCGTGCGCGTCGGCGAGATCCTTGCGCACCTTCACCGGCTGGAAGCTGAGTTTCTTGGCGGCGATGGTGAAGGCCAGCGACTTGCCGTAGCGGTCCAGGATCGGCCCGCGCGTGGCCGGGTCCGCCAGCGTCACGCTGCGCTGATCGGCCGCCTCCGCCGAGAGCTTCGGCGCGGAAACGCTTTGAATCCAGAGCAATTGGGCGGCGGTCACCAGCAGGGCCACCAGCATGACGATGCGACCCACTCCGAAGCGGAACCGTGTGGAGGCGTCCATTCCCGGAGCGGGGCGCGGTCTGCGCTGGCGGCCCGGCCCGGAACTCGCGCGGCCCGAGCCGGACCGGCCCCGGCCGGTGGCGGTGCGCCCCCGGGCGGAATCGGAACGGCCCCGGCCGGAGTCACGGCCGCGGACCGAAGGACTCATCGAGCCGCCCCATCCGGCGCCGCCTGCAAGGACGGGGCCGACGGCGCGGGCGGCTGCGGGAGCTGATTCGGCGGCGCCGGATTCTGCTGGCCCGGCTGCTGCGGCGCATTCGCCAGCTGCTGCGGCGCCTGAGCGGGATTCGGCGCGGTGGTCGGCGCGTTCGGCGTCGGCGGCGCGGTGGTGGTCACCGGCATGATCTGCTCGCCCTGGGCCTGCACCAGCGCGGGCGGCAGCGCCGACGGCGCGGGCGGGGTGGTGTTGAGCGGGGGAACGGGCGAACCGTAGGCGGGTTTCGGCTCCCCGACCACGATGATCTGGCCGTCCGGGCCCAGCACCAGGCGAGCCGGATCCTTGGCCGGGACCATGCCCAATCCGGCCGCGCGCGCGGCCAGTTCGGGCGCGGATTCACCGGCCTCGACCTCGCGCGCCAAGGCATCGCGCTCATCGGAGAGCTGCCGGTTGGTCTTGCGCGCTTCGCTGAGCTGGTAGCTGTCCTCGGTGGCACGGGTGGTGAGCAGCAGGGTCAGCGCCAGGCCGCAGCCCAGCAGCGCGATGATGGTGGCCACGAACGACATCCGGCCGCGCGGCATGGGCGCCCCGGTGCGCTTGAGCATGGGCGGCAGCTCGACCCGGCCCTGTTCGCGGCTGCGCCGGCGCGCGTAGGCCCGTTGCGCCGCACCGGATTTCACCCGTTCCGCGGCCTGCACCCGACGAGCCCCCCGGCCCGTCGCCTGCTTCTGAATCGTCATAGGGCGGCTCCGAACGAGCACACCCGTCGGCGTCGATTCCGGAACTTCATGACTGCTCCTCCCCTGCGATCCGTTCCGCCGCCCGCATGCGCACCGGGGTGGCCCGCGGGTTCTCGTCGATCTCCTGCTGTGTCGCCTTCTCCGCGCCGCGGGTCAGGATCCGGAATTCCGGACCCATCCCGGGCAGTTCGACGGGCAGATCCAGCGGGGTGCGCGAGGCCGAACGCTGCGCGAATTCCGCCTTGACCACCCGGTCTTCGAGGGACTGATAGCTCATGACCACGATGCGGCCGCCCGGCGCGAGCGCGTCCAGGGCGGCGGGCAGGGCCGCTTCCAGGGATTCGAGTTCCCGGTTGACCTCCACCCGCAGCGCCTGGAAGGTGCGCTTGGCCGGATGGCCGCCGGTGCGGCGGGAGGCCGCGGGGATGGCGTCGTAGAGCAGTTCCACCAGTTGGGCGCTGGTGGTGAACGGGGTGCGCTGGCGGCGGCGCACGATCTCGGCGGCGATCTTGCCCGCGAATCGTTCCTCGCCATAGGTTTTCAGCACCCGGGCCAGCTCGCCGTGGCTGTAGGTATTGAGAATGTCGGCCGCGGTGGGGCCGGTGCTGGAGTCCATCCGCATATCCAGCGGCGCGTCGATGGAGTAGGCGAAGCCGCGGTCGGCCTCGTCCAGCTGCATGGAGGACACGCCCAGGTCCATGAGAATCGCCCGCACCGAGCCCCGGGCCGGTAGCCCGGCCTCCTCGAGCGCGTCGGCGATGCCGTCATACCTGGTGTGCACCAAGGTGATCCGGTCGGCGAACGGCTGTAGTCGCTCACCGGCCAGCTTCAGCGCATTGGTATCGCGATCCAGCCCGACCAGGCGGATATTCGGATAGGTCCGCAGGAAGTGCTCGGCATGCCCGCCCAGCCCGAGCGTGCAGTCCAGGTAGACGGCGCCGTCGACGGATTCCAGTGCGGGACCAAGGATTTCGTCTGCGCGATGGAGGAGAACCGGAACATGGCGGGGGCCGTCACTGCTGCGGTCCATTGAGCCCTCCCGGATCCTGCCTCACGTTCGTTCGCACGGCCGCGCGGGTCGCTTGCGATTCGGACTTCACTGAATGTCTCAGTGGCGGTGGCCAATGCCCCGTGGTCTCTGACCGAAGCACCGCACCTGGCGTTGGGGAAGTACGTCAGGGTCGGTGTCGGGCAGAGGCCGCAGGGCACTCGCCTCGCTGCGGGCTAGAAAATCCCGCCCAGCGACTCGTCTCTGGCTTGCGAGTAATCCTCCTCGTGCTCGGCGAGGTACGAATCCCACGCCGCCTTGTCCCATATTTCGAGAAAGTCGACCGAGCCGATCACCACGCAGTCCTTCGTCAGGTTCGCGTAGCGGCGGTGTTCGGCCGACAACATGATCCGGCCCTGTGCGTCCGGTCGCTGTTCATCGGTGGAGGCCGCCAACGCCCGGACGAAAGCCCGCGCCTGCGGATTGGACCGGGATGCGGCCGCGGCTCGCCGCGCCAGCGCGGTGAACTCGTCCTTCGGATAAACGGCAAGGCTGTGGTCCTGTCCTTTCGTGACCATCAACCCTCCCGCCAGCTCGTCCCGGAACTTCGCAGGCAACGTGAGTCGCCCTTTGTCGTCCAATCGGGGGGTATAGGTCCCGAGAAACAAGTCCCGACACCTCCTACCGGATCACCCCTCGACTGTTCGGCTCCCTGTAGTGCGCGCTCCACATTACCCCACTTTCCCCCACTTTCAATCGAAAGCGGCGGTGATCTCGGTCCCCGGTTGGCGAACTTCGCAGGTCACACCAGCTATCACGGGTGTGGGGAGATTTCCTCGCAGTTCCCCCGACACGCGCGACGCGCGCCGATGGGGACCCGACAACTACCAGCAAACCCGCAGATAGCGCGCATTTCCGGCACGCGTGGGGCGCGGTGGGGGATCTTCGTGGGGAGGCGTGGGGAGTCCTGGGAACGTCCGACACGCCGTACAAAGATCTACAAGAAACGCCGTGGCGCCACACCTCGAATCGGTGTGGCGCCACGGCGTGTCGCGCTCGTTTCAGTTAGCCGATCATGCTCGGTCCTCGCACGGCTGCGAGGCGCCCGCGACGGAGATCAGTTGTCCTGCTCGAACCTTCTGCGGAACCTGTCCTCCATACGGGAGGAGAACCCGCCCTGCTTACGCTGTTTGCCCCGGCCGGCCGGACCGGCGCCGGGGGTGGGATTCGCATCGGTATCGCGGGTGCCCTGCGAATTCATTCGGGGGCCACCGATCAGCAACAGCACACCGGCGCCGAACATGACGATGAAGCCGATGAGCGAGATGATCGGGAAGTCGCCCAGCTTGATCGGCGCCGCGATACCCGCGACGAGTAGGAACAAGCCGATGGCGAAGAGCGCTGCTGCTTGAAGTCTGCGTCGTCCGGTGGCAGAACGTAGCCGTCCGCCCCGGACCGTCGAGGCGAACTTGGGATCCTCAGCATAGAGCGCGCTCTCGATCTGTTCGAGCATGCGCTGCTCGTGCTCGGAGAGTGGCACGGTACCTCCCCCGGCACTAGGTAGTGGCAGTCGCCTCCGGGATAGCGACAGATAGCCGACCTTGGCGGCTGTCTGCCACCAATAATACGAGTTCGATCAGAGTGCGACCACCTACTCGCCGATACTCACGCCAGCATTCCCGCCACCCACCCCGTCGAGGGCTTCAACCTGGCCGCCGAGGCCAGCAGATCTTCCACGTCATGCAGGAATGCTCCTACCCGCGAAGAGAACTCGTCGGCGCGCTGATCATCCACGGGTCGCGGCAGCCCGGCCTCCAGGGCGGCGCGGGTCTCGGACTGGGCGCTGAAGTAGTCCGCCCACATCACGAATTCCGGTGCGGCGTGTTGCATGAGCACCCAGGCATTGCGGGAGCGGGCCCGGGGAGCGCGGTCGGCGCCCGTGAGGGCCAGCACCGCGCCCGCGCCGCGCAGGGCCGCGAGGTAGGCGGTGCGGAAACGCTCCGCCGGCTCCTTCTCCCCCGCCGCCTGCATGAGCAGATTGTCGGCGCGCCGCAGTAGTTCACCGGCTCGGCCGGGGTGGGCCGGGCGCTGATTTCCACCGGTCATCGGGTACCTCCCCACTCGCATACCCCCGACAATCCCGGCACTCGGGCCTCTAGGAAGATCGAACAGGTATTCGAAGGTTTCAATTGAGATTGAATATAGAGAGACCCACCGACAAGTTCCGGTGCACGGCATCGGCGCTATCGTCGGACCCATTGTCCGCCGCCAACGAGAGCCGCGCCTGCCCGATGACCGCCGTAACCCCGAACACCACGCCCGCACCCGTCGTCGTCGATCTTTCGGCCGCGACCCTGCGTGCCCGGCTGTCCGATGCCCTGGCGGTCTACGTCGCGGCCATGGACTATCCGCGCGGCACCGAGCACCAGCGGGCGCCCATGTGGACCGAGCACACCACGCGGCCGGGCTGGCAGGCCGTGGCCGCGGTGCTGCCCGATGACGACGGCCGGCTGGACCTGCGCACCGCGCCGATCGTGGCCATTGCCTACGGGTATCACGGTGCGCCGCACCAGTGGTGGCATCAGCAGGTGTACAGCGGCATGCGGCGCACCGGGTGGCCCGAACACGCGGCGCGCGACCTGCTTTCGGACTACTTCGAGCTGACCGAACTGCATGTGCACCCCAGCGCGCAGGGACGCGGGATCGGGGAGACCTTGCTCACCCGGCTGCTGCAGAACCGGCCGGAACGGACCGTGCTGCTGTCGACGCCCGAGGTGGATCGGGAGGCGAATCGGGCCTGGAAGCTGTACCGGCGGGCCGGATTCGGTGACGTGGTGCGGCATTTCATCTTCTCCGGCGATACCCGGCGGTTCGCGGTGCTCGGGCGGCGGCTGCCCCTGTGAGTGTGGTGATCATCGGCTCCGGCCACAATGCGCTGGTCGCCGCCTGTTATCTCGCCCGGGACGGGCACGCGGTGGAGGTGCTCGAGCGGGATACCGTGCTGGGCGGGGCGGTTTCGACGGTGGAACGGTTCCCCGGGCACAAGGTGGATCGCGGCTCGTCGGCGCACATCATGATCCGGCACACCGGGATCATCGAAGAGCTCGGGCTGGAACGCTTCGGTCTCCGTTATATCGACTGCGACCCTTGGGCTTTCGCACCCGCACCGCCCGGGACCGATCTGCCGCCGATCGTCTTCCACCAGGACCTCGACAAGACCTGCGCCGCCATCGCGGCGGCCTGCGGCGACCGCGACGCCGCGGCGTACCGGCGGTTCGTGCGGGTCTGGGGACCGCGGACGGCGCGCGTCATGCGGTCGTTCTCGGGTGCGCCCACGCCGGGGCGGCTGCTGCGGTCGTTCTGGGGGCTGGACGCGAAGAACGGCGGCAGCGCGCTGTCGCGGGAATTCCTCCAGTCCGGGGATGCGCTGCTGGACAGCCTGTTCGACAGTGAGCGGCTGAAGGCGGCGCTGGCCTGGTGGGGCGCGCAATCCGGGCCGCCGATGTCCGAGCCCGGCTCCGCGCCCATGGTCGGGTTCGCGGCGCTCATGCACACGCTGCCGCCGGGTCGCGCGGTCGGCGGCAGCGGCGCGCTGAGCGCGGCGCTGGTGGCGCGTTTGCGCTCCGACGGCGGGACTGTGACAGGCGGGGACGCGGTCACGGCGCTCGAGCGGTCGGGCACGGGCTGGCGGGTGCGGACCGCGGGCGGCCGAAACCTGTACGCGGACACCGTGATTTCGGGCACACACATTCTCACCACCCTGGATCTGCTGGAGCAGGGCGGATTCGACGCCGCGCCCCTGCGGGACTGGCGGCGGCGCATCCGGGTCGGCCCCGGCATCGGCATGGTCGTCCGGGCGGCGGCGAGCGAGCTGCCGCGGTATCCGGGGGCGACCCCCGGCGAATCCGCTCACGGACTCCAGCTGCTGGTGACCGACCGCCGTCAACTGCGGTTGGCGCACGGCGCGGCGCTGGCCGGCGAGCTGCCGCCACGGCCGGTGGTGCTGGCCATGAGCTTCTCCGCGCTGGATCCGAGCATCGCCCCGCCGGGCGAGCATCAGCTGTCGCTGTGGGCGCAGTGGCATCCCTATGCGCTCGCCGACGGCAGCTCCTGGGCGGACCACGCCGAACGCGAGGCCGATCGCATCATTGCCGAGGTCGAGGCCTGCGCACCGGGTTTCGCTGGCGCGGTCCGGCAGCGATTCGTGCAGACACCCGCCGATATCGAACGCGAAATGGGCCTGCTGGGTGGCAATGTCATGCATGTCGAAATGTCACTGGATCAGATGTTCATGTGGCGGCCGATCCCCGAACTGTCCAACCACCGAGTCCCCGGCGCAGCCGGTCTTTATCTCACCGGCGCCTCCACCCACCCGGGTGGCGGTGTCTCCGGTGCCAGCGGCCGCAGCGTCGCACACCTTGTCCACCGCGACCTACGCCGAACCCGGATACCGCTACTGAATCGATGATCGAAGACTCTCTACCTCAGCCCGAACCGCAGCAGCCGCCCGCTGCGGCCCTTCCGAGACACGCTGCCGGAGGCGACGATTCGCGTCGCCACCGGCCCGCCGCCGCGCACGGCCTCGCGCAGTGGGATCCCGCCACCTTCGAGGAGCGCCAGGACGAGGCGATCGCCGAGTTCTGGCCGCGCGGCGCGGGTCGGCTGCCCCGCCGCGAGCCGGGCGCGGAACTGCCGGACCGGCCCGATCCGGTGCCGGGCCTCGGGGCTCCGGCCGCCGAGGCCACGGTGGACATCGCCGTGGAGGCCATGGAATCCGCCGTCGCGGCCATGGAATCCGCCGTGGATACCACCGTGGACGAGGCGCATCGCGGGCCGCGCGGCGTGCGCTCGAATCCGCGCAAGGCGGCCAGCTTCTTCCAGGCCCGCCCACATCAGGAGGAGGCGGCCACGCCCGGAGAGGCGGCCGGCGCGCGGCCGGATCCGGAATCCGAACAGTGACTCCGGAATCCGGGCATTGAGCGAGCCGGTCGCGATCGGCTCGGACGACGGCACACGGCGGCTCGCCGCGGCGGCGCCCGCGGTGCTGCTGGTCGCGGTGCAGATCGCGTACCCGCTGACCGAAGGGGCCGGACGCGACCGGGTGACGGTCGCGGTCGTGGTGCTGTCGGCGCTCACCGCGCTGACGCACGCCGCCCTCACGCGCGGATTGCGCTGGGCGGCCGGGCTTCTGGTGATCCTGTCCGGAGTCGGCCTGGCGGCCGAGGTGGCGGGGACGGCCACCGGTATGCCGTTCGGGTGTTACGACTACGCCACCGGGCGGCTGGGGCCGGAGCTGGCGGGCGTGCCGCTGGTGGTGCCGCTGGCGTGGACGGGCGGGGTGTATCCGGTCTGGATCGTGGCCGGACTGCTGGGTTCGGCTGCGCGAACGCGGATTCCGCTGACCGCACTGGGCGCGGTGGGCTGGGATCTGTTCCTGGATCCGCAGATGGTGGCCGACGGGCAGTGGACCTGGTGCTCGGGCGTGCCGGGACTGCCGGGGCTCGGCGATATTCCGGTCACCAACTATCTGGGCTGGTTCGCCGTGGGAATGGTCATGGCCGGATTGCTGGAACTGTGGGATCGGACGGCGGCGGACAACCGGGCCGCGCTGATGGTTCCGGTCGCGGTCTTCCTGTGGACGTGGCTCGGCTCGACGCTGGCGCACGCGGTGTTCCTGGGGCTGCCGGTGTCGGCGGCCTACGGGTTCGCGGGGCTGGCGGTGCTGGGGATTCCGCTGGTTCGCGGGCTGAGGGCCCGTCGAATCACGCTGCGGCCGGTGGGCCATGGCACGATGTGAGCCGTGCAGCCGAGCCCGAACCCCACCACAGCAGACGACACGCACCAGCCGGTGACCGCGGTGCGCAGACACCGCCGGTGGGTGCGGATATCGGCGGCCGTGCTGTTCGCGGCGCTGGCGATCATGCTGACCGGTTGCCTGCGGGTGCAGGCCTCCATGGGCGTGTCCTCCAATGACCGGGTGTCCGGGCGGATCGTGGCCGCCACCGTTCCGCAGAACGAGAACGACAAAGGGCCGCAGCTGAAAGCGCCCGACGCGCTCGCCGCCAAGGTGCGGGTGACCCCCTACGCGCAGGACGGCTACTCCGGCAGCCAGGTGTACTTCGACGATCTCACCTTCGGTGAGGTGCAGCAGCTCGGGGCGCTCTCGGATCAGACCCAGGGCATGTTCCAGCTGGGCTTCAGCCGCGTCGGCGACCTGGTCACCCTCAATGGCCGCATCGATCTCAAGAGCCTGCCCCCGCACGGCTCGGATGTGCAGTTCACCGTGGCCTTCCCGGCCCGCGTGGCCACCACCAACGGCACCCGCGAGGGCGATTCCGTGGTGACCTGGAAGCTGCCCGCCGGTGAGGTGTCCACCCTGAAAGCCGAAGTCGGCTACTCCGACCCGAATACCCGCTCCTTCGCCGGCTGGGCCGGCATCGTCGGCGGCATCACCCTCGCGGTCGCGGCGGTGGTGGCGGTGCTCGCCTATATGACCCGCAATCCGGACGCCCCGGCCTATGTGCGCGCCGCCCGCTGGGTGCGCCCGGACCGCGACCACTGATGATCGGATCCCGCACCGGCGAGTTCGCGGTGCGGGCCGGAACCGCGGTGGCCGCGCTCGGCGCCGGCCTCGCCCTGCTCAATCGGATCACGCTGCGGCAGTTGCGCAATGGCGGACCGGCCGTCATCGAGCCGGTCACCGTCTGCATACCGGCCCGCAACGAAGCCGAGCGGCTCCCCGCCCTGATCGCGGATCTGCGTGCCCAGCAGGGCATCCCGCGCCTGCGAGTGCTGATCCTCGACGACGCCTCCACCGACGACACCTACCGGGTCGCGCTCGACGCCGTCGCCGGCGATGAACGATTCACCGTGGTGCGCAACGAGATCGAACCGCCGGAAGGCTGGACCGGCAAGAACGCCGCCTGTGCCCGGCTGGCGGCACAGGCGGGAGTCGGCACAGCCACCCCCGACCGGCCTGCCGACTATTCCCCTCGTCATTCCGGCGTGTATTTGGCCGGAATCCACCAAGCCAGCCTGGAGCCCGGCCAAAAGCGCGCCGGGATGACGGAGAGATCGCCCGACCATCCGGCCGTCGTGCTCGTCTTCCTCGACGCGGATGTGCGGTTGACGGAGTACGCACTGGCGGCGGCGGTCGGTGAACTGCACCGGGCGCGAACCGATCTGGTGTGCCCGTGGCCGCGGCAGCGGGCGGAATCGGTCGCCGAGTGGCTGGTGCAGCCGCTGCTGTGCTGGTCGTGGGCCGCCTCGCTGCCGGTGGTCGCGGCGAATCGGAGTCTGCGGCCGTCGACGGCGGTGGCGTGCGGGCAGTTCTTGGTGTTCGATGCCGCGGCCTACCGCGAGATAGGCGGGCATGCGGCGGTCGCGGATCAGGTGACCGAGGATCTGGCCCTGGCCCGCGCACTGCGCCGCGCCGGTCGGCGCACCGCGCTGGCGGCGGGGGGACGGCTGGCCGAGACCCGGATGTACCGGGGCGCAAGGGAACTCGACGAGGGATATACCCGCTGGCTGTGGTCGGCGTACGGGGGCCGGGCCGGGAGTCTCGCCGTCGGCGCGGTGGCGGCGCTCGCGTTCTGGGCGCCGCCGCTGGCCGCGCTGTTCGGGCGGGGACGGCTGCGCCGCACGGGCGCGATCGGCTACGGCGCCGCGGTCACGGGCCGCGTGCTGGCCCGCTCCACCGAGTCCGGCGGACGGCTCACCGGCGCGGATGTGATTGCGGCACTTGCGCATCCGCTATCGATAGCGGCCTACTTCCGCTTATCGGCAAGATCACATCGAGCTCAGGGCAGTGGCACGCTGACCTGGAAAGGCCGCTCGCTCAACAACAGCCGGTGACCACACTGCGGTCCCAGGCTCAGGGCACCGGGGTGATTCCCACCGTGGGGAAGAAGAAGCAGGAGCTCTGGCCGTTGCGGACCATGCCGAACATGGCGGCCAGGACCGTTCCGGAGCCGGTGTCGACGGGGACCGCGCGGACGCCGCCCTGGGGCAGGGCGCCGGCGAAGTAGTCGTGGACCGCGCGCTCCACGACGGGGCGGAGCTCATTGGGGACGGCGGGCGGGATCATGCCGCTCAGAACCTGGTTGAGCGGGCCCATGGGGGTGAAGCCGCTCTTGCCATTGGTGAGGTTGAGCCAGGCCACCTGCATGCCGGCGGTGTCGGCGCCGTCCGGGTTCAGGCCGTAGGGGACGAAGGCGAACATGGCCTGACCGGCTTTGACGGCCGAAAGGTCCAGTCCGGGAACGGAAACCGTGTATCTGGGCCACGGTCCGGGAATGGTGCCCGCGACGGCGGGGGCGATGCCCAGCGTGGTGCCGCCCAGGCAGAAGGGGGCCGCGGTCGGATAGAGGAACGGGTCGACGCCCAAGGCTTGCAGGCCGCCCAGGGTCTCGCCGTAGGCGGTGAACCAGTCGGAGGGGGCCGCGGTCTCCCCCGCACGGCCGAGGGCCGCGATGACCGCGGACGCGTCGGTGGCGCCCGCGGCCGCCGGCGCGGCGGATTCCCCGGCCGGGCCGCCCGGGGCCGCGGCCGCCGGCGCGGCGGTCAGCACCGCGCAGGCGCTCAGCGCACCTGCGACACGGACGAAGTTCTGCAACACAGACATGCGGGGGCCACCTCTCAGCGCCTTGCTCCTCAACGTCGCGGTGAGGACGCACGCTACCCCGCCGACCAGCCCAATCCCGACATTTCGCCCGGCACGCCGGGCCGGTTCACGCGTGGGCCGGGGCGGCGGTGACCGTGTAGCCGAGGTTCGCCAGCACCTCGCTGGTGGCCTTGGCGAAGTTCAGCGTGATGAAGTGCAGGCAGGGCGCGCCCTCGTCGATGAGGCGCTGCGCCATCTCGGTGGCGATCTCGATGCCGGCCGCGCGCACGGCCGCGCGGTTCTCCTCCGGGCCGTCGCCGGCCGCCTTGCGCAGGCGGGTCATGACCGCTTCCGGCAGTTCGCGGCCGGACAGCTCGACCGCGCGCTCCACGGTGCGCAGCGAGGTGATGGGCATGAGCTCCGGAATGATCGGCTTGCCGCCCTCGACCGGGTCCGCCCGCACGGCGCGATCGCGCAGCCGCAGGTAGTGCTCGGCGTCGAAGAACATCTGGGTGATCGAATACTCCGCGCCCGCACGCAGTTTCGCGAGCAGGAATTCGGTGTCGGAGTCCAGGTCGGCCGACCGCGGATGCCCCTGCGGGAACGAGGCCACGCCCACGTGGAAATCGCCGAGATCGCGCACCATGCGCACCAATTCCTCGGCGTACTCCACGCCTTCGGGATGCTTGACCCACTCGCCGAGCGGATCGCCCGGCGGATCGCCGCGCAGCACCAGCAGATTCCGAATGCCCGAATCCGCGTACGCGCCGACGATCGAACGCAGTTCGGCCACACTGTGATCCACCGCGGTGAGATGCGCCACCGTCAGCAGCGTGGTCTCGCGCGCCAGCTGACCCGTCACCCGGATGGTGCGATCGCGGGTCGAGCCGCCCGCGCCGTAGGTCATGGACACGAAGGCCGGGTGCATCCGCTCGAATTCCCGGGCCGCCCGCCACAACCGCGCCTCACCGGCCGCGTCGCGGGGCGGATTGAACTCGATCGAGAACGGGACGGACCCATCGGGCCGCGGGCCCAGCTGTTGCACCACCGAGGGAGTTCCGGACACTTGCGGTGTGCGGGAAACTCGGCCAGGGGTCGAATATCCCCGTACATTGTCGAAACTCACCGGGCCATTTTAAGGGGCGCACGCCACCGGCTCGTATTCCCCCTGGATTCGAGGGAAATATCCGAGCACGTAGCGCGCCCGCGCGGCGCTCCGGACCCGGCCGTCCGACGGATTCGCGCGGTATGACCGGCTCGCTGCCGATCCGGGCTGCTCGGTACAGTCGGGGGCGTAACTCGCCCGCGGCCACCACGACTCGCAGCGCGGCTCTCACCCCAGGAGGTTCCCCTGTCCGCCGGACCCGGTACCCCGACCCGCCAACCGGTCGGCGCGGGATCGCTCGTCGCCGCCGTGGAGGACCGCCTCACCGGCTTCTTCCGGACCCGTCGGGAGATCGTCGAACCCCTCGGACCGGTGTTCGTGGCGGCGACCGAAGCCCTCGAATCCTTCGTGCTGCGCGGCGGCAAGCGCACCCGGCCCGCCTTCGCCTGGACCGGCTGGCTGGGCGCGGGACGCGATCCGGAGGATCCGCAGGCCGACGCGGTGCTGACCGCCTGTTCGGCGCTGGAACTGGTGCAGGCGTGCGCGCTGATCCACGACGACATCATCGATTCCTCCCGGACCCGGCGCGGATTCCCGACGGTGCACGTGGATTACGAACAGCGGCACCTGGATCGGCGGTGGGCCGGGGACGCGGCGCAGTACGGGACCAGCGTGGCCATTCTCATCGGAGATCTGGCGCTGGCCTGGGCCGATGACATGACCCGCGATGCCGGGCTGGACGCGGGTGCGCAGGCGCGGTTCGCGCCGGTGTGGGCGGCCATGCGCACCGAGGTGCTGGGCGGGCAGCTGCTCGATATTCACGGCGAGGCCGGCGGGGACGAATCCGTCGAGGCCGCCATGCGCATCAACCGGTACAAGACCGCGGCGTACACCATCGAACGGCCGCTGCACATGGGCGCGGCGCTGGCGGGGGCGCATCCGGAACTGGTCGCCGCCTATCGCGAGTTCGGGACCGATATCGGCATCGCCTTCCAACTGCGCGACGATCTGCTCGGCGTGTTCGGGGATCCGGCCGTGACCGGGAAGCCGTCCGGGGACGATCTGCGCGAGGGCAAGCGGACCGTGCTCATCGCCGAGGCGCTGCAGCGCGCGGACGGGACGAATCCGGCGGCCGCGGCGCTCATCCGGACCAGCCTCGGCACCGATGTCACACCGGAGCAGGTCGCCGAATTACGCACGGTCCTCACCGAACTCGGCGCGGTGGACGCGGTGGAGAAGCGCATCACCAGCCTCACCGAGCAGGCGCTGACCGCCCTGGACGCCAGCACCGCGACCGCGGACGCCAAGCGGCAGCTGCGGGCCATGGCGCTGGCCGCGACGGCGCGCGCGTACTGACCGGCGTGGCCGGATACTCACGGAAAATCATGGGTGGGATGAAAACTGTTGCGGGACCCTGCGATCGGATCGTCGTGGTGGGGGCCGGGCTGTCCGGGCTGGCGGCCGCGCTGCATCTGACGGGGGCCGGGCGGCGGGTGACGGTGCTGGAACGGGCCGATCAGGCCGGCGGGCGGGTCGGGCGGTATCGCGGGGCGGACTACGAGATCGACTCCGGGGCAACGATTCTCACGGTGCCGGAAGTGATCGACGAGGCGCTGGCGGCGGTCGGGCAGACCCGCGAATCGGTGGGGCTGCGGATTCTGGAGATGGCTCCGGCCTATCGGGCGCGGTTCGCGGACGGGACGGTCGTCGGAGTCCACTCCGATCCCGACGCCATGGCGGAGGAGATCACGCGCGTACGGGATGCCGGTGCGGCGCAACGGTATCGGCGGCTGCGCGGCTGGCTGCGCGAGGTGTACGAGGCCGAGTTCGGGCACTTCATGAACACCAACTTCGATTCGCCGCTGGACATGGTGCGGTATCCGGCGAAGCGGGCGGCGCTGGCGAAACTGGTGCGGCTGGGCGCTTTCGGGCGGCTCGGGCCGAAGGTGGCGCGGATCATGGGCGACGATCAACTGGCGCGATTGTTCAGCTTCCAGGCCCTGTTCGCGGGCATGGCGCCCAATCGGGCGCTGGGCGTGTACGGCGCGATTCCGTACATGGACACCTGCCTGGGCGTGTACTACCCGGAGGGCGGGATGCGGGCCATTGCCGACGCCCTGGTGCGGGCGCTGGTCGCCGCCGGGGGCACGGTCGAATTCGGCGCGGACGTCGTCGGGATCGACTACGCCGGACGCCGGGCCACCGCCGTGCACACCGGCGACGGGCGCGTGTGGCCCTGCGATGCCGTGGTGGTCACCGCGGATATCGGATCCTTCGAACGGTTCGGGCTGCGCCGCCGCCGCTGGCTGCGCGCCTCGCCGTCCGCGGTCGTGGCGCACGGCAGCATTCCCGCCGAGGTGGCGGCGAGCTGGCCGGTGCAGGCGCATCACACCATCGATTTCGGCCGGGAATGGGATCGCACCTTCGCCGAGATCGCGGCCCGGCCGGGGCGGCGGGGCGGGAGCAAACACGGGCGCGGAGCGCTCATGAGCGATCCGTCGCTGCTGCTCACCCGCCCGGCGCTCACCGATCCGGCGCTCTACATCGACCGCGACGTCCGATATGAGCCACTGTCGCTGCTGGCCCCCTGCCCCAACCTCGACGCGGCGCCACTGGACTGGGACCGGCTCGCACCGCACTATCTGCGCGAGCTGCTGGAGACCCTGGAATCCCGCGGATACCAAGGCATTTCGCGGCATTTCCGGATCGACCACCTCGACACGCCGCGCACCTGGAAGAACAAGGGCATGCTCGCGGGCACCCCGTTCTCCGCCGCGCACCTGTTCCGGCAAACCGGTCCCTTCCGCACCCGGAACCTGGTGCCGGGCCGCGACAATGTCGTTCTCGCAGGTTCCGGGACCGTGCCCGGGGTGGGTGTGCCCACGGTGCTGCTGTCCGGGAAACTCGCCGCGACCCGAATCACGGGTGATCTACGACATGCCCGGGCCGGATCCGCCGACGCCGACGCGGTGGCCGCGCCGCACAAGCACTAGACTGACCGGCGTCCTGAACCCACGCGGCTGCCGCCGCCGACTTTTCCTGGGGGGAATGCCCGCCAATGCCGACCCCCGATATGGACGCCGCCATCGCCACCACCACCGCTCCCGCCGACCTGCTCACCACGGGCGCGGTGACGCACGGCAACTGGATGCGGCAATGCGCCGACTTCGCGCGCAGCCAGGAAGGGCATGCGGCCCTGCTCGGATTCTTCGGCGCGATCATGATCACCTTCGGCGGGTTCGGGGCGGGCAGCACCCGCCGGGCCGACCCGCTGCTGGAAGAGGCGCACCTGTCCTGGCTGCGGTACGGGCACGGCTACATGATCTCGACGGTCATCGTGTGGATCGGCGTGCTGGCCATGATCACCGCCTGGGTGCGGTTGGGCCGGGCCACCATCGGCACGGTGCCCGGGGCGAAGGTGACGCTCAACGAGCTGCGCGCCATTGTCGGCATCTGGGTTTTCCCGCTGCTGTTCGCGGTGCCCATGTTCAGCCGCGACGCCTATTCGTATCTGGCGCAGGGCGCGCTGCTGCGGGACGGGTTCAATCCGTACGCGGTGGGCCCGAGCGTGAATCCCGGTGTGCTGCTGGACAATGTGAGCTCGGTCTGGACCAACACCACCGCGCCGTACGGGCCGATCTTCCTGTTGATGGCGCGCGGGATCACCTCCATCACCGGTGACAACGTGGTGGCGGGGACCATCGCCCTGCGCCTGGTCATGCTGCCGGGGCTGGCGCTCATGATGTGGGCCATCCCGCATCTCACCAAGCATCTGGGCGGCAAGCCGACCACCGCGCTGTGGCTGGCGGTGCTCAACCCGCTGGTGCTCATCCACCTGATCGGCGGCGTGCACAACGAGATGCTCATGGTCGGCCTGATGGCGGCCGGTATCGCGCTGGTGCTGGAACACCATCACGTGGCCGGCATCGTGGTGGTGGCCATCGGCGTGGGCGTGAAGGCGACGGCGGGCATCGCGCTGCCGTTCCTGGTGTGGATCTGGATGATTCACGAACGCGAGCGGCGCGCCGAGCGGGGTGAGGGCGAGCTGCCGCATCCGGCCATGATGTTCGCCAAGATCGCCGGGCTCGGGGTGACGGTGTTCGCGGTCGTGTTCGCGGCGGCCTCGGCGCTCGCGGGCGTCGGCATCGGCTGGCTGACCGCGCTGTCCGGATCCAAGAAGATCATCAACTGGCTGTCGCTGCCGACCATCATGGCGCACATGGTCACCTGGGTGACCCCGTGGCGGCAGGAATCGGTGCTGTCGGTGACGCGCTCCATCTGCGCGATCGCGCTGGTGCTCATCCTGGTGTGGGCGTGGTGGCGCTTCCGGCACACCGAACGCGAGGCGGTCTTCGGCATCACCGTGGCCTTCGTGGCCATTGTGATCCTGTCCCCCGCCGCGCTGCCCTGGTACTACTCGTGGCCGCTGGCGCTGGCGGCCGGATTCGCCTTGTCGACAAGGACATTGCAGATTCTGGTCGGGCTCTGCACGTGGCTCATGCTCGTCTTCCAGCCCGACGGCAATCCGGGCCTCTACACGTTCTGGCACGTGGCCGCCGCGACCTTCGCCGCCATCGTCGCGGCGGTGGCGCTGAAGCAGGTCGACCCCCTCAAACTGCGCGCGCCCGCGAGCACCGAGCACAACCAGCCCAGCGCGGCATGACCGAGCTGGACCTCGCCTACCAGAACTGCCGCCGCATCGCCGCCCAGCACGGGCGCACCTACTTCCTCGCCACCCGGCTGCTGGGGCCGGAGCGCAGGCCCGCCGTGCACGCGCTCTACGCCTTCGCCCGCATGGTGGACGACATCGTCGACGACAGCGCCGCGCCCGTGCGCGCGGAAGAGTCGGCGGCGCAACTGGATCGGATCGAATACGAGCTGCGCGGCCGCCTCGCCCGGACCGGCCGCGCCGGCGCAGGATCATGGCCTGTATCGTCGCCGCAGGACCGCATCCTGCTGGCCGTCTCCGACACCATCCGCCGCTATGCCATTGCGCCCGAACACTTCTGGGTCTTCCTCGACTCCATGCGCATGGACATCCCCGGCACCCCCCAATTCCGCGCCCACTACCCCACCATGGCCGCCCTGCGCACCTACATGCGCGGCTCCGCCGCCGCCATCGGCCTGCAGCTGCTCCCGGTCCTCGGCACGGTCGTTCCGGTACCCGAAGCCGAACCGGCCGCAGCCGCCCTCGGCGAAGCCTTCCAGCTCACCAATTTCCTGCGCGACATCGCCGAAGACCTCGACCGCGGCCGCATCTACCTCCCCGCCGACGAACTGACCGCCTTCGGCGTAGACGCCGACCTCCTCGTGCATTGCCGCAAAACAGGCCGCACCGACCCACGCGTCCGCCGCGCCCTGTCCCACCTGATCGCCGTCAACCGCGACATCTACCGCACCGCCACCCCCGGCATCGACCTGCTCACCCCGCGTGTACGCCCCGGCATCCGCACCGCCGCCACCCTCTACAGCGGCATCCTCGACCAAATCGAACGCACCGACTACACCGTCTTCACCCGCCGCGCCGTCGTCCCCCGCCACCGCCGCCTCCGCGTCGCCGCCCGAGAATTCGCCGCCGCCCAACCCCTCCGCCGCACTTACGCCTCGTAACCCGAGGCCGGGCCGCGACCGAGGTAAGCGGTTCATCTCGCACGGTGTGAGAAATCCCAGCCCTGGGTGTGGTCCCGTATGACCGGAGTCGGTCCGTATCCTGAACGGGTGAACTGGACCGTCGACGTACCCATCGATCGCCTGCCGGAACTTCCCCCGTTGCCCGCGGAGCTGCGTCGGCGCCTCGATGATGCGCTCGCCCGCCCCGCCCTGCAGCAGCCGTCGTGGGACCCCGAGCAGGCCGCGAACATGCGCACCGTGCTGGAGAGCGTTCCGCCCATCTGCGTGCCCGCCGAGGTGGAGGAGCTGAAGCTGCGCCTGGCCGAGGTGGCGCGCGGTGAAGCCTTCCTCATGCAGGGCGGCGACTGCGCGGAAACCTTCGCCGACAACACCGAACCGCATATCCGCGGCAATATCCGCACGCTGCTGCAGATGGCCGTGGTGCTCACCTACGGCGCGAGCCTGCCGGTGGTGAAGGTGGCCCGCATTGCCGGTCAGTACGCGAAACCGCGTTCGGCCGACGTGGATTCGCTGGGCCTGAAGTCCTACCGCGGCGACATGATCAACTCGCTGGTCGCGGACGCCGCGGTGCGCGAACACGATCCGTCGCGCCTGGTGCGCGCCTACGCCAATGCCTCCGCCGCCATGAACCTGGTGCGCGCGCTGACCTCGGCCGGCATGGCCGACCTGCACAAGGTGCACGACTGGAACCGCGAGTTCGTCGCCCAGTCCCCGGCCGGCGCCCGCTACGAGGCCATGGCCGCCGAGATCGATCGCGCGCTCGCGTTCATGAACGCCTGTCGCGTGAACGATCCGAACCTGTCCAGCGCCCGCCTCTACGCCAGCCACGAGGCCCTCGTGCTCGACTACGAGCGCGCCATGCTGCGGCTGAGCGAGAGCCCGGTCACCGGCGAGCCGGTGCTGTACGACCTGTCGGCGCACTTCCTGTGGATCGGTGAGCGCACCCGCCAGCTCGACGGCGCGCACATCGCCTTCGCCGAACTGCTGGCCAACCCGATCGGCCTGAAGATCGGCCCGACGACCACGCCCGACATGGCCGTGGAGTACGTCGAGCGCCTGGACCCCAACAACGAGCCCGGCCGCCTCACCCTGGTCGCCCGCATGGGCAATGGCAAGGTCCGCGACGTGCTGCCCGCCATCATCGAGAAGGTGCAGGCCACCGGTCACCAGGTGATCTGGCAGTGCGACCCCATGCACGGCAATACCCACGAGGCCTCCACCGGCTACAAGACCCGCCACTTCGACCGCATCGTCGACGAGGTGCAGGGCTTCTTCGAGGTGCACCACGCCCTCGGCACCCATCCGGGCGGCCTGCACATCGAGCTCACCGGCGAGAACGTGACCGAATGCCTCGGCGGCGCCCAGGACATCTCCGACGCCGACCTCGAGGGCCGCTACGAGACCGCCTGCGATCCGCGCCTCAACACCCAGCAGTCCCTGGAGCTCGCCTTCCTGGTCGCGGAAATGCTCCGCTGACAGCATGATCGACGCGAAGGGCCCGAACCACCCGCTGGTTCGGGCCCTTCGACGTTCCGATCGACGAGAACTCGTACGAGCCCGGAACTGAAACGACGCCGACCGGGAACTGGTGGCGGGGTCTTCTCGACGAATGCCGCCACAGATTCCCGGTGATCACTCGTCCAATACGGCGGGGCCGGAAACGGATCCGCCTCGCTCCTGTCGGAGCGAGGCGGATATGCGGTTCGGGGGTGGCTCAGGGCAAGGCGACCAGGGTGACGGTCGAGCCGGCTTCCACACTGGCTCCGGGGGAGGTGCTCTGGGAGATGACGATGGAGCTGTCGTTCGACGCCAGCTGGCGCACCTGCACCTGGAGGCCGAGGGCTTGGAGTTCGGCGCGCGCGGCGCCGACGCTGTCGCCCAGCAGTGACGGCATTTCGACGGCGTCGTTGATGATCAGGGCCACGCCGTTGCCGGAGTCGACGGTGGTGCCGGCGGCGGGATCGGTGCCGACGATCTGGCCGGGCTTCACCTTGGCGTCGAATTGAGTACGGGTGGAGGAGACCGAGATGCCGGCGCTCTGCAGGGCGGCGCGGGCTTCCTCTTCGGTCTTGCCGCGCACGTCGGGGAGCTTCACCGGCTTGGAACCGCTGCTGCGGTAGACCTTCACGGTGCCGCCGGCGGGCAGGACGGTGCCGGGACCGGGTTCCACCTTGGCGACCGTCCCCTTGGGGGCGGAACTGCCCACTTCGCCGGAGTCGACCGGGGTCAGGCCCGCATCGCGAATGGCCTCATTGGCGGCGCTCACGTCTTGTCCGGCCGTGATCTCGGGAACCTTGGGCTTGCCGCTGGAGACCAGCACGGCCACCGTCGAGCCCTTGACGACCTTCGAACCGGCCGGCGGATCGGTGCCGACCACATTGCCGACCGGAATGATGTCGGAGGCCTTGTTCTTGGTCTCCGTCTCGAATCCGGCGGCCTGCAAGGCGGCGACCGCGCGCTGGGTGTCGAGCCCGGCGATCGAGGGCACCGCCTCATATCTGCCCACCCCGAGCCACCAGCCGCCGATGCCGAGCAGCAGAGCCAGGGTGACCACGATGCCGAGCCAGACCAGCACGGTGCGCCGGGATTTGCCGCGGTCCTCGATGAACTCCGACTGATAGCCCGAATTCGGCGGTCCCTGACGGGGATTGGCGGGAGCCTGGGGCGCGTAGTCCGGGGCCATCTCCCGCGCGGCCGTCATGACCCGGGTGTGCTGATGCTGCGGCGGCACCTGCACGGTCGGCGGATCGGCGGGGATCCGGGTGGTCATCTCCGTCGCGCCGAATGCGGCGTGCGCGGGCTGCGGGGCGGGCGTCGGCCCGACCCGGTACTTGGCGCTGAGGTGCTCGGCCGAATCCTGCGGGGCGGGCACGCGGTATCCGGGCAGTTGCAGTTCCCGCGCGATGCGGCGCAGCTCGCCCGCCATCTCGGTGGCATTGGCGTAGCGGTGCGCGGGCTCGCGCGCGGTGGCGTGCGCGACCAGCTCGTCGAACTCCGGCGGCACGCCGGCGATGAAGCGGCTCGGGGCGGGCACATCCTTCTCGACGCGCTGCAGGGCCACGGAGATCGAGGTGTCGCCGGTGAACGGCGTGCGCCCGGTGAGCATTTCGAAGATGAGTACACCCGCGGAATACACATCGCTGCGGGCGTCGGCATTGCCGCTGGTGACCTGCTCGGGGGAGAGGTAGGCGGCGGTGCCGAGAATGACCGAATCGGAGGTGATGTTGGCGGAGGCGACCGCGCGCACCAGGCCGAAATCGGCGATCTTCACCTCGCCGGAGTCGGAGATGAGGACGTTCTCCGGCTTGATGTCGCGGTGCACCAGTCCGGCCGCGTGCGCGACGCCGACCGCCTCCAGCACCGGCTCGGCCACGGCGCGCACCGCGTGCGGGGGCATGGGCCCGCGTTCGCGTAGCAGCTCGCGCAGCGTCCCGCCCTCGACCAATTCCATGATCAGGAACGGATGATCACCGTCGATGCCCTGGTCGTACACCGCGACGAGCGAGGGATGCTTGAGTTTGGCGACCGCGCGCGCCTCGAGTTCGAAGCGGGTCAGGAATTGCCGATCGGCGGCGAACTTCGGATCCATCACCTTGATGGCGACCGGTCGGTCGAGCCGAGTGTCCACCCCCCGGAACACCATGGACATACCGCCACGCGCGATCGGCGCGTCGATGCGGTAGCGCCCTTCCAGCATCTGGCCGATCAATGAACTGATACCCTTCCGACTTCCGCGCCGCCCCGTGCGGCTCACCCGATGGTAGTCGTGCCGGGGTGTGATGCGACGGCGGCGGCGCGAGAGACTACCGTTATCCGGGTGAGTGCCTTCCCATGCAGCGATGACGTCCTGCCGGATTCGGTGACCCTGATCCCGCTGCCCGATGTAGCCGAGCAGCTGGGCATGGTGGTCACCCGTGTACACCAGATGCTGCGCGAGCATCAGCTCATCGCGGTCCGCCGCGACGGCATCGCCGGAATTCCCAAGGAATTCTTCGACTCCACCGGTGCGGTCGCCAAGCACCTCACCGGGCTGATCACGGTCATGCGCGACTCGAAGTACACCGACGAGGAAATCCTCGAGTGGATCTACACCGAGGACGACAGCCTCCCCGGCCGCCCCATCGACGCCCTGCACGGCCCCCTCGCCCGCGAGGTCATCCGCCGCGCAGCCGCCGATCCGTTCTGAATCGTGGAAACTCTCGGCACCCGGTGCTGTCGCATCGGGTGCCCATTCGACCGTGTCCTCGACTCGCCGGCCGTGGGGCTGCATGGGAATAACCTCATTCAGCCCAACCGAAAGGAAGCCCTCGCTTGAGGTATTTTTACGATTGCGAATTCATTGAGGACGGGGTTGTCATCGACCTGGTCTCCATTGCAGTCGTATGCGAGGACGGCCGTGAATACTATGCGGTCTCCACTGAATTCGACCCGGAGAAAGCGGGCCCGTTCGTCCGCCGCAACGTGCTCCCCAAACTGCCGCCGCCGTCCTCCCCGCTGTGGCGCAGCCGCGAACGCATTCGCGACGACCTATACAAGTTCCTGGTTCCCCGCCCCGGAGTGGAACCCGAACTGTGGGCCTGGGTCGGCGCCTACGACCATGTGGCGCTGTGCCAGCTGTGGGGTTCCATGGTCGATCTGCCCACCGCGCTCCCCCGCTACACCAATGAGCTGCGCCAGCACTGGGCGCAGCACGGGTGCCCGCCCTTGCCGCCGGTGCCGAAGGACGCGCACGACGCGCTGGCCGACGCCCGGCACAATCTCGCCAAATTCGAGGCGATCGAAGCGCATCGGCGGCGGCAGGCGTCTTAAGCTCGGGCCATGGCCGACGACGGGGTGCGGGAGTACTTCGCCGGGAAACCTCGCTCCTACGAGATCTTCTCGGTGCTGCGCGCGCTGATCGAGGAGCAGGGTGACTGCGCGATGAGCGTCGGCGCGCAGATTTCCTTCGGCGCGCGGCGCAAGTTCGCCTGGATCTGGCTGTACAACATCACCGGCGCGAATCCCCAAGGGACCGTGCAGATCATGCTCGCGCTGGGGGAACCGCACGAGGGACCGCCGGTCTATCGGGTGACGCCGATCGGCAAGTCGCGGTGGAACCATCTGGTCGTGGTGCACACCTTGGACGAGGCGCGGGATCCGCGGCTGGCCGCACTCATCGGTGCGGCCCACCGGTACGGCAGCTAGCCGGCCATGGTCTGCGGCATGCGGTCCGCGTCGGGGCGGCTACCCGAGGGCACGCCCTTCTTGAGGCTGGCGGCGTAGACGTCGACGTACTCCTGACCCGACATGGTCATGAGCTCGTACATGATCTCGTCGGTGACGGCGCGCTCCACGAAGCGGTTGCCGCCCATGCCCTCGTAGCGGGAGAAGTCGATGGGCTCACCGAACTTGACGGTGACCTTCTTGCGGCGCCAGCGGAACGGGCCGGGCGGGCACACCTCGTCGGTGCCGATCAGGGCCACCGGGATCACCGGGACGCCGGTCTCCAGGGCGAGGCGTGCCACACCGGTCTTGCCTTTGTAGAGGCGGCCGTCCGGGGAACGGGTGCCCTCGGGGTACAGGCCCACCAGGCGTCCCTCTTCGAGGAGCTTGCGGGCGGTATTGAGGGCGTCCTCGGCGGCGTCGGCGCCGGAGCGGTCGATCGGGTACTGGCCGGTGCCGGCGAAGAAGAACTTCTGCAGGCGGCCCTTCAGGCCCGGAGTCGTGAAGTACTCGGCCTTGGCCAGATAGGTGATGCGCCGGGGGCTCGCCAGGGGGGTGAACAGCCAGTCGGTGAACGACAGATGGTTACCCGCCAGAATGGCTGCGCCATCGGCCGGGATGTTCTCCACACCCTCGAATTTGGGCCGGTTGTAGATGTGGATGAACGGTCCCACCAAGACGAACTTCAGCAGCCAGTAGAACATCGCGTCCTTTCCCCTGTTTTCGATACCCGGGACCGGCCTCGTTGCGGGCACCACACTCAGGTGCCGACTCTACCGCTGTGACGTTGCAGGAACCAACCGCCGGGGGTGTGGAATGTCACCGGCGCGCCGGTGCGACCGGGATCGCGTCGTGCTGGGCCGCCAGTGCGGCGCGCGCGAGTTCGGCCGCGCCGATCATGCCCGCCGCCTCACCGAGCTGCGCGGTGCGGATGCGAGCCAGCCGCCGATGCCGCGCACCGGTGATCGACGCCGCGTAATGCTCGCGCGCGTCATCGAGAAACAGTGGGGCCGAAGTGCTCACGCCGCCCGCGACGACGATCAGGTCCGGATCGAAGATATCGCTGACGAAGGCCAGCCCGAGCCCGAGCCAGCGCGCGAAATCTGCCATCACATCGAGAGCCACCAGATCGCCGTCCTGCGCCGCGCCCGCGACCCGCCGCCCGGTGAGCGAACCCGGATCGCGACCGGCCTCGCGCGCCAGCACCGTCGACCGCTGCGGGTCGGTGGCCAGCATCTCCAGCGCGGTGTCCACCAGAGCGGTTCCGCTGCAATACCTTTCCCAGCAGCCGCGCTTCCCGCAGGCGCACGGCCGACCCTGCGGGACCACCTGCAGATGCCCGAGTTCCGGTGCGACGCCGAAGCTGCCGCGATACAGCTGCCCATTGGCCAGTAAAGCCGCCCCGATACCGGTGCCGATGGCCACCAGCACCACATTGCGCCCGCCGGCCGCGGCGCCGAACCGGTATTCGGCCCACATGGCGGCATTGGCGTCGTGCTCAAGGATCACCGGCAGCCCGAGCCGATCGGTGAGCCGCTGCGCCACCGGCGCGTCCTCCCACGGCAGATGCGGGGCGAACCGCACGGTGGCGCGATCCTCGTCCACGAATCCGGCCACCGCCAGCCCCACCGCGCCGATGGCGTGCCGCCCGCACAGCTCCCGCACCGTGCGCGCCAGGCAGTCCTCGAGGGCGCGCGCCGACTGCGGCGTCGGCGCGGTCACGGTATCGAGCACCTCGCCCGAGCCGTCGACCACGGACGCACGAATATTGGTGCCGCCCACATCGATTCCCACGGTCAGCGGCACCTGTCCACCGCCCCTCATGCCTTGATCGTCACGGTGATGGGAACGTACCCGGACCGCGCCCCCTGTCCGCCGGATCGCCCGCCGCGTCCGGGCGGCGGACCGCCGGGCCGCCGCGCCGTGCCCGGACCGCGCCCGAGCGGATCGGCCTCGCCGTCGTCGCGCACCCCGCCCGGAGGCGACGTGTCGCCGGACGCCGATGTGCCGGGCGAAATGCCGTCGGCCACACCGCCGCCGGTAGCCGTGGGGCCGCCCGAGCCCGAAGCACCGCCGGCGGCCGACTCGCCACCCGGAGTATCGACCGAACCCGGTACGCCGCCCCGGCCCGGCGCGTCCTCATGCGCGTGCGACTCGCCCCGCATGCCCGCGACGAATCGGGCGAACAAGCCGGCACCGCCTGCTCCCGCGCCGCCGCCGAGGCCCGCGCCACGGCGGGAACCCGGCGCTCCACCGGACGCGGATTCGCCGGAATCCGCACCGCGCGAGTCCGATTCGTCGCCGGTTCGCGCATCGCCGGATCCGCCGCCGTGCCCTGCCGGATCATCGCCGAAGGCGGCTTCGCGCATTCCGGGCTCGTCCCCGAGGTGCGTCGAATAGTGTTGCCAGGCATGGTATTCCGGCGATTCGGGATCGAGATCCGGTGGCACGACCGGTTCGACGGGGACGCCGGCGAGGGCCTCGCGCAGCACCGTGACAATGGCCGTGCCGTGGTCGGCGATGGCGGCGACCACATCGTGGTGCTCCCCGCGCACCACCGCGGCGGCGGCGCAGACCGGGCACCAGCTGCAGCTGTCCCAGTTCACGCGGCCGTCGGCGGCGGTGCGGCGCAGCACCGGTTCGACGCGTTCGAGGACGGCCTCGGCGAGCAGCCGCAGCTCCTCGGCGAGCTCCTTGAGGTTCTCGTCCGGATGCCCGGCGCGCGGCCGGTCGTGGGAGGTGGTCATTTCGGCCATACCTTCGGATCGGGCCGGAATCGGATCACCAGCTGGTCGCCGTCGAGTTCGGCGGCCTCGACCGTGCACCGCCGCAATACCGGCGCCAGCCGCAGCCGTCGCCGGACCCCGTCCGCTCCCACGATCAAATCGTCCTCCACTCGTCCCAGCTGCAGGGTCGACGGATCGACCACGGGTAGATGCATGCGCATGGCGAACACCGATTGCACGCCCGTCCCGGATTCGAGCCGCACCACCGGCTCCGCAATACCCGTTCCAGGAGTGGACAGCACACCGTCCGCATCTGAGCCAAGCATAGGTACAGGTCGCTGTCCCACCCAGTCACCACTCGCGTCGACCGCATAACTCAGCGTCTCCAGCGCCCCGAGCCCCACCGGCTCGGCGCCGGTATGGCCGACGACCCGCACCGGCATATCACTCATCCGCTTGCGCAACTCCGCCACCACGGCCAACTGCTCGCCCCGCCGGTTGAAGTACCACTGCACCGCGGGATGCGGCGGCGCCACCGCGGCGGTCGATGGCGCGAAGGGGTCCGGCGCGTCCGAACCGAAGAGCGCGACAGTGGGATTCGACGCCGGAGGGTGCCGGACATCGCGCGGCCCGTACGACGCCTGCGCAGTGCGCGGTGCGGCGGTCGCGGCTGCCGGGGTTTCCGGACCCACCGGAGGCCCGAACGGGCCGTGTCCTCGCGGTTCTTCGGCGATGCCGTGCGGTGCGGCCGGGTCGGGCGTCCGGGTGCCGTGTGGCGCTCCGGAATCATTGGGTCCGGGCATCTCCGGCAGGACCTTGTTGACCAGCACCGCGTCCAGGCGCAGGCCGAGGAGGGCGGCGGCGGAGCGGACGCGGGCCGATTCGGCGATGGCGACGTGTTCGGGGGCGGTGACCAGGCGGGCGCCGGTGCGGGTGTGGTCGGCTATGAGGTCGCGGGCCTTGGCGATGGCGGCGACGATCTCCTGGACGGTGACCGCGAGGACGGCGCGGCGGAAGTCGAGGCCGCCGGCGGTGAGGGCGCGGGAGTGTTCGGGCCAGACGCGGTCCAGGTAGCCCAGGACGGTGTCGGGGGCGGTGATGATGCGGAGCATATCGGCCGAGGGCGGGCAGTCCAGGACGATGACGTCCCACTGGCCGCCGTCGGCGAAGTCGGTGATCTCCAGCAGCGCCAGGATTTCCTGTACGCCGGGCAGGCCGGTCAGTTCGGCGGGATCCAGTGCGCCCAGGTCGAATCCGTGCTCGTGGCCGGAGCCGGAGAGCATGATCGCCAGCTGGCGGAAGCGGTTCTCCAGCAGTGCAAGGGAATCCACCTCGATCACATCGAGGAAGGGCTGCACCTTCGCCACGGCGGGGGCGGCGCCGGGCTGGTGGCGGAAGCGGAATCCCAGTGCGTCACCGAGGGAATGGGCCTGATCCAGGGAGGCGAGCAGCACCTTCTGCCCGGAGCGCGCGTAGGCCAGCGCCGTGGCGCAGGCCAGCGTCGTCTTGCCCACCCCGCCCTTGCCGACGAACAATTCCACGCGGGTGGTCGGCCGCGCCGGGCGACCGGTCGTGCTCGTGGTCAGCCTTCGACCCGTTTCTTGAGTTCCTTGAGGGCCGTATCGGTGATGACCTTCTCGGCCTTGCGTTTGAACATGCCGATCATGGGGATGTTCAGGTCCACCGTCAACTCGTAGACCACCTGGGTGGCGCCGTCGGGCAGCGCGATGAGCTCGTAGGTGCCGTCCTGCGCCTTCTGCAGATCACCGCTGACCAGGGTCCAGCTGACGGCCTTGCCGTCGGGACGCCAGGTGTAGGAGAGCGTGTAGGTGTCCTTCACCACTCCGGCGTCGAGCACGAATCGCGCGGTGCGGGCGCGGCCGTCGGGATATTTGTCGACGACTTCGACCGAGCGGGCCGCGGCGACCCATTCCGGATACGACTCCAGGTCGGCGATGACGGCCATCACTCGATCCGAGGGGGCGTCGATCACGATCGACCGTTGAGTGCGATCGGCCATGGGTGCCAACGCTTCCTTTCCTAGGCGCGGGGGTTGCGGCCGCGAGCGGCGGCGTCCGGCTATCGCGCGGCGGGTGCGACGCCGGCCTTGCGGCCGGCCTCCAGACGGGCCTTCACCTCGAAGGACATCTTCTTGCCGGCGACGCGGCGGGCCCGGTTGGCGGCCATCAGGTCGCGCACCGACATGCGTTCCAGGCCCTGCGGTTCGGCGTGCATGAAGTAGTGCAGGATGACCCCGTCCAGCATGGGCTCCAGCCACACCTCCATGGTGCCGTTCACGGGTCCGCTGACGGTCCAGCGAATTCCCTTGTCGGCCCGGTCCTCCCGCACGCTGAGTTGCAGATCCGGCCACCAGGACTTCCAGCGGGCACGATCTGCCAGCAATTCGCCGACGGCCGAGCCGGGCGCGGCGACGAAGGTCTGGTCGGCGATCTGGATACTGCTCACGCGGCTGAGCCTAGCTCAGAGTGCGTCACGACTCGATCGCACGTTCGTATCCAGTAGTTCCCGCAGGCGCGCGCCCATCCGGTCCCAGCGCCACTGCTGCTGCACCCAGGCGCGGCCGGCTTCGCCCATGCGAGCGGCGGCATCGCGGTCGGCGAGAATCTCGACGATGGCGTCGGTGATGTCTTCGACCGAGCGGCCGTTGACGACCCGGCCGGTCTCGCCTTCCTTGACCGTCTCGGGCGCGCCGCCCGAATTGCCCGCTACCACCGGCACACCGGAGGCGGAGGCCTCCAGGTAGACGATGCCGAGACCCTCGACGTCCAAGCCGAAACCGCGGGTACGGCAGGGCATGGCGAACACATCGGCGAGGGTGTGGTGTGCGGCCAGTTCCTGGGACGGCACGCGCCCGGTGAAGACGACATCGTCGGTGACGCCCAAGGCCTCGGCGAGCTGGTGCAGCTTCTGCTCGTACGGCCCGCCGCCCGCGATCACCAGCACCGCGCCGTCGACGCGTTTGCGAATCTCCGGCATGGCCATGATCAGCATGTCCTGTCCCTTGCGCGGCACCAGCCGCGACAGGCACAGAATTGTGGGCCGATCCCCCAGCCCGTACCGTTCGCGCAGCTCGGCGCGCGCCGCCGGATCCGGCTTGAACACCTCGGAATCCACGGCGGGCGGCAGGTATTCGAGCGCGGCCTGCGCCCCGAACGCCGCCGAGAACCGCCGCCGCGTGTACTTGCTGACATAGGTGACCACATCGGTGTTGTCCCCGATCACCCGCAATGCCTGCCGCGCCCCCGGCAGCATCGACCACCCCACCTCGTGCCCGTGGGTCGAGGCCACGATCCGCTCCGCCCCCGCCTTGCGCAGCAGCGGCGACATCAGGGCCAGTGGCGCCGCCGCCCCGAACCACACCCGATCACACTGCTCGTCCCGCAACAGCTTCGCCGCCCGCCGCACCACCAGCGGTGTGGGCAGCATCAACGTGGTCGGATGCCGCACCACCTGAAACGGCTGCTCGGCATCGAACTTCCAGTGCGAATCTCCCCGCCACCGCGGCGCGTAGACCACCAGCTCATCGGCCGGCATCTGCATGGCCAGCGCATGCAGATAGGACTGGATACCTCCCGGTCGCGGCGGGAAATCATTGGTAACCAGCAGAGTTCGCCCCATGCCCCAAACCTACTGCACCCCGGCTCACGGGAACGGCACGGGCACATCCGGCAGTCGGCCGCCGTCGCGGCCGAGCAGGCGGGCATCGATCAGCATGCCGTCGACGGCGGCCCGCAGCTGACGGCGCAGCAGCGGCCGGGTCGGCGCCGGATCCACGAATCCGAGCGTGCACACGCGCCGCAATGATCGCTCGAGGTCGCGCGCCTGCTCCGGCGATCCGGATATCGACGCCTTCCTCTGCCTGTTCACACACTATGGCTCGCACCCGGCTGCGGCGGATGGTTCGGTCAGGCGCCCTCGGTGGTGCGGGAGGTGATCCAGGACCGCCAGTCGGTGAGGAATGTCCGGTAATCGGTGCCGAGGGTCTGCCGGAGCAGGGTTTCGGTGGCGGGCTGGTCCTTCGGGCCGGTGGCCAGCTGCCGGTAGAGGGTGACCAGTTTCGGTTCGCCGAAGCGGTCGGCAATGAAGGCGCAGGCCGACCACGCCTGTTCGTAGGCGGCGGCCGCTTCGCCGCTGGCGGGTTCGAAGAGCGCGTCGGCGGGGAGGTCTGCGGGAAGGTTGCCGGAGCGGGCCCGGGTGGTCAGGGCGGGGGCGATGTCGGCGATCGGGCGGTGGGCGCCGCGGTGGGCGGAGTACTCGGCGAAGCCCTCGAGCATCCATTGCGGCGAGCCGTCGACGGTGACCGCGCGGGCGGCAATGTGGGTGAGTTCGTGGCGGAGCACCGATTTCAACCCCTCCGCGCCGAGGCGGCGACCCGCTTCCGGGCCGAAGACGACGCGCTGGCCGGTCGGCCGAGTGCCCGGGTGGAAGGCGTCGGACACCGTGGAGGCGGCGACCTCGGCCGGGACCAGATCGGTGGAGTTGGTGAGGGCGGCGAATTCGGCGGGGCCGGAGGCGACCACCACGACGGGGGCCTGCGACCAGTCGGTCCCCCACAGGGAGCTGACCGCCAGTGTCGCGGAGGCGAGTTCGCTCGAAAGGATGTCGATATCGTTCTGGCGGGCCGGGTGTCCGAGGACGATGCCGACCTTTCCGGCGCCGGTCGCCACCGGTTCGGCGACCACCTTGCCGTAGGAGTCCATGAGTTGGTGCAGCTTGGCGACCTGCGGATCCGAGGCATTCAGGGCGCTGGTGTCGCTACCCGGCACCACCGCCCGAATCTTCGGCAGCACCGAATTGGGCACCATGAGCAGCGCGCCGCAGGCGGCGGTCAGCGCGGCCACCATGACGACGGTGAGGCAGAACTGGAATCGGCGCTTCGCCGCCAGCCAGCCGCGCACCTGCCGCAGCGCGCTCATCGCGGGCTCGCCGTGCGTATCGGGGCTTGGTTCGGCACGAGTGCGAACCCTACGCGCTCGCACCGCCCACCCCCGCGACGTCCCGCCCCCGCATGGTCCGCGTTCACGACCGCCTCCTTCGCACCGGAACCGTCCGCACGGCGCTCAGCCGCGGAGCGCCGCGCGTCGTGCGCGCCGCGGCCACCGTCGCGGGGTGGCTCGCGGTGTAGCCGAAACCAATCGGCGAGGCGAGCGTGGCGCTCACACCTGCCTCCTACCGTTCGGGCCACCCATACGGCCGGATCAATACCGTCGCGCCGAGTGGAACGGGGTGGTCCCCATCGGCGCGACCTGGACGGGGACGCCGAAGGTCGAGGCATGCAGCATCAACCCGTTGCCGGCGTAGATGCCCACGTGCGACACCTCGGGGTAGAAGAAGACGACATCGCCGGGCTGCAGGTCCTTTTCGGCGACCGGGGTGCCGAAATTCGACTGCTGCTGGCTGGTGCGCGGCACGCTCTTGCCGACCTGTTTGAACGCCCACTGCACGAGGCCGGAGCAGTCGAACTGGTCGGGGCCGGTCGCGCCCCACACATACGGGTCGCCGATGCGGGTGAGTCCGGCGGCCAGGGCGCTGGTGCCGCTGCCGGGGACGAGGCCGCGCAGCAGGGTCTCGCTGTCGAAGCCGGGCGGGAAGGCCGATCCGGCCAGCGCGGCCTTGTCGCCGGCCGACAGCTGGCCCCAGGCGGCGACCACGCCGGCAATGGAGCCCTGCAGTTCGGACCGCTTGTGTTCGAGGTCGGTGCGCAGTGCGTCGGCGGCCGCGCTGGCGGCCTGGGCCGCATCGGCGGCGGTGCGGGCGGTGGATTCGGCGGCGGCGGCCGCATCACTGGCCTGTTTGTACTGGCTCAGTTGATCATTCGTGCGCGCGCCGACCAGATCCACAATGGACATCTGATCCAGCAGCTGCTGCGGCGAGCTGCTGACCAGCAGCGAGGTGAGCCGGTTGGTGCGGCCGGAGAGCAGGGCGGAGGTGGCGGCGCGGTCGATGGCCGGGCGGAAGCGATCGATCTCGGCGCGGGCGGCGGTGAGCACGCCGGCGGCGTCCACGGCCACCTGGTGCGCGGCCTGCGCGGCGGCGATCTTGTTGTCCAGATCGATCTGTGCGTTGAGCGCCTGCTGGTTGAGCTGTTCGGAGGCCCGCGACAGGTCCATGAGTCGCTGCACCGCTTCCCCGGCTGTCGCCGGTGCGGCGACCGGGTCGGCGGTCGCGGGTCCGATGCCGTAGGAGCCGATCATGATGGCCCCTACCGCGAGTGCCCCACCCACCAGTCGTTTCGTGCGATACACCTGATGCGCTGCCACCGTCGGCTGTGTCCCGTTCTCTTGCCCCGAGCTGGAAAGGAAGGTCTCGAACAGATTACGAAACGGCGACCGCTGATGTCCAGTAGGACACGGAATCATTACGGCCGCCGCTTCGATCGCAGGTCAGCGACCTGCGGATGTCGTATCAGACGCGCACGGCGCCCGCGAACGGCATCGAGGAGATGGACGCGACCTGGACCGGCTGACCGGAGGTGGACGCGTGCACGACCTCGCCGTTGCCGACGTACATGCCCGAGTGGCCGCCGCCGTAGAACGACACGATGTCGCCCGGCTGCAGCTGATCCATCGACACCGGGGTGCCGGAGCTGAGCTGCTCGTAGCTGGTGCGCGGAATGCTCACGCCCGCCTGGGCGTAGGACCACTGCATGAGGCCGGAGCAGTCGAAGGCGTTGGGGCCGGTGGCGCCGTAGACGTACGGCGAGCCGATGCGGCTCATGGCGGCGTCGACGGCCTGCTGGTGGACGTCGACCTGCGGGGCCGGCGCGGGGGCGCCCGGGGTCTCGACGCCCGGGATGGCCGGGATCTGCACCGGAAGCGATTCCGGGACACCGGGAATGCCGGCGGGGAGCTGGATCTGGTCCGGCACCTCGAAGGTGCCGACGCCGGGGATGGTCACCGGCTGCGCCGATGCGGGTGCGGCGGGCAGCAGCAGCGCGCTCAGCGTGGCAGCGCCGACGGCTCCGGCCGCGACGGCCCGCTGCGCACCGCGCTGCATGCCCCGGACCTGTCGCTTGACGGTGTTGCTCATGGTGAGGAACTTCCAATCTGCCCCGCGACGCCGCACCGGTTTGGTGGGTCGGACTCCGCGAGGTCTCAGGAAGATTACGAGCACATAACGGTGCCTTGTAAAGCCGCGACCAACGTTCGGCGGCTCGAAATTGTTAGCAGTCACCATTTCGGTGCGATAAAAGTCACAGCAATCACGAAACGATAACTGTGATCGTTTTTCGGGGAGCTTCCGAGCCGCTACCCACGAGTAGTGAACCGGCCCGAAAGGCCCCTCCTTGCAGGAGGGATACAGCATAATTGCAGGTCAGAGCCCGACGCTGTGACCTGGGCGGACGCCACGCCGATGCGCGACGCGCCCGACCGCGTGATAGCGACGCAGCATCCTCGCCAAGCCGCCGCGGACCAACCGGCACGTCCCCGGAAATTCATGCGCGAAATGAATTAGTGTGACGCTGGTCACAAAGTCGCATATTTGCGCAATTCGGGGATTTCATCTCGAGAAGCTCGATGGGAAATTCAGACATTTCGCCGGTTCGGAATTGTATTGGCACGCAGCCGATTCGGGGCATTTCGGGCCATCTGCGCAGGTAGAGCGTCCAGACCCCTAGCACGGGCACCTGATCCCAGCCTGAGTGTCGTACCCCCGGCCTACGCTTGCTGCCCGTGTCCGGACAGCTGGCCTTCGACGAACTCGAAACACCGCTCTATGACACGACGTTCGTGGTCGTCGACCTCGAAACCACTGGTACGAGCCCCGACGGCGACGCCATCACCGAGATCGGCGCGGTCAAGGTGCGCGGCGGCGAGGTGCTCGGCGAGTTCGCCACCCTGATCAATCCCGGCCGGTCGATCCCCCCGCAGATCGTCCAGATCACCGGCATCACCACCGCCATGGTCTACGACGCCCCGCGCATCGAGCAGGTGCTGCCCGGATTCCTGGAGTTCGCCTCGGGCTGTGTCCTGGTCGCGCACAATGCCCGCTTCGATACGGGCTTCCTGCGCGCCGCCGCGACCCGCTGCGAGCTGCCCTGGCCCGCCTTCCAGGTGCTGTGCACCGTACAGCTGGCCCGCCGCGTCCTCGGCAAGGACGAGGCCCCCTCGGCACGGCTGTCCTTCCTGGCCGAACTCCTCGGCGCGGAAACCCGCCCCACCCACCGCGCCCTCGACGATGCCCGCGCCACCGTGGATGTCCTGCACGCCCTCATCGCCCGCGTGGGCAATCAGGGCGTGCACAGTCTCACCGAGCTCATGGACTACCTCCCCGAGGTCACCCGCCGCCAGCGCGCCAAACGCGTCATGGCCGCGGACCTCCCGTCCACCCCCGGCGTCTACCTCTTCCGCGGTCCCTCCGACGAGGTCCTCTACATCGGCACCGCGGTCAACCTCCGCCGCCGCGTCCGCACCTACTTCACCGGTTCCGACACCCGCCCGCGCATGCGCGAAATGGTCCAGCTGGCAACCCGGGTCGATCACGTCGAGTGCTCCCATGCCCTCGAGGCCGGCGTCCGCGAACTCCGCCTCCTCCTCGCGCACACCCCGCCCTACAACCGCCGCTCCAAATTCCCCCAGCGCGCCTGGTGGCTCACCCTCACCGACGAGCCCTTCCCCCGCTTCGCCGTCTCCCGCACCCCCACCCGCGATTGCCTGGGCCCCTTCACCTCTCGCACCGACGCCCAGGAGATCGCCGCCACCATCGCCGACCACTCCGGCCTCCGCACCTGCACCACCCGTATCCCCAGAACCGGCCACCACGATTGCCAGCCCGCCATAGTCGGCGGTTGCCCCGCAGCCGCCCAAAACAGCCCCCTATATATAAAGGAATACGCACCGGCCCCCGCAGCGGTCCGCGCCTTGTTCTCCGGAAGCTCCGACGCGATCCTGCACACCATGGTGGTTCGAATCGAATCCCACTCCACCGCAGAACATTTCGAAGCCGCCGCCCGCCTCCGCGACCGCACCATCACCGTCGTCCGCGCCCTCCGCCGCACCCAACGCCTCACCGCCCTCGCCCGCATCCCCGAACTGATAGCCGCCCACCCCGACGGCTCCGGTGGCTGGCAGTTCGCGGTTATCCGCCACGCCCGCCTCGCCGCCGCCGGCACCGCCCCCCGAGGCATCTCCCCCATGGCCGTCGTAGACCGCCTCGCCGCCTCCGCCGAAACCGTCATCCCACCCCGCCTCACCACCCCCACCCCGAACGACGAATCCCCCTATCCCCCGCTGCGCGGCGCCCTCCCCGAAGAGGCCGGCCTCCTCGTCCGCTGGCTCGAACAACCGGGCACCCGGATCGTCCGCACCACCGACGGCTACCACGAACCACGATCGGGAGCGGGTTCCTGGCTGGCCTGGCTGGAGCGCGCCGAAGCCGCCGCAGCGGCGGAATCACACCTCCGATAGCCGGCAGTACGAGACCGCGCGTGCGCGCACGCAGCGGCGCTGACGGCTTCGGCTGTTCCTGTTCCAGGATGTCGAAAGGGATGGTCGCTTCGACGGGCTCATCGAGCAGCAGCACACGCCGATGTACGGTGTGCGCAGTACCGGCGGCCGGACCATTCCGAGGTCACTTCCACCACCAGCAGGATGTGGCAACGGCCCCGATGCCGTTTCGCTGGAACGGGGAAGGCCCCGAGTCGAATTCGACTCGGGGCCTTCCCTTGTGACGTTCGCGCGAGCTCAGTGGCCGTGCTTGCCTGCTCCGCTGTCCTGGGCGGCTTCCAGGGCGGCGAGCATGTCGTGCTCTTCCTGGTGGGCGAGTTCGGCGTTCTGCTCGACCTCGGTGGGCGGGTCGGCCCGGAGGAAGGAGCCGGAGCCGGGCTTGCCGGCCGAGCCCAGCTTGGACATCTTCTTGGGCACCGGGGCGCCCTGGTACTCCAGCGGGATCGGGTGGCCGTGCGAGTCGACCGGGCCGAGGGGCTGGTGCACCTCGATGTACTCACCGTGCGGCAGGCGCTTGATGACACCGGTCTCGACGCCGTGCTCGAGCACCGCGCGGTCGGACCGCTGCAGGCCGATGCAGAAGCGGTAGGCCACGAAGTACGCCAGCGGCGGGGCGACCAGCAGCGCGATGCGGAAGAACCAGGTCGTCGCGTTCAGCGAGATCGAGAACTTCAGCGCGATGATGTCGTTGACACAGGCCAGGGTCAGCACCAGGTAGAAGGCGATCGACATGGCGCCGATGGCCGTCCGGACCGGCACGTCGCGCGGACGCTGCAGCAGGTTGTGACGCGCGGTGTCGCCGGTGAGCTTCTTCTCGATCCACGGGTAGGCGATCAGGACCGTGAAGACCAGGCCCATGATGAGCGCCACCCAGAACACGGCCGGAACCGTGTAGCGGCCCAGGTAGAGCTCCCACGGCGGCATGAGTCGCGCCATGCCGTCGGTCCACATCATGTAGAAGTCCGGCTGCGAGCCCGCGGAGACCTGAGACGGGTTGTAGGGACCCAGGTTCCAGATCGGGTTGATCTGCAGCACGCCGCCCATCATGGCAATGACGCCGAGGGTGAAGGCGAAGAACGCACCCTGGTCGGCGGCGAACACCGGCACGATGCGCGCGCCCACCACATTGGTTTCCTTGCGGCCCGGACCGGGGAACTGGGTGTGCTTCTGGTACCAGACGATCGCCACGTGCGCCGCGATGAGCGCCAGCATGATGCCCGGGAAGAGCAGCACGTGCGCGATGTACAGGCGCGGGATGATGATCGTGCCCGGGAAGTCACCGCCGAACATGAGCCAGTGAATCCAGGTGCCCACCACCGGAACACCGATGGTGATGCCCGAGAAGGCCGCGCGCAGACCGGTACCGGAGAGCAGGTCGTCCGGCAGCGAGTAACCGAAGAAGCCCTCGAACATGGCCAGGATGAGCAGCAGCGAGCCGATCACCCAGTTCGCCTCACGCGGCTTGCGGAACGCGCCGGTGAAGAAGATGCGGAACAGGTGAATGATGATCGACGCCGCGAACAGCAGCGCCGCCCAGTGGTGCACCTGGCGCACGAACAGGCCGCCGCGCACCTCGAAGGAGATGTTCAGCGCGGTCTCGTACGCCTTCGACATGGTCACGCCGCGCAGGGGCTGGTAGGCGCCCTGGTAGACGGTCTCCGACATGGAGGGGTCGAAGTACAGCGTCAGGTACACACCCGACAGCAGCAGGATGATGAAGCAGTACAGCGCGATCTCACCGAGCAGGAACGACCAGTGGGTCGGGAAGACCTTGTTGATCGATCGCTTCAGGAACGCCGCGGCGTGGTACCGCTCGTCGATCTCGTTGGCCTGTGCGGCCGCTTTGCTAGGGCTCATGAACGACGCTCCCAGAAGGCCGGGCCGAGGGGCTCGATGAAGTCGTGTACGGCGACCAGGTAGCCCTCGGCGTTGACGGTGATCGGCAGCTGCGGCAGCGCGCGAGCGGCGGGACCGAAGACCGGCTTACCCCATTCGGTCGCCAGGAACTGCGACTGGTGGCAGGGGCAGAGGATCCGGTTGGTCTGCTGCTCGAACAGCGAGGTGGGGCAGCCCAGGTGGGTGCAGATCTTCGAGTAGGCGAAGTAGTCGCCGTAGTTGAAGCTCTCCTGGCCCTTGCGCTTGATGGCCTTCTCGGCATCCTCGGTCCGCAGGCGGATCAGCATGACCGCGTTGCGGATACCGCGCAGCGACTGGAAGGTCGCGTGCTCGTCGCCGCGCCACTCTTCCTTCCAGGGGAAGACGGTTTCCATCGCGCCGGCGTCGAGATCCTCCGGGCGCACCAGGACGATGTCCTCGGGGCGGCCGGTGTCGCGGCGCAGGTAGATGGTCTGGCCCGGGTAGTCCGGGGTCCAGCCGGAGACCCACAGCGGCGACTTGTCGCCCTTGGCCCACGGGTTCTTGACCATGCCGCCGACGAACACGAACAGCGCGCCGACGCCGAGCAGGCCGGCGCCCAGGCCCGCGGTGCGGGTGATCAGCTTGCGGCGGCCGAGCGTGGAGGTGTCCAGCGCGTCGGTCAGCTCGGCGACCAGGGTGCGGCGGTTGGTCTCGGAGGACTTGCCGTCGTGGCGGTCCTGGATGGAGATCTCGGCCGGGATGAACTTCTTGCGGATCAGCACCACGGCGATGCCGATGGCCAGCACCGAGATGCCCAGGGTGAGGCCGTACAGCGGGGTGGTCAGCGTGTAGGCGGCGTTGCCGTCCTCGCCGCGGCCCTTGTACTCCCAGGGCCAGAACAGGAACACGCCGATGAGCGCGGCGGCCGCGAGCGCGGAGATGCCGAACCACATCGCCACCTGACGCTCGGCCCGCTTCTCGGCCCGGGTGCCCGGAATCGGCCAGCGCGGCGCGCGGTAGGCGACGTCCACGCCGTCGAGCTCGGTACCGAGCTTGACGAGCTCGTCGCGCGACATGGCGTCGAGCTGCTCCTCGGTGAGGTTGTCCGGGTTGGGGCTGTCCCCCATCTTCTTAAGCTCCTGTTCGCTCATGACCGGGAACCGATCCACATGGCCGAACCGACCAGTGCCACGATGCCGACCAGCCAGACCGCGAGGCCCTCGGTGGCGGGACCGAAGCCGCCCAGGCCCCAGCCGCCCTCGGACTTGGTCTCCATCCGGTCCTTGATGTAGGCGACGATGTCCTTCTTCTCCTCCGGCGTCAGCTGCCGGTCGGAGAACTTCGGCATGTTCTGCGGGCCGGTGAGCATGGCCAGGTAGATCTGCTGCTCGCTCGCCGGCTCCAGCGGCGGGGCGAACTTACCGGAGGACAGCGCGCCGCCCTTGCCGGTGAAGTTGTGGCAGGAGGCGCAGTTCATGCGGAACAGCTCGCCGCCGCGGCCCAGATCGGCGCCCTCGATGAGGGACTGCTCGGCGATCTCGCCGTTCGCGTCGCGCACCACGGTCGGACCGCCGCCCTGGGACTGGATGTAGGCGCCGAGGGCATCGGTCTGGTGGGCGTCGAACTTCGGGGGCTTGCGCATGATCTGCGCTTCGTTGCGGACGGCCGGCATGCGACCCGACGACACCTGGAAGTAGACCGCGGCCTCACCGACGCCGATCAGGCTGGGGCCGCGATCCGCGACGCCCTGCAGGTTGGCGCCGTGGCAGGTGACGCAGGAGGTGTCGTAGATCTGCTTGCCCTCGCGGATCAGCGCGGACTCGTCCTGGTTCGCCGTGGCGACCTGCGCCTGCGGGGTCAGGGCGGCGGCCGCGAAGCCGGCTCCGACGAGGCCCATCAGGAGAACCATTGCCCCGGCGAAACGCCGACGCAGGCGGCGCTGCTTGCGCGTCTTGGTGGCCTTGCCGATCCCTTCGGGATCTGGCACTGACGGGGGAGATGAACTCATCTGTGTCCCTTTGGAGTAGACGGAACCGACTTGTACAAGAGTTTGGGTGCCGGCGGCGGGCTGGGCCGCGGCGGTCCGGGCTAGCGGACGAAGTAGATCGTGGCGAAGAGCCCGATCCAGACGATGTCGACGAAGTGCCAGTAGTAGGAGACGACGATCGCCGCGGTGGCCTGCGCGGGGGTGAACTTGCTGAGCGTGGTGCGGATCAGCAGGAACACGAAGGCGATGAGACCGCCGATGACGTGCAGGCCGTGGAAGCCGGTCGTGATGTAGAAGACCGAGCCGTAGACGCTGCTGGAGATCGAGGTGCCCTCGTGCACGAGGTTGTAGTACTCGTAGCCCTGACCGCCGACGAAGAACGCGCCCATGAGCAGCGTGATGAAGTACCAGCGGCGCAGGCCGAAGACATCACCCTTCTCCGCGGCGAAGACGCCCATCTGGCAGGTGAAGGAGGATGCGACCAGCACGGCGGTCACCGGTACGGCGAGCTTCATGTTCAGCTCGGTCGGCTCCGGCGGCCAGTTGCCATGGGCCTGCGCGCGAGCGACGAAGTACATGGCGAACAGGCCGGCGAAGAACATCAGCTCGCTCGACAGCCAGATGATGGTACCGACGCTGACCATGTTGGGCCGGTTCAGCGAGTGCACACGCTGAGTAATGGCCGATCCTGGGGTCCCTACTGCGGTCGTCACGCCGGTAAGTATGACTTGTCGTAGTACGACAGGAGTAGCCGGGTACGAAACTTCGTCGTTCGTGTCGGAAACCGCAGGGCGAGCGCGCGTCTCGGAGGGGGCCCGGCGTGTCACGGAGCAGCCTAGATTGCCCAGGTAAGAGAATGCTGAGCCGCTGTGGAGGCGAATATGGAAGCGACATCGTGGTGGCGGCGGCTGCGGCGGCGCACCGCGCCAAGGGAACTGGATCCCGGGCGTGGCGATCTGGTGGTGGTGGCGTCGAGTTTCGATGACGCCGAAGCCTGTTCGGCCGCCTTGGCCAGGGCCGATGGGTGGATCGCGGAACAACCCGCGGTACTGCGCCATCACCTGCGTCTACCCGCGGCGCAGGTGAATGCGGTGCAAATCATCGCCGCGCAGGATGGCTATCAGACCAGTTCGGTGGATGAATCGGACCCGGCCCTGCTGATCTTGCATCGAGTGCAGATTCTGGACGCCCTGCACTGTTCGCAGGAGCGCGCACGCATGGCGGGCCTGGCCCAGCGCCACGACGGCGACGCGCTCGGCTGGGAGGCGCTGCAGCCGAAGCCGCTATAACTAGGGGGCAAGAAATCGTTGCTCCGCACTAGGCTTGTCCGATAACACCGGCGTAAGGACAATCACGAGTCCGCGGGGGTTCGGGGGCGAAGCCCCTGAGAGTCCCCGAGAGTTGGGCCGATACGAAAGAGATGAATCATGGGCGCGCGCAGCTGGAGGGAAATCCTCGGCATCCTCACCGACGGCAACGGTTTGTCCGAGGACGAGGCCGCGTGGGCCATGAACGAGATCTTCACCGATAACGCGACCTCGGCGCAGATCGCCGCGTTCGGCGTCGCCATGAAGATGAAGGGCCCGACCGCCACGGAGCTGGCGGGCCTGGCTTCCGGGATGCTCTCCCATGCCCGCCGCGTGCAGTACGACGGCGCTGCCGTGGATATCGTCGGCACCGGCGGCGACCGCTCCGGCACCGTGAACATCTCCACCATGTCCTCGATCGTGGTGGCCGCCACCGGGATTCCCGTGGTCAAGCACGGCAACCGGGCAGCCTCCTCGAAGAGCGGCGGCGCGGACGTCCTCGAGGCGCTGGGCGTGAAGATCGCCCTCGGCCCCGAATCGGTCGCCAAATGCGTCCGTCAGCTGGGCATCGGCTTCTGTTTCGCCCCGGTCTTCCACCCGTCGCTGCGTTTCGCCGGTCCGGCCCGCAGCGAGATCGGCATTCCGACGGTCTTCAATATCCTGGGCCCGCTGACCAACCCGGCCCAGCCCAAGGCGGGCCTCATCGGCTGCGCCTTCGCCGACCTGCTGCCGGTCATCGCGGGCGCGTTCACCGATCGCGGGGCCTCCGCCCTGATCGTGCGGGGCAATGACGGCCTGGACGAGATCACCACGGCCAGCACCACCGACGCCTGGGTGGTGTGCGGCGGTCAGCGCTACGAAACCACCATCGACCCAACCAAACTCGGCATCGAGCGGGTGGAGCCCGCGGCCCTGCAGGGCGGCGACGCGGCCATGAACGCCGTCATCGCCCGCAATATGCTGGCCGGCGAGCCGGGCCCGGTCCGGGACGCGGTGCTGCTCAATTCCGCCGCCGCGGTCGTCGCCTTCGAATTGGTCCCCGAGCACGTGTCGGGCGATATCCACGACAAGCTGGGCGCGGCCCTCGAGCGTGTCGCCGCCGCCATCGATACCGGTGCGGCCGCCGATCTGCTCGACCGCTGGGCCGCCCTCACCAACGAGCTCGGTTCGGACTGACCGCTGCACCGGCCGCTAGCCATACCGGGCGGCCGGTTCCCTCCCTCGGGTGGGATACTGACCTCCGCGCCACAGTTTCGGCTCTGATCAGGCAGTTTCCCTCGACCTAGGGAGTACAGCGTGAAGCGATACGGACTGATCCTGCCCGGCCTGCTCACCCTGGCCATCGCGCTGGCCGCCCCCGCGGCCGCCGCGCCCGGCACCATCACGGTCAACGGCATGGACTGGATCGACCCAGCGGGCTGCGTCAATGTCGTCCCCACGGGCATGAACCTGGAGGTCCACAACGACACCTCCGGCGCGGTCACCGTCTACACCCACGCCGACTGCCAGGGCGACGCCACCGGCACGGTCGACCAGGGTTCGACGAACACCTTCTACGGCGCGTCGGTCATGGCGCCCTGACGACCGGTCGGCCGGCTACTCGCCGATCGAGAAGCCGGCCTCGACATCCGCGCGCGAGTACGACTTGAACGCGATGTGCGTGTCGGTGCGCACCACGCCCTTGGTCTTGTTGATCCGCCCGGTCACCACCTTGGCGATCTCCTCGTGATCGCGCACCTTCACGATGGCGATCAGATCCACGTCCCCCGCGCACGAATACACCTCGCCCACGCCGTCGATATCGGCCAATTCCTGGGCGGTCTCGGGAATCCGGTCGGACTCGGCGTGAATCAGCACGATCGCGGTAATCATGCGCCCAACTCTAAGTGATCACCGTCCGCCGCACGCCGTCCCCGCCGATCCGACCTGGACAACAGCCCGATAGACCGAGCCCGCCAGTCGATTCTCCGGCGGCGACATCTTTTCCGAATTCCTGTACCGGCCGGTAGGTCACGAGTGATCATGAGGGAGCAAGATTGTGAAACACCACGCCTTCAGTGCGTGATTGTCAGGGGGTTTCCAATGCCCGCTCCGCATCCGGCCGTTCCCGCCCTCCGCCACTTCAGTCGAAACATCGCCCGATTCGCCGTCCGCACCCTGCTGGCCGGCGCCACCGTCACCGTCCTGGCCCTCGGCGCCGCGCCCGCGCACGCCGAACCGGCCGACCCCGTGGAAGGCATCACCACCGAGGTGATGTCGATGATCAACTCGGTCACCACCTTCCGGCTACCCGGCCTGGACCTGCCCGCCCTCTTCAGCCCGAGAACCGCCATCGTGGTCCTCGGCTACGGCCTCGAACCCGACGGCGAGATGCGCCCCGAACTCGTCAACCGGCTCTACGCCGGCTACGTCTCGGCCCTGCTCTCCCCCGCCGCCCCGGTCATCGTCACCGGCGGCAATCCGGTCAATGGCATTACCGAAGCCCAGGCCATGGCCGACTGGCTGATCGAGCGCGGCATCGAAGCGCACCGCATCTTCACCGAGACACAAGCGAATTCGACGGTCCAGAACGCCGCGTTCTCGGCACAGCTGATGGAGGCCATCGGCACGCACACGGCGATTCTCATTACCTCCGCCGATCACATCGCCCGCGCGCTGAGCAACTTCCACGCGGCCGGAATCTCGGTGGTGGCCACCATGACTCCCGATCACACGCCGCTGTCCGCAGAACCGTTCGGCCCCGGCGAGTAAGCGCGCAGACCGAAGTCCCACCCGCCGGAATGACGAGGAGAATCCTCAGGCCAAGTAGCGGGCGAGGCTCTCGGCGACACAGGCGATTCGGGTTTCGCCGTCGATCTCGACCTCGAGGGTGACCTTGCGCTCGGCCTGCACTCCGTCGCGAACATCGGTCACCGCGTTCAGCTCGACCCGGGCGCGCAGGCGACTGCCGACCGGGACCGGGTTGATGAAGCGAACCTTGTTGAGCCCGTAGTTGATTGCCATGCGCGCGCAGCTGACCGTCGCGACCTGCGCGGTCAGCGGCACCATCAGCGACAGGGTCAGGAACCCGTGGGCGATGGTGCGCCCGTAGGGTCCCGCCGCCGCCCGCTCCCGGTCGACGTGGATCCACTGATGGTCGCCGGTGGCCTCGGCGAACCGGTCGATGCGGTCCTGGTCGATCGTGATCCAGTCGCTGACACCGATTTCGGTGCCGACGGCCGCGCGCAGGGCGTCGAAGTCGGTGAAGTCGATCATGGGAGGCTCCCGGTCAGAGGCGGCGGCCGCCGTCGACGTAGATGGTCTGGCCGGTTACGAAGGAGGCGTCGGCGGACACCAGGAACGAGACCACATTGGCGATGTCCTCGGGCTTGCCGACCCGGCGCAGCGGGGTGATCTCGGCGGCCTTGGTGCGGAATTCCTCGGGGCTGACGCCGACCCGGGCGGCGGTGGCATCGGTCATCTCGGTGACGATGAAGCCGGGGGCGACGGCATTGACATTGATGCCGTAGGGGCCGAGTTCGATGGCGAGAGTGCGGGTGAAGCCCTGGATGCCCATCTTGGCCGCGGAGTAGTTGGCCTGCCCGCGGCTGCCGAGCGCGGAGACGCTGGAGGTGTTCACGATCTTGCCGGACTTCTGCTTCACCATGTGCCGCTGGGCGGCGCGGCTGCACAGGAACGCGCCCTTGAGGTGGACGTTCATGACGATGTCCCAGTCGTCGGCGGACATCTTGAACAGCAGGTTGTCGCGCAGCACGCCGGCATTGTTGACCAGCACGTCGATCGAACCCAGTTCCGCCGCAACGTTATCGATGGCGGCGTCGACCTGGGCCTCGTCGGTGACATTGCAGCCCACCGCGATCGCCTTGCCGCCGGCGGCGACAATGGCCTCGACGGTGTCCTTGCAGGCGGCCTCGTCGAGATCGGCGACGGCGACGGTGAAGCCGTCGGCGGCCAGCCGGGCCGCGGTGGCGGCGCCGATGCCGCGGGCCGAACCGGTCACGAAGGCAACATTGGTCATGTGAATCTCCTTGTCAGAGGATGGCGTTCACGCCGGTCAGGGCGCGGCCGATGAGCAGTTTCTGGATCTGGCTGGTGCCCTCGTAGAGGGTGAGCACGCGCGCGTCGCGCAGGTATTTGGCGACAGGATATTCGTCGATGTAGCCGTATCCGCCGAATACCTGGATGGCATTGTTGGCGGCCTGCACCGCGGCCTCGCTGGCGAAAAGTTTGGCGACCGAGGCCTCGGTGCCGAAGGGCTTGCCGCGCTCGATGAGATCGGCCACCCGCCAGGTGAGCAGGCGCGCGGCCTCCACCTCGACGGCGATATCGGCGATGAGTTCCTGGACCAGCTGGTAGGAGGCGATGGGCTTGCCGAACTGCTCGCGTTCGGCAGCGTATTTCACCGCGGCCTCCAGGCAGCCGCGGGCGACGCCGACACACCCGGCGGCCACGCCCATGCGGCCCTTGTCGAGGGCGGCCATGGCGATCTTGAAGCCCTGGCCCTCGTCGCCGAGGCGCGCGGTATCGGGGACGCGGACCCGATCGAGGACCAGTTCGGCGGTCGCCTGACCGCGCAGGCCGAGCTTGCCCTTGATCTCGGTGCGCGTGAATCCCGGTGCGGCCGTGGGCACCAGGAAGGCGGTCACGCCCTTGGGCCCCGGCCCGCCGGTGCGGGCGAAGACGAGCGCCACATCGGCCCAGGTGCCATTGGTGATGAACATCTTGGTGCCGGTCAGCAGCCAGTCGTCCCCATCGCGCACGGCCTTGGTGACGAGGCTCCCGGCATCGGACCCGGTCCCGGGTTCGGTGAGCCCGAAGCAGCCGAGCGCTTCCCCGGAACACAAGCGCGGCAACCATTCCCGCTGCTGTGCCGCGCTGCCGTAGGTCTTGATCGATTTGCCGACCAGTCCGAGCGAGACCGAGACGATGCCGCGCACCGAGCTGTCGCCGCGCCCGAGTTCCTCCAGGACGATGCAGTAGTCCAGGGCGGTGCCGCCGGATCCGCCGTACTCCTCGGGGATCTCGATGCCGAGGAATCCCATCGCGCCGAGTTTGCCCACGATGGCGGTGTCCACCGATTCCGCCCGGTCCCAGGCGGCGGCGTGCGGCACCACCTCTTTGTCCACCCAGTCCCGGGCGAGGTCACGCAGTTCCCGCTGTGCCTCGCCGAGTTCGAAGTCCACGAACGCTCCTAACCGAACGTTGTTAGGTTTATGCCCCGAAGGTAACCTAACGATGTTCGGTTTTTCAAGAGCCCGCAGGAGGTGAGCCGATGCCCAGGCCGAGGGTGCCGCTGCTGAGTCGTGACCGCATTCGCGACGCGGCGCTGGCGCTGATCGATCAGGACGGGTTGTCGGCGCTGTCCATGCGCAAGCTGGCCGCGGATCTGGGGGTGCAGGCAGCCTCGCTGTACGGCCACTACCCGACCAAGGACGAGCTGCTCGACGACATCGCCCAGCACATCATGGCGCGCGTGGATGTCTCCGCGTTCGAGCGCGGGGATTGGCGGCAGGCGCTCATCGACTGGGCGCGGTCCTATCGGAACGCCCTGGTCGCACATCCCAATTTCGTGCCGTATCTGTCCACCGGCCCGGGTAAGCGCGATGAGCATCTGCGCTTCGCGGACGCCGTGCACGGCGGGCTGGTGGGCGCGGGCTGGCCGCCGCGCGAGGCCACCATGATCGGCGCTGCCACCCGGTATCTGGTGATGGGCGCGACGATCGGCTCGTTCTCCAGGGGGTTCGTCGACGACGTGCAGGTCTATCGCGACCGCTATCCGCACTTGGATCAAGCGCATCTGCTGCGCGCCAAGGCGGACGAAATCGATTCCGAGAGTTTCGAATTGGCGTTGACCGCCTTCACCGACGGGCTGCGGCTGCGCTATGAGGCGCTGCCGCAGCGCCGCCGGTAGGGCTCAGGAGAGCCCGAATTCCGACCTGACGCGGTCTTCGGTGAGACCGTAGTCGGTGAGCGAATAGCGGTGCGCCGGTTTGCGATCGCCGCTCTTGCTCTCCTCGTCCAGTGCGAGCATGGCCGCGCGGGCGGGCTCGGTGAACTCGAGACCGAACTGGCCGTAGATCTTCTCGACCGTGCCCATGGGATCGGCGCGCAGGTCCTCGAATTGGATGTCCAGGAACTGGTTCGGGTTGTAGCGCGCCCTTGCCGTGTTGAACTCGCGCAGTCCCCGCGACCACAGCTCCAGCTGGGTCTCGCCGATCTTCTCCCGGGTGAAGGTGGTCGACCAGCCGCGGGCGGCGTGCTCGGACAGGCTGCACGAGGAGCCGACGATGGTGACCGGATCGCGGTGGGTCTGGATGATCAGCGCGTCCGGGTACACGCTCATGAGCGCGTCGAGGGCGAACAGGTGGCTGGGGTTCTTGAGCACCCAGCGGCGGCTGTCGCCGAGCCCGATGAGTTTCAGGTTCCGGCGGTGCCGCACATAGGCATTGGTCCAGTCCTGCTCTCGCAGCCACTGCGAGTAGGTCGGCAGGTAGGCCAGGGATTCGTAGGAGATGGACTTGACGGTCTGCCGCAGCAGCTGCCAGCACTCCTCCACATCGGCCGCGCTCATGTAGTGCAGGCCCATGAATTCCGGATTCTCGACGCGGTGCTGCGCGAATCCGGCGTCGATCTGCTGATAGACCGGGTTCTGCGCCCAGGTGTCGCGCGGCGGGCGCGGCTGCGGGAATTCGGCCAGCCACATCTCCAGGGCTTGATGCCGCGGGTCGGCGGCGAGCAGGCGGTGCAGGGCGGTGGTGCCGGTGCGCGGCAGTCCGGTCACGAAAATGGGCCGGTCGACCGGAGTTTCGGCGTGGCCGGGATGAGCCTTCCAGGAGGCCTCGCTCAGCGCCCGGGCCACCAGCGCGCCGCGCAGGAAGTAGCGGCTCATCTTGGAGCCGAGTTCGGTGAGCCCGGCATCGCGCTGATAGGACTCCAGCAGGACGCCGAGCGCCTCGCGGTAGTCGTCCGGACCGAAGTCGTCCAGCCCGCTGACCTTGGTGGCCGAGGCGTGCAGATCCTCGACGGTGCCGACGTTTGTGCGTCCGCTCATGGGTAACTCCTTGTGGTGAGCGGGGATCCTGGCGACTTCGGCCTCCCGTTGGGCCGGCACCCCATGGATCCCCGCTCGATCGCTATACGTGGTACTCGCCGCAGTTCACGTCGAGGGTCTGGCCGGTAATGGCATTGGCCCAGGGCGAGGCGAGGAAGACGACGGCGCGGGCGATCTCGTCCGGCTCGGGCAGCCGCTTCAGATCGGATTTGGCGGCGGTCTGTTCGTAGACCTGCTCGGGGGTGATGTTGTACTTCTTGGCGATCTCGCCGAAATACCACTTCAGCTGATCGGTCCAGATGTAGCCGGGTGCCACGGTATTGACGCGAACGCCCTTGGGCCCCAACTCGGTAGCCAGCGTCTGCGACATGGCCAGCAGCGCCGACTTCGCGACCTTGTAGCTGCCGTAGCGGGGTTCGGAGTGCCGCAGCACCGCCGAGTTGATCATGACAACCGAGCCCTTGCTCTCGGTGAGAGCCTCCGTGAACGCCTGAGTCATCCGCAGACCGCCCAGTACGGTCAGATCGATACTGTCCCGAATCTGCTGGTAATCGGTGCGCGCCAGCGGCTTCATGGACGGCACCGCGAACGCATTGTTCACCAGCGCATCGACACGCCCGAAGGTCTCCAGCGTGCGCGCCACCAGATTCTGCACGGCCGCGTCATCGGTGATGTCAGTAGCGACACAAAGGGTTTCACCACCATCGGCCTCGATCTCGGCAGCAACCTCCTTCAACCGCGATTCGGTGCGCGCCGCCAGCACAACCTTCGCACCGGCCGCGGCCGCCTCCAGGCAAATCGACCGACCCAAGCCCGGACCCACTCCGCTCACGACAACCACCCGATCCGCCAGCAGACCGGTCCGCAGCCGCGCCGCTTGTGCAGGAGCCGCCGAGACGCCGGCCCCGCCCGCAGCATCCCCGGCCGCAGGGACGCCAGCCCCGCCTGCGGCATCCGAGGCCGTAGGGGCGCCAGCCCCGCCTAGGGCGTCCGGGGTTTCAGGGGCTTGCCCCTGAGAGCTACGAGAGTTGTCACTCATCCGAGCATCCTTTCGCCGAATCCGCGCTGCCGGGCGGCGATGCGCTCGCGCCAGCCCGCGTCGTCGATTCGATTGTGGGTATGGTGCGGCAGCCGTTCGGCCACCTTGTCGAAGGGCACGAGTTCGACGGTGGGACCGTCGGATTCGGTGATGGGTCGGGCGACGCGCTGCCAGCGGAACTGCAGAATGCCCCGGGTGCGGCCGGTGGTCTCGATCCAGTTGGCAATGCCGGGATTGCGGTGCGAGACCACCATGCGAATCAGGCCGTCCGGATCCACCTGGGCCTGTTGATGATTCAGGCTGGTCTGGTGGTTGACGTAGTCGAGGGAGATGTACCAGCGGCTGCCCAGCTGGAAACCCTGGTACGGCGCATCGGATTTCGGAACCGTGATGATGAGCGCCTGATCGTCGGCCAGGTCGTAATGCCCCACCGAGGAGTACTGGGTGCTCAGCCCACCGGGGGTGAGCCGGGGCTCGGTGAGGGTGTTGACCGGCAGGTCCAAGTAGAACCACTTGGGGAAGTTGAACCAGGTGTGCACGCGAGTCAGCAGCATGCGCCCGGCGGCACGGTACCGCTTACGCAGTTGCGCCACACCGGGTTCGGTGGGTGCGGTGCCGACGGTGTCGACCCGCTCGATGCGAATGGAGCCCTTGCGCTCGGCATTCCAATCGCCGTAAACCTCGCGCACCGCGAGCATGGACGCACCTTCACCGAGCTGGAAATAGCCGGGCTCCGGATTCTCCTTCGGCGGCCCGAACCGCAACTGGTAGCTGCCGTCCGCGGCGATATCGAGCCGCCGGTCGTCGAAGGCGTCGTCCCCATTGGGCACATCGGTGGCGGTGTAATCGCCCTTGAGCACTTGAAAGCTCAGGTCGACGGTGCTGCCGCGCAGGCCGGTGAGCAGGTACTCGCCCTGCGGATCGACATTCGCGTGGTAGTACAGCGTGTCGGGATTGTCGAGGCCCATCTTCGTATAGGGCCCGGTGGAGGTCACGAAATAGGGATGTGAGGTGCCGTGCGCCCGCGACAGTTGCAGCACGGCGGCGATACTGCCCTGCAGATAGTCGTAGCCCTCGGCCAGATCGTGCTCATCACGAATGAATTCCGCTGTGGCGATGAGCTTCTCCGCCTCCGCGACTGCGGCAAGAAAGGGCTCGGTGAGCGGCAGTTCCGCCTGTTCGATATCGGGTTGGTCCATCAGTTGTCTGCGATTCCTAGTTCTCGGCGAATGTTCCGGGCGATGTCGGCGGGCGTGCCGTCGCCGGGCGTAATGGTCAGCTCGGCGTATTCGGGCCGCTCGTAGGGTGAGTCGATGCCGGTGAACTCGCGCAGTTCCCCGGCGCGGGCGCGTTTGTACAGGCCCTTGGGGTCACGCAGCTCGCACTCCTCGAGGGGCGTGTCGACGAAGATCTCGTAGAAGCGCAATCGCTTGTCGTCGTGCATCTTCCGGGCATCGCGGCGCTGGTCGCGGAAGGGGCTGATGAGCGAGACGATGGCCACCACCCCGGCATCGGCGAACAGTGCGGCCACCTCGGCGACGCGGCGGATGTTCTCGCGCCGGTCCGCGTCGGTGAAGCCGAGATTGCTGGTCAGTCCGTGCCGCAGATTGTCGCCGTCGAGCAGGTACGCGGGCTGACCGGAGGCGATCAGCTGGCGTTCCAATTCCACCGCGATGGTGGACTTTCCGGATCCGGACAGCCCGGTGAGCCAGATGGTCGCGCCGGTGGAGAGCCGCTGGGTGCGATCGACCGCCGACTTGTGCCAGACCACGTCCTCGCGCGGCGGCCGCAGGCTGTGACCGGGGCGGCCGCTGGGGAGTTCGGCGGGCCCGGAGCTGCGGCCGGTGATCATGCCCGCCGCCACCGTCTGATTCGTGGTCTCGTCGACGAGGATGAAGCTGCCGGTCGCGCGATTGTCCCGGTACGGGTCGAACATGATCGGCGACCGGCTGTGCACGGTGACGCGCCCGATATCGTTGAGCCCCAGCCGATCCGCGTCCGTCTGCCGGTGCAGGGTGTTCACGTCGAGCCGGTAGTCCAGCTCGCTCACCCGCACCTTCGAGGTCTGGGTGGCGGTGCGGATCGAATAGTCGTTGCCGGCGCGCAGTTCGGTGGTCTCGGAGAACCAGCACACCATGGCGTCGAGATCGCGATCCAGATGCGGCTGATTGCCGGGCCGGGCGAGCATATCGCCGCGGCCGATATCGATATCGTCGTCGAGGGTGAGCGAGACCGCCATGCCGGTGTACGCCTCGTCGACCTTGCTGCCGCCCGGTCCCCAGATCTGCCCGACCCGGCTGGCGCGTCCGGAGGGCAGCACCACGACCTCGTCGCCGGGTTTGAAGATGCCGCCGGCAATGGTGCCCGCATAGCTGCGCTGGTGGTCGCCGTGCGGGCGGATCACGTACTGCACCGGCAGGCGTGCGTCGATGAGATTGCGATCGGAGGCGACGTGCACCTCCTCGAGATGCCGCAGCAGCGGCGGTCCCGGATACCAGGGGGTGTTGGCGGAGGTTTCGACGACATTGTCGCCGTGCAGCGCCGAGAGCGGCAGGAAGCTGAGGTCGCCCACGTCGAGCTTGGTGGCGAAATCCGCGAACTCCGCGCGGATCTCCTCGAATCGCTGCTCGGAGAAGTCGACGAGATCCATCTTGTTCACGCACAGCACCAGGTGCCCGACGCCGAGCAGCGAGGACAGGAAGGCGTGCCGGCGCGTCTGCTCCGAGACGCCCTTGCGGGCGTCGACCAGGATGAGGGCCAGGTCCGCGGTGGAAGCCCCGGTCACCATATTGCGCGTGTACTGCACATGCCCCGGCGTATCCGCGATGACGAATTTCCTTCGGGGCGTGGCGAAGTAGCGGTAGGCGACATCGATGGTGATGCCCTGCTCCCGCTCGGCCCGCAGCCCGTCGGTGACCAGCGACAGGTCCGGGCCGCCATTGCCGCGCGCGATGCTGGCGCGTTCGATGGCGTCGAGCTGATCGGTGAACAGCGCCTTGGAGTCGAAGAGCAGGCGCCCGATGAGCGTCGACTTGCCGTCGTCCACGCTGCCCGCGGTGGCCAGCCGTAATAGGTTGCGGCGCATCAGAAGTAGCCCTCTCGCTTGCGATCCTCCATGCCGGAGTCGGAGATTCGGTCGTCGGCGCGGGTGGCGCCGCGTTCGGTGAGCCGGGTGACGGCGGTTTCCGCGATCACCTCGGCCGGGGTGGCGGCCGCGCTCTCGATGCACCCGGTGCAGGTGGCGTCGCCGACGGTGCGGAACCGCACGGTGGTCTCGAAGGCCCGCTCGCCCGGGCGCGGGGTCAGGAATCGGTTGTCCGCCAGCAGCATTCCGTCGCGCTCGATAACGGTGCGGCGATGCGCGTAGTACAGCGGCGGCAGCTCCACTTCGGCCTGGTCGATGTATTCCCAGATATCCAGCTCGGTCCAATTCGACAGCGGGAACACCCGGATGTGCTCGCCCTGCCGGTGCCGGCCGTTGTACAGATTCCACACCTCGGGCCGCTGCGCCCGCGGATCCCAGGCCCCGTACTCGTCGCGGAAGCTGAACACCCGCTCCTTGGCGCGCGCCTTCTCCTCGTCCCGGCGCGCCCCGCCGAAGACCGCGTCGAAGCGGTATTCCCGGATGCTGCGCAGCAAGGTGGTGGTCTGCAATCGATTCCGCGTCTCGCCGGCGCGCTCGGTCACGCGGCCCGCGTCGATGTCGGCCTGCACGCTGCCCACCAGCAGCTGCGCCCCGAGCCGGGCGGCCGTGCGGTCCCGGAAGTCGACGACCTCGTCGAAATTGTGCCCGGTGTCGATGTGCAGCAAGGGAAACGGCAGCGGGGCGGGCCAGAACGCCCGCCGCGCCAGCTCCAGCATGACCGCCGAGTCCTTGCCCCCGGAGAACAGCAATACCGGCCGCTCGAAGGTGGCCGCGACCTCTCGAATGATGTGCACCGATTCCGCCTCCAAGGCGGCCAGATGCCCCAACTCGTACCCCGTGCGCATAGTCACTCACTCGCCCGCGCCATCCGCCAACTTGCGTTGTCGAATATTCGACGCTATCGTTCGATAATGTGACATCGACGATAGGGCGGCAGCCTGCGCCGGGTCAATACCTCGCGCGGTTTTCACCCCATGCCGACTATGACCGTCTCGCCCCACCGCCACCCCCGTAATCGCACTACCGTCATCCACATCCCGACTACGACCGCACCGAGGACGACTTGCCTGAATTCAGCACCGCCACAGCGCTATCCGCGGCTTCGGACGAGCCCGTAGCGGTCGCCGGTTCCCCCGAGGCCCCCGCCTCTCCCCCCACCCGGCGCGTGGTCCAAGCCATCGAGCTGCTCTCCCGCCACCCCGCCGAGCACCTCTCGCTGGCGCGCATCATCCGCGGCACCGGCATGTCCCGCGCCACCGCGCACGCGGTCCTGTCCCAGCTCACCGCCGACGGCTGGACCATTCGCGACGGGGACGGCAATTACGGCCTGGGCCTGGGTCTGCTCGCCGTGGCCCGCCGCGCCGAGTCGGCCTTCCCCCTGCGCCGCGTAGCCCTCGACGCCATGCGCAAACTCTCCGCCCTGCACGACATCCCGGTATTCCTCGCCGAACGCGACGCCGACTCGATCCTCATCACCGAAGTCCTCGGCACCCCCTCGGTCCCCTGGATCCGCATCGGCCGCCGCCTCCCCCTGGCCCCGCCGGTAGCCCGCGAATTCATCGCCTGGGCACCGGATTCCGAACGCCGCTCCTGGCTGGACGCCGCCGACCCGGCCCAACGCCCCCGCCTCGAATCCGTCCTCGAGGCCATCCGCACCCGCGGCTACACCGTAGAACGCCTGGCCGACGACTCCGCCCCCATGCTCGAAGCCCTGACCGCCCTCCGCCACTCCCCCGTCACCGACCCCCTCCGCCACCGCCTCAACGCCCTCATCACCGACCTCATCACCATCGACTACCTCCCCGACGAACTAACCGACCACAACGCCGTCGTCTCGGTAGCCGCCCCCCTCTTCACCGCCAACCGCGTCACCGCCTCCATAGTCGCCTGCCCCGACACCAACCTCACCGCCGCCGCCCTCGAAACCCTCGCCGCCGACACCATCGCCGCCACCCACTCCATCCCCCGCTGAAATCGCCCGCGCCGCCAAGGCATCGATGGCGTGCACGTTCACCCGCTCGTCGGGCTAGAGCCCACCACGCAGCGCTTCCCGGCACGGTTCCGTGGCCGGGTCCGGTCACCCCGCGCGCAGCTGGTAGAGCGCCATGACGCGCACCAACTGCGGTGTGCGGGGCGCGTTCTCGGCCAGCCACGCGACTCGCTGCCCGGCCAGCGCCAGTTTCGCATCGCCAACGGCCGGGCGACGCAGCGCCAGCCGGCACGCCCTCTGCACCGTGTCGGCCAAGTCCTGCGCAGCAGGGCAAGCTGGACCCCATGGCCGATTCGATCTTCCGCACAGCGGTCCCCGGGGACGAGGCCCCGCTCGCCGACCTCAACCGGCGCGCCTGGTCCCCCGCCGCCGATATCACTCCGCGTCCGCCCCGGGGCGCGGCGTTCTTCGGTGAAGCCAGCGATCCGCGCGACTATCTGGTCGCCGAACTGGATGGGCGAGTGGTTGGTTATCTCCGATTGGTGCAGCCGATTCCAGTGCCCAGCGCCGCTCACGTCCGGCAGATTCAGGGCTTGGTCGTGGATGAATCGGTGCGCGGCCGGGGCATCGGGCGCGCCCTGCTGGAACGAGCTCTGGCGGAGACCCGTCTCCAAGGCGCAACCCGTTTGACCCTGCGGGTGCTGGCCACGAACCCTGCGGCGCGCCGCCTCTACGAGGACATGGGCTTCGAGGTCGAGGGAATTCTGCGCGGCGAGTTCATCATCGAGGGGCGGCTCGTCGATGACATTTTCATGGCGCGCGCTGTGTGACGGGTGATCGGCGGGCAGGATCGGGTCATGGAAACGCTTCGCTCGCGTGAGGTCTATTCGAATCAGTGGATCACGGTCCGGGAGGACGTCATTCGCCAGGCGGATGGCGAACCCGGGATTTACGCCGTGGTCGACAAGTCGGACTTCGCGGTGATCATTCCGCGGGACGGGGATCGGTTTCACCTGGTCGAGCAGTTCAGGTACCCGCAGCAGAGGCGCTGCTGGGAGTTTCCCGGCGGCGCGCTGCACAATGGCGAAGCCTTCGACGCGACCGCGACCGCCCATCAGGAATTGCGGGAGGAGACCGGGTTACGCGCCGGGCGGATGACCTACCTCGGCCGAATTTCGCCGGCGCCTGCGACGTGTAGTCATCACGGGCATATTTTTCTCGCGACCGAGCTCGAAATCGGTGAGCCGGAACGGGAGCCGTCCGAGCAGGACATGCGCGCGGCCTGGTTTTCGCGCGCCGAACTGGAATCGATGATCGCGAGCGGGAAGATCACCGACGGCGACACGGTGGCGGGGTACATGCTGCTGCTGTTGCACGAGCGGGCGAACCCGGCTTGACCTGTTCCGAACGCGGGCGGCGGGCGAGGAGCCTGCCGGCACCCTCGTCGCCGCACTGACCGAAGTGACCACCACCGGCCGCCCGCTGCCGGATGCGGGCCGCTGCCGGTGCCGGTTCACGGGGCCGATCCGAGCCCCCACTGCCGCCCGAAATGAGGGCGCCCCAACGGAATCCGGCTACGGGTGATGGGCGGGGGCGAGGGCGGTGCGGGCGTCCATGAGGGCGAATCCGAGGAGGTTCTCGCCGCGCCACTGCGCGGGATCCTGGGCGGCGGGATTGTCGGCGCCCAGGCCGATGCCCCAGATGGTGTCGCGGGGAGCGGCTTCCACCAGGACCTTGCCGGCGGTGGCGAGCAGGAAGTCCCGGAGTTCGTCGTGCTGGCCGAATTTGGCGATGCTGCCGCGGACCACGATGTCGTAGCGGTGCGCCACCCAGGCGTCCTGGTCGAAGCCGCGGACGGCGCGGCCGATGCGTTTGGCGTCGGCGGGGGTCTCACTCTCCAGGACGCGGGCGCGCATGTCCTCGTCGCCGAAGAGGTGGGCCTTCTCGGCCATCATGAAATGTTCTGCGCTGCGGTAGGTCTGGCCGTCCACGGTGAACTCGACCGGCCACCACTGGCTTAGGACCCATTTGCCGACCGCGTGGCCGGGGGTGCGGGTGTGACCCCAGAAGAAGAGGAACTCCGGTCTGGAACCGTCTGCCATGTCAGCTGTCAGCTGCGCCCTGTCCACGACACCGGACGATAGCCCACACCTCTGACACCGTCCGCTGATTATCCGGCGCGTCATACGACCCGCCGCAGGCTATGTCGCGCCGCATCCGGTCAGCGCGCCGCGGCCGGTCAGCTGGCCAGTGCCCGCAGCCGCGCCATCACCGAGGGCGAGGGATGATCGTCCACGCGATAGCGCGGCGGATCGTATCCGGGTACGGGCGTGAGGGTTACGAGCGCGGCGACATCGGACCAGGCCACCCGGAAGGCATTGGTCTCGGTGATGACGAACAGGATGTAGTCCGCGTGCGGGAGCAACGTGGGCGTGCCGCCGGTCCAGGGCGTCATGGTGTGCTCGGTGCCGTCGGGCGCGCGCAGGTGCATGAGCGCGCTGATGGCCTCCTCGCGATTGTCGTCGGCGCGCAGCTTGTCGGTCTGCCCGCCGTACACGGCTGCGGCCAGGCGCGTCTCGGCGTGCCGGATGGACTGCCAGGCCGGATGTCCGGCGGGGACCCGGTAGGGAATGAGCTCACCGTCGTCGTCGATGGTGTAGGGCACGGGCGAGAGCGGCCGCAGCGCCTCGTCGTAGCGTTCCTCGGCCAGCGCGAGCACCTGGTCGAAGGTGCCGGGATCACCGCCGAGGATCACCAGCATCCCGGCGTGCCCGGGCAGGAAAACCACTGGGCGCGTACCGCTGCGGGCCTCGGCGCCGGCCAGCCAGCCGCCGACCAGCGGCAGCGAGCCGACATAGGAATCCCCGTCCTCGTCGGCGAAGTCGAGCACCTGCGCACCCGCGGCGGGTTCGAACGCCGACAGCGTGCTCATGGCGATATCGGTCAGGTTGTAGTGCGCGGTGCTGAAGACCTCGTCGGCCGCCACACCCCAGGCGGCGAGGTCGGCGGTGGTGACGAAGCGCATGGTGGACGGATTGTCCACGACCACCATCTCGCTCAGGAACGGCAGTACGGGACGGGTGAGCAGCACATCGCGGGCGCGGATGCCCGCCATGCCGAACTGGCTGCGGTCCGCGGGCCGCAGCACCGGCCGCAGCCGCTTGGCCGCCTCCTCCCAGGGTTCGGCCCGCTGATCGGTCAGGAACGGCTCCACCAGATCCGCCACCCGCTGCACCCGTTCGTGCTCGGGCCGCCCCTCACACCGCTTGAACAGCGCCTCCAGGCTCAGTTTCGCGTAGCTGTCGCTGCCCCGCCGCCGCACCACGACCTCGAAGGCCTCCTCGTCGAACTCCGCCGATTCCACCGCGTCGTATGCCAGCACCTGGGCAAGAACCTTGTTGCCGAACCGATTTCGCGCCGACCCGAAGACACCACCGAGAAAGCCCATGAATCGGACTATACGCACGGCGGATGACAGTCCGGCTACACCGAACGCGCATCCGACACACCGCGCTCGTACCCGGAATTCGCGGACGTGTCCGGCACAGTTCAGCTGATGTTGAGCTCGCTGATGAAAGGTCGGCGCATGGCTACATTCTCGCGACGCACCCTGTTGCGCACCTCCGCCGCCGGGCTGGTCATCGCCCCCGGTCTGGCGGCGTGCTCGTCCAATGACGGTCCCGGGCTGGTACGCGAAAGGCCGATATTGACGCACGGGGTCGCGGTCGGCGATCCGCGCAGCGACGGCGCGCTGATCTGGGCGCGCTCGGACCGGCCCGCGAAGCTCATTGTCGAGACCGCCGCCACCGAATCCTTCAACGACGCCAAGCGTTTCGAGGGCCCCATGCTCACCCCGGCCTCGGACGGCACCGGGCGGATTCGCGTCAACGGCCTGCCCGCCGGGCAGCAGGTGCACTACCGGGTGACCCTGGAGGGCGAGGGCGGGGCGGTCTCCGAGGCCGTCACCGGCGTCTTCCGCACCGTGCCCACCGCGAATTCGGATATCAAGCTGCTGTGGTCCGGCGATACGGCCGGGCAGGGTTTCGGCATCAACCCGGATCTGGGCGGCATGAAGATCTTCTCCGCCATGGCCGCACGCGACCCGCACCTGTTCCTGCACTCCGGCGACTGCATCTACGCCGACAACGCGCTGAAGGAATCGGTCACCCTCCCGGACGGCCGGATCTGGCGCAATACCGTCACCGAGGCCAAGAGCGCCGTGGCGCAGACCCTCGACCAGTTCCGCGGCAACTACGCCTACAACCTCAGCGACGAGAACTACCGGCGTTTCAATGCTTCGGTCGCGCAGCTGGTGCAGTGGGACGACCACGAGACCGTGAACAACTGGTTCCCCGGCGGCACGGTCGCCGACGGCAAGGGCTACACCGAGCGCAGCATGGACACCCTCGCCGCGCGGTCCTGGCAGGCCTTCCACGAGTGGATGCCATTGGAGCCCAAGGAGGCCATGGACGGCCGCTTGTTCCGCAAGGTGTCCTACGGCCCGCTGCTGGACGTGTTCGTGCTCGACATGCGCACCTACAAGGACGCGAACAATGCCAACACCGCCCCGGACGGCCGCATTCTCGGCCAGGCGCAGACCCAGTGGCTCATCGACGGCCTGCGCGAGTCCCGGGCCACCTGGAAGATCGTCGCCAATGATCTGCCGCTGGGCCTGATCGTCAAGGACGGCGAGACCGCCTTCGAAGGCGTCGCCAATGCCGACCCGGGCGCCCCGTCGGGCCGCGAATCCGAGATCGCCGAGGTGCTGTCGGCCATCAAGGCGAACAAGGTGACCGGTGTCGTCTGGCTGACCGCCGATGTGCATTACACCGCCGCGCACCGCTATTCGCCCGAGCGCGCCGCCTTCAAGGATTTCGATGAATTCTGGGAGTTCGTGTCGGGCCCGCTGAACGCGGGCGCGTTCGGTCCGAACAACCTGGACGGAACCTTCGGCCCGGAGGCCGTTTTCGTGCACGCGCCGCCCGCGCAGAACACGTCTCCGCTGGATGCGGCGTACCAGCATTTCGGCGAATTGACCATCGACGGCCGGTCCCGCGAACTCACGGTAAACCTGTGCGATGCGACCGGAAACGTGCTGTTCACACAGCGTCTGAACCCCGCTAACTGAGACGCCGGTCCAACCCCGAGCACGATCGGCGCGACTGTGGTTAGCTGTAGCGCCATGAGCACGCCCGTCTCCACTCACCCGGATGAATTCCTGCCCCGCGATACCGCGGATGTCGTTCGTACCGTTCGGGATTCGCGCAAGTCGACGAAACCGCTGATCATCCGCGGTGGGGAGCGGCCGGACGAGGAGCTGGCGCCGCCGGAGCAGGGCGCGGTGCTGTCCATGCGGAAGATGAACCGCGTGCAGGTGGTCGACGCGGACGCCCGGACTGTCCGGGTGCAGGCGGGGGCGCGGCTGTCCGATATCGACCGCACCCTCGCCGCGCACGGGCTGGGGCTGCCCATTGTCGGCGACCATCGGGACATCACGGCGGGCGGGTTCGCGGCGGTGGGCGGGCTCAGCGCCGCCTCGCACCGATTCGGCATGTTCTCCGACAATGTGGTGGAGCTCGAATACGTCGATCAGGACGGGCGATTCGGGACCTGCGGGCGCACCCATCACACCGAGCGGTTCCGGCGCATCCTGGGCGGGGGCGGGCGCACCGGGATCATTACCGCGCTCACCCTCGAGGTCGCGGATATGGACAAGGACCGCATCTGGCTGACCACCGACGCGCACCGGTTCCTGGATTTCGATACCTGGGTGGAGCATTCGTTCAAGGAGATCCAGTCGCCCGGTGATTCCATGCTCCAGGTGGGCCGCTGGGTGGATACCGCGCCACTGAAGGTGGCACGACCGGTCGGTACGGGAACCGTGCAGCTGGGCACCGTCCGCTTCGGCCAGTGGTCCAGCCTGCACCCCACCACCCCGAACCTGTCGCTGCGCGCCCGCCGCGAGGTCGGCGCGCGCGCCCGAAAGTCCCTGGGCGCCATTGCCGCCTCCGCGGGCGGCCGCGCCGGCATGCCCGTGCGCAATGCCGCCGCCGGTGCGCTCATGTTCGCTCCGAAGGTGCTGACACTGCGCGATGCGGAGTATCTGGCCGATACCGTCATCTCCTCCTCGGAACGCGGTCCGGCCTACCGCATCTCGGTGTTCGCGCCGCTGTCGAACTACACCCGGGTCTTCCACGGCCTGCACGACCTGTTTGCCGGGCATCGCGAGAAGACCGGCTGCTTCACCGTCATTTCCGCCATGACCTATGGCGTGCGGTCCCGCTACCTGCGCGAACTCGATAACGAGGACCACGGGTTCATTACCTTCACCTGTCGTTTGCGCCCGGCCGCGCTGCCGTCGGAGTTGTTGCGCGACATCGTGTCCGGAATCGACGAGATCTGCGTCGCCGAACGCGCCCGGCGTTATGACCCAACCGATTAGAATGTGTTCCGCCGCACTTCCAGCAACGGGCTAGCAGCCTGATCGGCCGCGAGCCCTGGGGAGTGCGGCGCAGTATCGGTACTGTCGGCGGGGCGCCGGTGCCATCATCGTTCGTGAGTGAAGGTTGCCTGTCCCATGATCGAATTCCGTGCTGCCCGCCGTCCCCGCCCCGCCGGCTCCATTACCGGAAAACGCATAGTCATCACCGATGCGTGCTCCGATATCGGTCGCGCCAGCGCCCGATTACTCGCCTCCCACGGCGCAGAGGTTCTCCTCGTCGCGCGCCGCGGGAGCCAACTCGTCGAAGACTGCGCCGCCATTATCGAATCCGGCGGCCGCGCCCACTGGCATCGCTGTGACATCTCCGCCCTGGGCGACGTCGACCAGCTGATCGAATGGCTGCTCACCGAATTCGACAGCATCGACGTCCTGATCAACAATGCCGGCCGCCCCACCCGCCGCCCCGTCCTGCAATCCCTGGACCGCTTCGCCGACTACCAGCGCATGATGGCCGCCAACTACTTCGGCCCGCTGCGCCTCACCCTCGGCCTCCTCCCCGCCATGCTGGCCGGCGGCTCCGGCCACGTGGTGAATGTCGGCCCCTGGTCCCTCACCACCGGCGCCGCCCCCAATTTCGCCTCCTACGCCAGCTCCCAGGCCGCCTGGACCACCTTCGGCCAATGCGCCGACGCCGAACTCTCCCCCCGCGGCATCCACATCACCGCCGTCCACTACCCGGCCTTCCGCATAGACCCCACCGCCCCCACCTACTACACCGAGAGCCCGCTCTTGGAGCCCGCCGAAGCCGCCCGCTGGATAGAAACCGCAATCCGCACCCGCCCCACCCAAATCCACCCCCGCTTCCCCCGAGCCCTCCTCGGCCTGGCAGGCATGGCCCCCCGCTCCACCACCCGCCTCAAACACGCCCTAGGCATCTGAAACTCGCCCGCCGATGAGGGGAAGGCGGGGCCGAACCCCTTGCGGCCCCGCCTTTCACAACCACCTGGACAAACGATCACCGGGAACTGGTGGCGGCATCCGCCGAGAAGCCCCCGCCACCAGTTCCCGGTCGACGTTGTTTCAGATGCGACCTCAACGCTGGCGCGCCACCTTTCGCTGCCGCCGCCCGTCGGCACCAGCCGCCTGGGCCGCGCCTGCTGTTCCCTCCCTCCTTCGCCACCCCGCCCCCGCTGCCCTAGCAGCGGGGGCGGGAACAGCAAAGCGCCCCATCCGAATTCGGGTGGGGCGCTCTGCTGTGCAGCTCCTTGCTTCTCGGGTCCGAGGTGGTACTCGAA
>NZ_JBHXVO010000034.1:40636-74358 GCF_042672265.1 Nocardia sp. NPDC127526 | reverse complement strand
GAACTGGTGGCGGCAAAACGCGAGAAGGGTCCGCCACCAGTTCCCGGTCGACGATGTTTCACAGCTGGATGCGGTCGGCACGCCCGCACCTGGGCACGTCGCGGCGCGCGGGAGCGAGGCCGGTCAGCCTGGCCGGAGGATATTCGACCGTGGTCACCAGCCCGAAACCGGCCATCCGGCAATCGCCGACGACGCCGCCGTTCACGGAGAGCCTGCGCGGCTGAACAATACGCACCGCTCCCGCCGCGGTCCTTGCAGCTGCAAGTGCAGCATGCTCGTCAGCATGTGATATGAAACATGTTGTGGCACAATCCCCTACGCTATTGCGAGGCGATTGGAGGGCTGGTGCAGGTTCCCGCGCGAAGGCCGGGCGACGGTGGTTCAGCCGCGCTGCGGCGGGAGGACTATCTCGCACTGGAGGACGAGGCTTCGGTAATACGGTGCTACGCACCGGGTGTGGTGCCCGAGCTGCTGCAGACGGCCGCCTACGCGCACGCGGTGAGCGCGATCGGGCGGCCGGAATCGACGGCGCGGATTCAGCATCGGGTCGAGCTGCTCATGCGGCGGCAGCGGGAGCTGCTGGATCGACCGGATCCGGCGAAACTGTGGGTGGTGATCGAGGAGGGGGCGCTGCGGCGGCCGTTCGGCGGCCTGGAGGCCTGGCGTGATCAGCTCGCGCACCTCGTCGATAGTGTTGCGCGCCAGAATATTACGGTCCAGCTCATGCCGGATCACGCCGGCGGGCCGGCCATCTGCACCGTGCCGTTCACGGTGCTGCGGTTCGACGATCCGGTCCGCGGCGATATCGTGCACCTGCACCACGCGGCCGGTGCGCAGTTCCTGGGCGACCGCGCCGACCTGGACACCTACCACGCGATCTGGGACCGATTGTGCGTGCACGCCATGCCGCCGGAGTACACCGGCGAACTGATCACCGCGCTCACCGCGGGCTGGGCCGAGACCGTCGGGCCGGCCGAGCGAATCCACCGGGGGGACCACTGATATGACCGAGCTCCACAACGCCGCACCGCTGCCGACGGAGATCGACACCACGATTCCGCACGAGGCCCGCGTCTACGACTACTGGCTCGGCGGCAAGGACCACTACCCGGCGGATCGGGCGCTCGGCGACCTCATTGCCGGGCACATTCCCACCATCAAGACCATGGCGCGCGCGAATCGCGCCTTCCTCGCGCGTTCGGTGCGCCATCTGGTCGGCGCGGGCGTCACCCAGTTCCTCGATATCGGCACCGGGATCCCGACCGCCGGCAATACCCACGAGGTCGCGCAGCAGCTCGCTCCCGAGGCGAATGTGGTGTACGTGGACAAGGATCCGATCGTCCTGGCCCATGCCCGCGCGCTCATGAGCAGCACGGCGGCGGGCCGCACCCGGTTCATTCACGCCGATCTGCACGATCCGCGCAGCATTCTCGATCATCCGGCGACCGTCGAGACCCTCGACCTCGACCGGCCGGTCGCCATCATGCTCGTGGCGATCATGATGTATTTCCGCGACAGCGACCGGCCCGCCGACATCATCGCCAGTCTCCTCGACGCGGTTCCCTCCGGCAGCTATCTCGTGATCACCCATCCCACAGCCGATTTCGACGCGGACGCCATGGCCGGGGTGGTCGCCTCCGCCGAGGCGTCGGGAATCACCTTCCACCCGCGCAGCCGCGACGAAACCTCCACGCTGTTCGCCGGCACCGAACTCGTGGCGCCGGGGGTCGTCCCGGTCGCCACCTGGCGGCCCGACCTCACCGACGGCCCGACCCCGGTCGGCGATGCCGACAGCGCCTGGTACTGGGCCGGAGTCGGGCGCAAGCCCTAGGAAGCGATCAGTTCCGGCGGGGCATCGATGCGCGACCCTCGGGGCACTGTCATGGTGGCGACGAGGGTCGCGATCGCCATGACGAAACAGGCGGTCGTGTACCAGAGATTGCCGATGGGATCGCCATTGGCGGTGACGCCATTGGTCGCATCGAAGAAGTCGGGCAGCGCGGTGGCCCAAAGCAACGCCATCACAACCAGATACACCAGCGCGTACCACTGCACCATGCGGTTGCGGTACGGGGGCATCCCGGAGATCCCGGCGCGCAGTGCCGTCCACTGCCGCACCAGCACGACCACCGCCACCACCGTGAGCACGACAAGCTCTGCGGCATAGAGGAACCCGCGCACGGTATCGCTGCCCATCCCAAAGACGGTCGCGGGCAGCGGCAGCACGAAGGTGCCGGCCGAGGCGGCCAGGCCGATCACCATGGTGCGCCACACCAACTGCGGCCCGGTGAATTTCGTCCCCGCATCGACGTGGCGTCCGACGAAGAACTGCACGCACCACGCCAGCGACATCGGCCACAGCGCCGCGAAGACGACCACGCTCGGCAGCGGCACCGAATCGAACATCGGCTGATTGAGCGGATTGTCCACCGACCACTCCCACCAGCGCAGCTGCGGGCCGATCTGATCGAAGATCTCATAGAACGCGTGATGCACGAAACCCACGCAGGTCGCGCCGATCAGGACGCCGTAGCGCCGGAAAACGCCCAGCATCCGGACGATTTCGAAGGCGAGGGTCGCCATCAGCGGATAGATCGCGACGATGTAGAGCGGCAACCTTGCCCACAGGAAGTCCACCGTGAACACATTGTGCGCGAACATGGTGTCGACATGCTCGGCGATGCCGAAGGCCGACGGGAAGTACAGCGGCGGCTCGATGACGAACAGGTAGGCGGTCGCGCCGAACCAGAGCACCAGGTTGGTGGGATCACCGTGGCGGCGCAGCCGCACGATCGCATAGATGAGCGCGAGCACCGAACCCAGCACGATGGTCGCCTCGAGCACCGGCAGCGTCCAGTTCTCCAACGCTGCCGGACTGCGGAATTCGACGAGCCCGCCGGTCTCCGCGCACGAGAAGCCGAGTCGCCCGGCGAGATCGGCGAAGGTGGGAGTACACAGGTCGGACATCACTCGGCCTCCGGAACCATCAGTGCACCCTGACGCGTGTCAGCGGTGTACCAGCGGGTGCAGTCGTACCCCGCGTCGTAGCGCTCGAACCAGCGCCCGGCCAGCTCGGGCAGATCCTCGTGCGTCGGATCGTGTTCGGGCAACTGGCTGCGGACGATGCCGCGCAGGGCCACGAGCTGTTCCCGCACCGGCAGGCCGGCGAAGGCGCGCGGCATCGGGCCCTTGGTCAGGTACGGCGCGAAGTACTCCAGCACCCGCTGCTTGGCGCGATGGCGGGCGAACATGGACAGCGAATCGACCTTCCGATCCGCCAGCGGGACATGCTGATTGAAACCGGCACAGGCGATCCGGATCACCTTCAGCACGTGCGCGAAGATCGACGGCGCCATCCGCATCCGGTAGAGCTCGTCGCCGACAATGGCATTGAACAGGATCAGCGCCGAGCTGCGGTGCTCGACCTCCTCCACGAAATGCCAGATGAACAGTGACGCGACGCGATCGTCACCCGGCCGGAACAGCGTGTCCTCGTGATCGAGCATGAGCTTGAACACCGGCGTGAAGGTGGCCTCGAGATCGGCGGTGTAGGCGAGCCGGTATTCGTGCGAGGTCGCCTCGGTGAGCAGGTCGAACTCGCCGATCACCGCGTCGAGGGTGTTCTGCAGTCCCGGATACTGCTTGATCAGCGCCTTGACGTGCTGGCGGTGCGCCGTCGAATGGTGGCCCTCCTGCCGCATGAAGGCCATGGCTTCCGCCGCCACCTCCGGATCGGTGAACACCGGTTTCAGCTGCATGATCAGCTTCACGATCATCTTCTCGAAGCCCACCGCGAGGAACGAGACCGCATTGGACATGCTCGACCAGGCCGGGTTCTGGGGGTTCCACAGGAACGGGACATCGGCCTCCTCGAAGCCGAAATCCATTTTGCGGGGCTGTAAATGGGTCACCGTGCGTACCTCGCGTCGGGGTGTGGATCGTTCGGATGCCGCGCTCGTCCAGCGCGATGAGACAATCATACAAATACACGTCTAGATGTATGATCACTTTGCCGGAACCGCCGCTCCTGCCCGGTTGTGGCCTGGTCGCTGTGATAACTTCGCCCAGTGGCGCGCAGACGGGGGTGGGGCGGAAGTCCGCCGGAGAACGACGGGGAGGCGCACCGCCGCATCGTCGCCACCGCCGTCGAGTTGATCGGCGAAACCGGCTCGGCCATCAGCATCGCCGACGTGGCCGACGCGCTCGGCGTCATCCGCCAGACCGTGTACCGCTACTTCCCCAGCGCCGAAGCGCTCATGACCGCCGCGGCCATCGCCTCGGTCGACGGCTTCCTGGACCGCCTCACCGCACATGTCGCGGGCCTCGAAGACCCCGCCGAAGCCATGACCGAGGGCGTCATCTACACCCTCGCCGAGGTCCGCCGCACCCCGCATCTGGGAATCCTGCTGTCGAACTCGTACTCCGACCTCGACCCCGACAGCCTCACCTCCGAACAGGCCCAGGCGTTCGGCATGTCGATGATCCACCGCTTCGACGTCGACTGGAACAAGCACGGCTACGACGAAGAGTCCCTGCGCGAACTGGTCGAATACGTCCTGCGCACAATGCATTCGTTCTTCGCGTCCCCCGGCAACCCGCCCCGCACCGAGGATCGACTCCGCGCCTACCTCCACCGCTGGATGGGCACCGCGATCACCGCCCAGCGCGAATACTCGGCGGGTCGGCGAAGCTGACTCTCGCGGTTGTCCTCGCATTTGCAGTTGCGGCTGAATTCGCGTGCCCTGCACGGATATTCGTCTCGCGCATTCGGTATACGCTGACGTAGACTGGAATTTCACGGCGAGAATGTATTGATAGGCGTGAATTGCCATGTCGCGCACATTGCCATTGCTGGGTGACACGATACCGCTGCTTCGCGATCCGATTGGATTCCTGTCCAGTTTGCCGGCGCGCGGGCGACTTGTCTGGATACGGCTCGGTCCCGTTCCGGTCGCGGTGGTCTGCGATCCGGAACTCACGCGCCGAGTTCTGAAGGACGACGGCACTTTCGACAAGGGCGGTCCGTTCTTCGATCGATTGCGTGATCTGTTCGGCGATGGTTTGGGCACCTGCCCGCATGCCGAGCACCGGCGGTTGCGCCGGCTCGTCCAGCCCGCCTTCCGCCCCGGGCAGCTGCGCCGGTACGAGGAAGTCATGCGGGAGGAGGCGCGGCGGATGGCCGAATCCTGGTGTGACGGACAGGTTCTCGATGTAACCGGGGAGACCATGGCGTATACCGGGCGGATCGCGCTGCGGACCTTGTTCTCCACGTCGCTCACCGAGGAGCTGCTCGACGGTGCGATCACCGATCTCGACGATTTCGTCGCCGGGGTGCCGCGCCGAATGCTGATGCCCGATGCGGTCGCCCGGCTCCCGCTCCCCGGCAACCGCCGCTATCGGCGCACCATTTCTCGCTTGCGCGCCACGATCGACGACATCATCGCGGAACGGCGACGGCGGCCGATTACCGCGGATGAACCGGATCTGCTGGCCAGCATGATCATCGCCAATGACAGTGGCAGCGACAGGCTGACCGATACCGAACTCACCGATCAGGCAACCACTTTCCTCGCCACCGGCACCGAAACCAGTTCCACCACACTGGCGTGGGCACTGTATCTGCTTGCGCGCCATCCGCACATCCAAAAGCAACTGCACGTCGAGGCCCGCACCGCCGTACATACCGGCGCGACATCACCTGGCGAAGACGACTCGGAATTGTTCCGGCACATTATCGATGAGACCTTGCGGCTCTATCCGCCACCGTGGCTGCTCACCCGGCGGGTCACCACGGACACCGTGCTGGACGGCCATCGGCTGCCCGCCGGAACAATCGTCGCCTACAGCGCTTACCTCACCCAGCGCAACAGCGCCTACTATCCCGACCCCGACGCCTTCGACCCCGGCCGCTGGCACGGCATCGAACCCCGGCCCGGCACCTATCTCCCCTTCGGGGACGGGCCTCGCGGCTGCATAGGCGGCCGGTTCGCCGCGCGGGAGCTCGTCGCCGCACTCGAGGCCGTCACGGCGCGGTGGCACATCGCCCCGCTCACCGACCGGCCGCAGCGACCCCGCATCGGAACCACGGTGTCACCCCACGGCCTGCGACTGCGCGTCACGGCCCTCGCATAGGAACGTCCGGCGAATCCGGCCCGAGATCTTGACCAACCGTCGTGTAATCGTTTCCAATACTGCGTGTAATCGTTTCCACGAGGAGGTGGGCCAGCAATGGCGGGCATCAAGGATGTCGCCGCGGCCGCGGGTGTATCCGTCGCCACGGTCTCGCGGGCGCTCAATGACCACCCCTCGGTCAGCGAGGAGGCGCGCGGGCGCGTGCTGGCCGCCGTGGAAGCGCTGGGCTACCACCCCAATGTCGTGGCCCGGTCCCTGCGCACCGACCAGACCCGCACCCTCGGGCTGGTGACCAGCGATCTGCTGAACCCGTATTTCACCGAGCTCACCCGCTCGGTCGAGGAACAGGCACGGGCGCTCGGCTACAGCGTCATCATCGGAAATGCCGATGAGCGGCCCGAATTGCAGGACCACTACATTCGCACGCTGCTCGACCGCCGCATCGACGGCTTGCTGGTGGCGCCCACCGATGGCGGCTCGCCGCTCATGCTCGACGCCGTGCGAGAGGGCACACCCATGGTGTTCGTGGACCGGTGGATCCCGGGCATCGAAGTGCCGGTCGTGCGGGCCGACGGTCGCGCGGCCGTCCGTGATCTGGTGGCTCATCTGCACGGTCTCGGCCATCGCAAGCTCGCCATCATCGCGGGTCCGGCGGTCACCACGACCGGTCGCGAACGGGTGGAGGCATTCCGGGACGCGCTCGGCGAGTACGGGCTCGCACTGCCCGAAAGCTATATCGGCCAAGGCGATTTCCAGGCCGACAGCGGCCGCCGGGCGACGGAGCGTTTCCTCGATCTGCCCGAGCCGCCCGAGATCGTCTTCGCCGCGGACAATCTCATGGCGCTCGGCGCGCTGGATGCCATTCGCGCCCGCGGACTGCGCGTCCCCCGGGACATCGGGCTCGCCGCCTTCGACGATATCGCCTGGTTCATTCACACCGATCCGCCGATCACGGCGATCGCCCAACCGACCGAGGAGCTGGGCCGCGCCGCCGTGCGCGCCCTGGTCGATCGGATCGCGGGCCGGCCCGCGGAATCGGTCGCGCTGCCCGCCCGGCTCATCGTCCGCCGCTCGTGCGGCGAACCGGCTCTCGAGCAAAGGAGTGATTCGTGAGCGAGCTCGCGAGCCAGCCATCGGCGCCGCCCGCGGCGGAATTGCTGCGCCTGGAAGGGATAGGCAAGTCCTTCCCCGGTGTGGTCGCGCTCGACGGCGTCGACTTCGATCTGCACCGCGGCGAGGTGCACGTGCTGCTGGGCGAGAACGGGGCGGGCAAGAGCACGCTGATCAAGATGCTCTCCGGCGCGCATCGGCCCGACAGCGGGCGAATCCTGGTCGACGGCAAGGATGTTCGCATCCATGGCGCGCAGGATTCCGAGCGGCTCGGGATCGCCACCATCTACCAGGAGTTCAACCTGGTCCCGGATCTGACGGTCGCGGAGAACATCTTCCTCGGGCGGCAGCCGCGGCGTTTCGGATTGATCGACCGCAAGCAGATGGAGGCCGACGCCGCCGGACTGCTCGAGCGGGTGGGGCTGTCCGTATCGCCGCGCGCGCGGGTGCGGGAACTCGGTATCGCCCGCCTGCAGATGGTCGAGATCGCGAAGGCCCTCAGCCTGCGCGCGCGGGTGCTGATCATGGATGAGCCGACCGCGGTGCTCACCTCCGACGAGGTCGACAAGCTGTTTGCCATCGTGCGCGCCTTGCGGGACGACGGCGTCGGCATCGTGTTCATCACCCACCATCTGGAGGAGATCGCCGCCCTCGGCGATCGGGTCACCGTCATTCGCGACGGCCGCAGCGTCGGCCAGGTGCCCGCGCACACGTCCGCCGACGAACTCGTACGCCTGATGGTCGGGCGATCGATCGAACAGCAGTATCCGCGCGAACGGGCCGAGGCCGGGGCCGCACTGCTCACCGTCGACGGGCTGAGCAGGGACGGCGTCTTCGAGGACGTGAGCTTCCAGGTCCACGCCGGTGAGGTCGTCGGCATTGCCGGTCTGGTGGGCGCGGGTCGCACCGAGGTCGCGCGGGCCGTATTCGGCGCCGATCCGTACACCCGCGGGACCGTGCACGTCGCCGGTGTGCCGCTGCGCCGCCATGACGTGAATGCCGCGGTGTCCGCGCGCATCGGCCTGGTCCCCGAGGACCGCAAGGGCCAGGGACTGATCCTCGACGCGTCGATCGAGGAGAACCTGGGCCTGGTCACGCTCCGATCCGCCACGCGCGCAGGACTTGTCGACCGCGCGGGCCGGCGCGACGCCGCCGCCCGCGTCGCCGGGCAGCTGGGTGTGCGCATGGCGGGGCTGGAGCAGCACGTGCGCACCCTGTCCGGCGGCAATCAGCAGAAGGTCGTCATCGGCAAATGGCTGCTGGCCCAATCCCGGGTGCTGATTCTCGACGAGCCGACGCGCGGTATCGATGTCGGCGCCAAGGTCGAGATCTACCGGCTCATCAATGAACTCACCGCCGCCGGCGCCGCCGTCCTGATGATCTCCAGCGATCTGCCCGAGGTGCTCGGCATGAGCGATCGGGTCCTGGTGATGGCCCAGGGCCGCATGGTCGGCGAACTCGCCGCCGACGAGGCGACCCAGGACGCCGTCATGGCGCTGGCCGTCGCCACCCCGAATTCGACTGTTCCACGCTCGACCGAACTGGAGTCCACCCGTGGCCACTGACACGCTCGCCGGCAGCACCGGCGTCCGGGGCACCTCGGGCGGCCTGCGCCGCCTGCTGCTCGACAATGGCGCGCTGACCGCGCTCATCCTGCTCGTCATCGTCATGTCGGCGCTGTCCGGTGACTTCCTGACCACCAATAACCTGCTCAATATCGGTGTGCAGGCGGCGGTTACGGCGATTCTCGCCTTCGGCGTCACCTTCGTGATCGTCGCGGCGGGCATCGACTTGTCGGTCGGCTCGGTGGCCGCGCTCGCGGCCACCGTCCTGGCCTGGAGCGCCACCTCGGCGGGCGTCCCGGTGTGGATCGCAGTGATCCTCGCGCTCGCAACGGGTCTCGTCTGCGGCCTGGTCAATGGCGCGCTGATCTCGTTCGGGAAGCTGCCGCCGTTCATCGCCACGCTGGCCATGCTGTCGGTGGCTCGCGGTCTGTCCCTTGTCATTTCGCAGGGCAGCCCGATCGCCTTCCCGGATTCGGTCTCGCATCTCGGCGACACCCTCGGCGGCTGGCTGCCGGTGCCGGTGCTCGTCATGGCCGTGATGGGACTGATCACCGCGGTGATTCTCGGCCGCACCTACATCGGCCGCGCCATGTACGCGATCGGCGGCAATGAGGAGGCCGCACGCCTGTCCGGACTGCGGGTATCGCGGCAGAAGGTCGTGATCTACGCTCTGGCAGGCCTTTTCGCCGCGGTCGCGGGCATTGTGCTGGCCGCCCGGCTCTCCTCCGCGCAGCCGCAGGCCGCGCTCGGCTACGAGCTGGACGCCATTGCCGCGGTCGTGATCGGCGGTGCGAGCCTGGCGGGCGGTAAGGGCAAGGCGTCCGGAACGCTGATCGGCGCACTGATTCTGGCGGTGCTGCGCAACGGTCTCAATCTGCTTTCCGTGTCGGCCTTCTGGCAGCAGGTGGTCATCGGTGTCGTCATCGCGCTGGCGGTGCTGCTGGATACCTTGCGGCGCAAGACCGCCGCGGCTCCGGCATCGGCCGGGATGGATGCGCCGGGCGGAAAGGGCCGTCAGGCCTTGACCTATGCGCTGGCCGCCGTGGTCGCCATCGCAGCCCTGGGCGGAATGTCCTTCCTGCACACCGGTTCCGCCTCGACCTCCACGAAGCTGGGCCTGTCGCTCTCGACCCTGAACAATCCCTTCTTCGTCCAGATCCGTGCGGGCGCGCAGGAGGAGGCGGACAAGCTCGGCATCGATCTGACCGTGACCGACGCGCAGAACGACGCCTCCCAGCAGGCCAATCAGTTGCAGAACTTCACCAGCGCCAATTCCGGTGCGATCATCGTCAACCCGGTGGACTCCGATGCGGCGGGCCCGTCGGCGCGGGCCGCCAACAAGGCCCGCGTCCCCGTCATCGCCATCGACCGGGGCGTGAGCAATGCCGAGACCGCCGCCCTGGTGGCCTCCGACAATGTCGAAGGCGGCAGGCTCGGGGCTCGCGCCCTGGCCGAAAAGCTCGGCGGCCGAGGCAAGATCGTGGTCCTGCGGGGCCAGCCGGGCACCTCCGCGAGCCGGGAACGCGGCGCGGGCTTCGCCGACGGCATCAAGGAGTATCCGGGCATCACGGTCGTCGCCGAACAGCCCGCGGACTTCGATCGCACCAAGGGCCTCGATGTGATGACGAACCTGCTCCAGGCGCATCCCGATATCCAGGGCGTCTTCGCCGAGAACGACGAGATGGCGCTCGGCGCGATCAAGGCCCTCGGCGCGAAGGCGGGCACCTCGGTCCAGGTCGTCGGCTTCGACGGCACCCCGGACGGTCTCACCGCCGTCGAGGCGGGCACGCTGTATGCCTCGGTTGCCCAGCAGCCCAAGGAACTCGGCCGCATCGCGGTCCGCACCGCGCTGGCCGCGGCCGAGGGCGAGCCGGTCGAGCAGGCGATCAAGGTGCCGGTGCAGGTCGTCACCAAGGACAATGTGGCCGGATTCGGCAAATGACGCACTCGGCGAAACCGGATGGGAGAACAGCCATGCACGACTTCGACCTGGTGGTCGTCGGCTCGGCCAATGCCGACCTGGTGATCGGTGTCGAACGCCGGCCCGCCGCCGGTGAGACGGTGCTCGGCTCCGATCTGGCCGTCCACCCGGGCGGCAAGGGCGCGAACCAAGCCGTCGCCGCCGCGCGGCTCGGGGCCCGCACCGCCCTGCTGGCCCGCATCGGCGACGACGACCACGGGCGACTGCTGCTCGACTCCCAGCACAAGGCGGGAGTCGACACCGCGGGCGTGCTCGTGGGCGGCGCGCCCACCGGCGTCGCCTTGATCACGGTGGATCCCTCGGGCGACAACAGCATCGTGGTGTCGCCGGGCGCCAATGCCGAGCTCACGCCCGCCGATGTCCGCGCGGCCGCCGGCCTGCTGCGCAGCGCCCGAGTGGTCTCGACCCAATTGGAGATTCCCCTCGAGACGGTCCAGGAAGTCGTCCGAAACCTGGTGCCCGGCAATCGATTCGTCCTGAACCCGTCCCCGCCGCGCCCGCTGCCGCAAGACCTGCTCGCCGCCGCCGATCCACTGATCGTGAACGAGCACGAAGCCCATGTGCTGCTGGGCGATTCGGCGGGCGCGACGCCCGAGGACTGGGCGACGGCGCTGCTCGCGCTCGGCCCCGGCTCGGTGGTGATCACCCTCGGCGCGCACGGAGCGCTCGTGGCCGACGCCGCCGGCATGGAACGCGTTCCGGCAGTACAGGTCCGGGCCGTGGACACGACAGGGGCCGGTGACGCTTTCACCGCGGCCCTGGCCTGGCGGCTCGCGCTGTCGGAGCCCCTGTCCACCGCTGCCGCCTACGCGGCCCGCGTCGCCGCCCTCGCCGTCACCAAGGCGGGAGCACAGGAGTCCTACCCCACCGCAAGGGAAATCGCGGCCGACTGACCGGCGCTCAGAAGACTTGGCGCAGCTCCACCCCCGCGGCACCCGCACGCTGCTCCACGAGTCTGTCCGGCTCGCCGGCAGGGTCATCGTCGGGCGCCGGGATGCGGTCGAGCACGCCGCGCTGCCCTGCGAGCTCGGCAGCAGTGGAAGGTTCTGCTCCGGCGGCAGTGGGCTGGGCCGGGTACAGCAGTCCAACGACTACGAATCCGATTGTGGCGCCGATCAGTTGGGCGGCGATGAAGGCTGCCGCCGAGATGGGGGCGATGCCGGTGAAGGTGTCGGAGAAGATCCGCCCGATGGTGGCCGCGGGGTTGGCGAAGGAGTTGGAGCTGGTGAACCAGCATGCGGCCCCGATATACGCCGCGACGGTCACCGCGGACAGTGCAGCGCGGCCGGTGCGGGCCAGCGCGGTCACGACCAGGATCAGCCCGGCCGTGGCCACCACCTCGCCGACCAGGTGCCCGGCGGTAATGCGGTGCTGACCGGAGATCTGCGCGGCAGGCTGGTCGAACATGATGTTGGCCAGCACCGCACCGGTGACGCCACCCAGCGCCTGGGCACCCAGGTACGCGGTCAGCTCGGTGGCGGAAAGACCGGCGCCGCTGCGCCGGCCCGACCACCAATCCGCCATGGAGACAACGGGATTGAAATGCCCGCCGGACACCGGGCCGATCACCAGGATGAGCACGCCCAGCCCGAATACGGTGGCGATGACGTTCTCCAGCAGCTGCTGACCGGCGTCGGCGGGCGACAATCGCTGGGCCGCGATACCGGAGCCGACGATCACGCACACCAGCAGCCCGGTGCCGATGAACTCGGCCAGCATGCGCCGCGCCGAGGCACCGATATCGCTCATCGATGTTTTCCCTTCTGTGGTCAGCAAAGATAAACATCCCGAGCGAATGCGGGCACCTGTCGCTATGTACAGACTCGACCCGTCCGGTCGCGCCCGCGTGCGGAGAAATCAGCAGTTGACACCCGCCTACTCCGCGAGCGGAAGGACCGCGCGATACTTCCCGCCGGGCGCCCGCTCCGGTGGTTCCTCGCCGTGTTCGATGACGACATTGCCGAGGTCGTTGCCGGTCAGCAAGCGGGTGAGCTCGTCGTGCACTCTGCGCCACACCTGTTCCGGAGCGACGTCACCGGTCAGCTGTAACCGCACGCGGAGGGTGTCCGGCTTGATCTGTGCGAGCTGGAACAGTTCGATACCCGGCGTGCGGTCGAACAACGTGCCGAAAGCCAGTGGCGTCAGGGTGCGCTGCTCGCCGCTCTCCGTGGGGAAGGTCAGGGTGTCGCCGGAGCGGCCCTCCACGCGCAGCGCCGGGAGCGGGCTGCCGCAGCGGCACGGGTCCGGATTGAGCAGGACGCGGTCTTCGATGTCGTAGCGCAGGATCGGCTGCACGCGGTTGGCGAGATCGGTGATCAGGACCGTGTGCGCCCATTCGCCCGGTGGGGTCGGCTGATAGTCGGCGTCCACGGGTTCGGCTATCGCCCAGTCGTTGTTGACGTGGTACCAGCCGTGCGGGCAGCCGTAGGTCAGGTACGTGCATTCGGTTGCGGCATAGACGGTGTGGACCTTGGCATGGAAGGCCGATCCCATGAACTCGAGGTCGCCGCTGGTCATCGTCTCCCCGGCCGGCGCCACGAGGACCGGATCGATGCGGAGCCGCCCGGCGGCTTGTTCGCCGGCGAGCACTTTGATGGTGCTGGCGTATCCGACCAGCATGGCGGGGCGGAGTTCTTGCAGGGCGGCGACCAGTTCGGGCAGCGGCCGGTGCACCGACATGGATCGGATGACCTTGCGCCGCCACCAGCTGTCGGTGGTGACGCGCACGAATCCGGCGTGGCCGATGTAGTGGCCGCCGGTGGCGACCAACTGGGCGGTACGCATTCCGTGGGTGAGCAACCGCAGATAGTCGCCGGGCCGCAGCGAGGCGGCATAGCCGCGACCGGCAATCACGTTCTGCACGTTCAATTCTCGATCGTCCTGCACGAACAGGCCGCGATTGCCGCTGGCGCCGCTGGTGGTGCCCACCAGATACCTGCCCAGGAAGCGCTGCCCGACCAGGGCCGGATCATCGACGAAGGCCCGCACCTTCTCGAGGGTCACCTCCCGATCGGTGCACCAGTCGTCGAAGCGAGCCATCAATTTCTTCTTGCTCGTAACCGGCAGCAGCGTCGAATCCTCCACTCGCTGCGGCAGATCCCGGTACATCTCCCGGTAATAGGGCGAACCGGCACGGGCGCTCGCGACGTGCTCCGCCAGCCGGGTCCGCTGCCGGCGGGCGATCCCCTCGGGTCCTTCCTTCATGGCTCGGCGCGCGTCGAGCCACAGTGTCCATTGGCTTTCCGTCATGACGATTCCTCGATCGACCCGGGCGGCACACGATTTCGACCGGCTCCTGGTCCGGCGCCGAAACCCCCGCACTCGTGGCCATTCCGCCGTGCGAGTACCCGCCCGGGCCTGCGCTATGCACGGACGCCGTGATACCTACCGGCGGATCTCGAACAATGCCAAATCGGCGAATCGCGGGTCGCGGGCGGTACCGGCGAATTCGTCGCCGCCGCTGGGATTTTCCTCCGCTTCCGCGAGGAGTGCGATGCGCTCGTCGGCTGTCCGACACGACTGGCTCCTCGGCTTCCGGAGCGCCACGGGGACGCGGAAAGATCGCTGCGATCGTACAGCTCTCGAAGCCGAGGCAGCCGCCGCGGTGGGGTGAAAGGACGCGCTCTCAGTTGCCGAATCCCGCGAGGGCGCTGGCCAGATCCGGCGCCTCCAGCACCTCGAGCGCCTGGCCTCGCACATCGGGGCAGGTGCCGCTGGTGGCGGCGTCGACAATCGTCTTGTTCTGGATCACCTCGTCATTGAGCCCCTCATTGCGTGCGGCCCAATTCTGCACCGTGCCATTGAAACTGACCTTGGCCAAGGCGGAGCCCTGACCGCGCCAGTTACCGATCTCCGCGGAGATCATGTCGCACAGCTGCTGGGCCGCGGCGGGGGTCACCATGTCCTGGTCGTCACCGGTATCCCTGGTGGGTGTGCCCGGCGCTGTCAGATCGATGGTCGGAGTCCGCGGGACGTCGACGTCTCCGTCGCCGCAGCCCGCCAGCACGCCGCCGGCGGCGATCACTCCGGCGGCAATCATCGAACGCATGATCGTGGTGCGGTACTCGCTCATTGCGCCTCCTCGAAGTCGGAATATCTACGACGGCCATACCCAGGCATCGCCGTTCGACTCCGCCGACACGCGAGAACCGCCGGAGCAGGATTCCGTTATGCGCAGGCCACAGGTCCGCTAGGCGCTGATGATCGGCGCGATGTGGGTGCGGGCGAAGGCGGTGAGCTCGGCCTCGGAGTCCAGGTCGGTCGCGCCGATGGGCTGCAGGATCAGCGAGTGGACGATGCGGCAGCCGACCTCGACGCGCGTGGCGAGGTCGGAGGGCTCCGGAAATCCCCTGTCGCGCAATGCGGTTCGAAGGATCTCCGTGGTGGCGGCGACGGACATGGCGAAGAAGGCGCCGCCCTCGGTGGTGAGTTGCGGGAGCAGGCGATCGGGTTCCAGGGCCAGCATGCGCTCGACCAGGGGGTGATTGCGCCAGCGGGTGAGCACGGTGACGAAGATGCCGGCGATCAGGCCCTCCAGGGTCTCGTGCCGAGCCGGGATCTCCTTCAGTTCGTCGAGGAGCCGGCTCACCTCCCGGCCGGTCACCGCGCGCACGACATCGTCGCGGGAGCCGATGCGGCGGTAGACGGTGACGCGGTCGACGTCGGCCTTGCGGGCAATGTCCTCGATCGTCGTCTTCTTCACGCCCACCTGTTCGAACTGGACGAGGGCGGCATCGAGAATGCGGTCCTCGATGGCATCGGCCTTGACGGCGTTTCCCGAGGTGGCGGCGGAGGAGGGCACGGTCCGAGGCTAACACCGGCGAGCCCTGCTGCAACAATCTCGAGCCATTTGTCGCTGCAACATTGCAATCCAATTTGTTGCACTGTACGTTCGGCGCATGGCTGATAACAGTGCAACGAGGCGCTCCTATCAGGACGAAGCCCATGCGATCCACGCCCGGGACGTGCACTTCGACTTCTCCTCGGTGCCGATGCACTACATCCCGGACGAAGTGCTCGCGACCCATGTCACCAATGTCATGCATCTGGTGCTACCGGAGGGGGAACGGGCGATGGCCGCGTGCCTGGCCGAGGCGCTGCCGTACATCGACGACGAGCGGCTGCGGGAAGAGGTCACCGGGTTCATCGGCCAGGAGTCCATGCACGCCGGCAGCCATGAGGGCGCGCGCACGCATCTGCAGTCGATCGGGCTCGATGTGGAGTCGTATGTGCGCAAGGTGGCGTGGCTGGTCGATCGCGTGCTCGGCGATCACGGACTGACCGGAAAAGCCAAGCAGGAGTGGCTCAAGGAGCGCCTCGGGGTATTCGCGGGGATGGAGCATTTCACCGCGGTGATCGGCGAGTGGCTGCTGGAATCGGAGGCGCTCGAGAACGCCGGAATGCATCCGACCATGCTGGATCTGGTGCGCTGGCACGGCGCCGAGGAGGTCGAGCACCGCAGCGTGGTGTTCGACGCCTATATGCACCTCGACGGCGGCTACGGGCGGCGGGCGCGCACCGGGCTGCTGGCCACCGGAGTGTTGTTGCCGCTGTTCGTGATTTCGACGGCCTACCTGTATCGCAAGGATCCGAGTGCGGACAAGGGCGGGTTCTGGGGGACGCAGTTCGTGAGCGCCACCGTGCGCGGGGTGATCCCCAGTTTCACCACGTTCTTCACCGAGATACCGCGGTACCTGCGGCCGAGTTTCCATCCCTCGCAATTGGGTTCGATGGACAATGCGCTGCGCTATCTGGCGCATTCACCGGCGGCGCGGGCATGAGCGCCAGGCACGATGTCGCGACGCCGAGTCTGAGGGCGCTCGGGATCGCCATGGACCTTTACAAGAAGGTCGTCACCACACCCGCTGTCTCGCGCCCGAATCCGGTGCGGTTCCATGGTTTCGAGCTCAACGCGATGGTCGAAGCCGTGCGCGCGGAGGCGGCGGACGTGGTGTCGCTGACCTTGATCGCTCCTCGGCGGGGTTCGCTGCCGGCATGGCGGCCGGGCTCGCATCTGGATGTGTTCCTGCCCTCGGGCCGCCGGCGTCAGTATTCGCTGTGCGGCGACCCGCGTGATCGGCGGCGCTACCGCATTGCGGTGCGGCGGCTGGCCGACGGGGACGGCGGATCCCGGGAGATGCACGAGCTGCGGCCGGGCGATCCGCTGCGAATTCGCGGGCCGCGCAATGCGTTCGCCTTCATCGCGAATGCGCCGTCGTATCTGTTCCTCGCCGCCGGCATCGGCATCACACCGATCCTGCCGATGGTGCACGCGGCCGGATCCCGGGGTCGGCTGGTGTATCTGGGGCGGTCCCGGGCGACCATGCCGTTCCTGAGCGAACTGCCGCCCGATGCCGATATCCGACCCGACGACGAGACCGGCGGAACGGATATCGCCGCCATCCTCGCCGAGGCGAAACCCGGTGCGGCGGTGTATGTCTGTGGCCCGTCACCGGTGCTCGACGCGGCGCAGCGCCATATGTTCCGCCTCAATCCGACGGGTTCACTGCATACCGAACGATTCTCGGCACTGCCGGTGGTCGATGGCCGCGAGTTCGATCTGACGTTGGCGCGCACCGGAGCGAATATCCGTGTCGGAGACCGGGAAACCGCCCTCGATGCCATTCGCCGCGTGCGGCCCGATGCCGTGTACTCCTGCCGGCAAGGGTTCTGCGGCACGTGCAAGACCCGTGTGTTGTCCGGCGATGTCGATCACCGCGACCGCCTGCTCACCGCCGGCGAACGCACCGGCCACATGCTGACCTGCGTCTCCCGCGCGGCGGGCGGGCCCCTCGTTCTCGATCTCTGACCACGACATCACACCGAAGGATCGGCTGAGCTGTGTCCACACGAATCGAACACCGTCGGATCGCCGTTCTCGGAGCGGGTTTCGGCGGGATCGGACTGGCGATCAAACTGCGGGAGGCCGGTTTCGACGACCTGGTGCTCCTCGAGCGCGCCGCGGAGCTCGGCGGTACCTGGCAGGCGAACACCTATCCCGGGGCGGCCTGCGATGTGCCCTCACATTTGTACAGCTATTCGTTCGCGCCCAACCCGGATTGGTCCCGCACCTATGGCCGGCAGGGCGAGATCCTGGATTACCTTCGCGCAGTCGCCGCGAAACACGATGTGGTGCGCCACATCCGGTTCGGCACAGAGCTTGTGGACGCGCGTTGGAACGAGCGAACCGCGGTCTGGGACATCGAGACTTCGCGCGGGAAGCTCACCGCCGACTACTTCATTTCGGCGGCAGGGATCTTCGCCGAGGCGAAGTATCCGTCGCTGCCCGGTCTGGACACCTTCGCGGGCAAGACATTTCATTCGCTGCACTGGGACCACGACCACGACTTGTCCGGGGAGCGCGTCGCAGTCATCGGCACCGGGGCCTCGGCGGTGCAGTTCATTCCGGAAATCCAGCCGAACGTGGCCGCGCTGACCGTGTTCCAACGCTCCGCGCCCTGGATCGTGCCACGTCTGGACCGCGAAACCGTGGGGCTCGAACGCCTGTTGCTCCGCCGTGTCCCCCTGGTTCAGAAGGCGATTCGAGGAACCTGGTACTCCCTCATCGAGAGTTTCGGCCTGGTCGGCTTCGTGGACAACCGATTCCGCCACCCTTACGAGCTGCTCGGCCGTATCCAGTTACGCCGGCAGATCAGCGATCCCGAGCTGCGCGCGAGGCTCACTCCCGACTACATGATCGGCTGCAAGCGCGCCATCTTCTCCGACGCCTATCTGCCCGCCGTGGCCCGGGACAACGTCGAGGTCGTCACCGACCCCATCGCCGAGGTCCGCCCGCACTCGATTCTGACCCGCGCCGGAACGGAGATCCCGGTGGACACGATCATCTACGGCACCGGATTCGAGTCGATTCCCACGGCCTTCGAACGCATAATCGGGCGCGAGAACCTCTCGATCGCCGACCTGTATCACAAACAGCCGCAAACCTACCTCGGTGCGACCATCGCCGGATTCCCCAACTTCTTCTGCACACTCGGACCGTTCGGGGCAGCGGGCAACCAGTCCGCCATCTTCATGATCGAATCCCAGATCGCCTACATCGTGGACGCACTCGTCACGCTGCGCGCCCGCGGTGCACGCCGAGTCGAAGTCCGCGCCGCGGCACAGGCCGACTTCGTCGAGGAAATGCGCCGCCGCAGTACCGAAACGGTCTGGCTGACCGGCGGCTGCCAGACCTACTACACCACCCCCGACGGCGGCAACGCCGGTCTCTACCCCAGCTGGAGCTTCGAATATCGCAGGCGCACCGCACGATTCGACACCGACGCCTTCGAGGTCGCCTGATGAGGCTGCGCAACCCACTGTCCTGGCTCTCCCCCACCACCTACGACGTGGCCGGCAAGGTCGTGCTCATCACCGGGGCCGGGCAAGGAATAGGGCTCGAACTGGCGCGGCTCCTGCACACTCGTGGCGCGCGGGTCATCATCGCCGATGTCGACGAATACGCGGCCAAGTGCGCGGCAACGGAACTGGCCACCCGCGCGCACGCGGTCGTAGCCGATGTCGCCGACCGCGAGGCAATGGTGCGCGCCGTCCAGGCGGCGATCGAGTGCCACGGCCGCCTCGATGTGGTGGTCGCCAATGCGGGCGTCACACCCACCCCCGCCACCGTGCGCACCATGGACCCGCACGATTTCGACCGCGTCATGAGCATCAACCTCACCGGCGTGTTCAATACCGTCCATCCCGCCCTCGACCACATCGTCGCCTCGAAAGGCCATGTCGTCGTGGTCTCCTCGTGCGCGGCCTTCGCCCCCGGCATGGGCGGCTCCCCCTACATGATGAGCAAAGCCGCCGTCGAACAACTCGGCCGCGCCCTCCGCGTCGAACTCGCCCCCTCCGGCGCCACCGCCGGAGTCGCCTACTTCGGCATCGTCGACACCGCCATGACCCACCACATGCTCGACACCGACGACCTCGGCCGCCGACTCGACACCATGCTCCCCTGGCCCCTCAACACCCGCATCACCCCCATCCAAGCCGCCCGCACCATCGCCGACGGCATCGCCCGCCGCTCCCCCCGCACCATCGCCCCCGCCGCATGGAAGCCCTACGCCCTGCTACGCGGCGCAGTCAACATCGCCCTCGACAGCCGACTGGCGTCGAATCCGGCTGTGCACGAACTCATTCGAGCAATCGAGCAGCGCGCATAACGCCGTGGTCCGATGCTGAGCGCCCGAGATCGCCGATCACTCCGACGACGACCGCACCCCGGATTTCCGGGCCGTCCATTGCGTGACGGGAAGTTGGGGACGCCAGGAGGTGAAGCCCCCAAGGGGTTCGGCGCGGTAGATCTGGAACCGCCGCAGCGCCCCGCCGTGCGCGGCGGCGAGGGTAGTGAGGAGGGCCTCGGATTCGGCGGTCACGGCGTTGGCCACCAGGCGGCCTCCCGGCCGCAGCCGGTCCCAGCATGCGGCGAACAGGCCATCCTGGGTCAGGCCACCGCCGAGGAAGAGGGCGTCGGGGGCGGGCAGCTCAGCGAAGGACTCGGGCGCCGCGCCGCGCACCTCGATGGCCGGGACGCCCAGGGCCGCGGCATTCTCGGCGATCTGTTTGCAGCGGCTGTCGAGACGTTCGAATGCGACTGCGCGGCAGGATGGTTCGGTACGGCACCATTCGATGGCGATGGTGCCCGAGCCGCCGCCGACGTCCCAGAGCAGTTCGCCGGGGGCCGGGGCGAGGGCGGCCACGGTGAGGGTGCGGATCTCGGATTTGGTGAGCTGGCCGTCGCCGCCGTAGACCGTGTCGGGGAGGCCGGGGAGGCGGGTCAAGCGGGGGGCATCGGGGTCCGCGACGGCCTCGACGGCGACGAGGTTCAGCGGATTGCCCGGTGGCAGTTGCCATTCCCGGGCGATGCCGCTGGTGAGGCGCTCCTGCGGACCGCCGAGCTGTTCCAGGACGGTCAGCGGGGATCCGCCGAATCCATTGCGTGCCAGTAGTTCCGCGAGCTGCGCAGGGGTGTGCTCGTCAGCGCTGAGGACGAGAATCCGGCGCCCGTCGGCCAACTCCGGCAGGACCGTCTCCAACCTGCGGCCCACGGCGCTCACCACGGGCGTCCCGGCCAGCGCCCAGCCCAGCCTGGCGCAGGCCAGCGCGGCCGATGACGGCTGGGGCAGCACTCGCAATGCCTGCGCCCCAACCAGTTTCGCGAGCGTCACGCCGATTCCGAAGAACATGGGATCGCCGCTGGCCAGCACGCACACCCGCCGGCCCGCATAGCGTTCCAGCAGCCCGGGCAGCGCGGGCAGCAGCGGTGCCGGCCAGGTCACCCGCTCCGCGTCGTGCTCGGAGTCCGAGATCAGCGCCAGTTGCCGGGCCGACCCCATGAGCACCTCGGCCGCCGCGATGGCACGCCGGGCCTGCCCGCCGAGCCCGTCCCAGCCGTCGGCGCCGATCCCGGCCACCACGATGGGCAGGTCCGGGTCCCAGGCCACGACGGGGCTCGTCATCGCGGCATCCGCCGCCAGATCGATTGCGGGACAAAACGCATGGCGAAGAACATCAGGCGCAGCGCGCCGGGCACCGCGACATTCGCGGCGCGGCGGTGCAATCCGGCGACCACCGCATCGGCCACCTGATCGGGCGTGCTGGACAGCGGGGCGGGGTCCATGCCCTCGGTCATGCGGCCGATGACGAAGCCGGAGCGGATCAACAGCAGGTGAACTCCGGTGCCGTGCAAGGCATCCTGGAGACCGGTGGCGAAGCCGTCGAGGCCGGCCTTGGCCGAACCGTAGACATAGTTGGCGCGGCGAACCCGCACGCCCGCAATGGAGCTGAAGACGACGATCTGGCCGGAGTCCTGCGCGCGCAGCAGATTCGCGAGGCTGGTGAGGACGTTCACCTGGGCCACGTAGTCGGTGTTCACCACGGCGACGGCGTGGGCGGGATCGCGTTCGGCCCGGGCCTGATCGCCGAGAATGCCGAAGGCCAGGACCGTGACGCCGATCGGGCCGTGCTCGGCGGTCACCTTCTCGAGCAGCGGCTGATGGCTGGGCAGATCGTCGGCGTCGAACTCCACGCAGTGCACCGCACTCGCCCCGGCGGCCTGGAGCGCAGCCCGCTGGTCGCTCAGCTCCCCGCTGCGCCGTGCCGCCAGCACCACGACACGCCCGGGCGCGAGGCGTCGTGCCACCTCGAATCCGATTTCACTGCGTCCGCCCAGTAGCAGGATGACGCCCGTGTCGACGTCCCGAGATCCCAATGCCATGGCGGATAGTCTGCCATCGACCTTGCTAGCGTCATCATCATGACCAGCACCACCGCGCCCGCGCTAGAGGACGCGCCGCGCACCGAGCTCACGCCCGCCGCCGCCGGATTCGTCGCCGAGCGCCACCTCGCCACGCTGAGCACGCTGCGGGCGAACGGCACACCGCATGTGGTGGCGGTCGGATTCACCTGGGATGCCGGGACCGGGCTGGTCCGGGTCATCGCCGACGGCGGATCGGTGAAGGTGCGCAATGTGCGCCGCTCCGGATACGCGGCGGTCAGCCAGGTCGACGGCGCGCGCTGGATCACCCTCGAGGGTCCGGCCACCGTCCTCGACGATCCGGAATCGGTCGCCGAGGCGGTGGAGCGGTATTCCGGCCGCTACCGGCAGCCCCGGGAGAACCCGAACCGCGTGGTCATCGCCATCCGGGTCGACCGGGTGCTGTCCAGCAGCGCCTTCAAGGCCTAGCCCTTCAACAGGCCGGGCGACTCAGAGCCGCGTCAGCCCGTGCGGCCGGTTGTTCATCGATTCGCAGCCGTCCTCGGTGACCACGACGATGTCCTCGATGCGCGCACCCCACTCCCCGGGGAAGTAGATGCCCGGCTCGATGCTGAACGCCATGCCCGGCTCCAGCACCAGGTCGTTGCCGCCGACGATATAGGGCTCCTCGTGCACGGAGATACCGATGCCGTGGCCGGTGCGGTGCACGAAGAAGTCGCCGAGACCGGCGGCCTTCAGCACATCGCGAGCGGCGGCATCGATGGATTCCGCGGTGACACCGGGCTTGACAGCGGCGACCGCGGCGGCCTGAGCCCGCTCGAGCTCCGCGAACTGCGCCGCGACCTCCTCGCCCGGCTCGCCCAGCACATAGGTGCGGGTGGAATCGGAGAAGTACCCGGGCTGCACCGGACCACCGATATCGATGACCACCACATCACCGGCTTCGATGACCCGCTGGGAGACCTCGTGGTGCGGATCCGCGCCGTGCGGCCCGCTGCCGACAATCACGAAAGCGGCGGCGGTGTGGCCCTCTTCGACAATGGCGGCGGTGATATCCGCGGCCACCTCGGCCTCGGTGCGGCCCGGGCGCAGGAACTCACCCATGCGGGCGTGCACCCGGTCGATGGCCGCGCCCGCGCGCCGCAGCGCGTCGATCTCGCTGGGGTCCTTGGTCATTCGCAGCTGCCGCAGCACCGGGGTGGCCGAGACCGGCACCGTCCCCAGCTGATCGGCGATCGGCAGCAGGTGCAGCGCGGGCATATGGTCGTCGACCGCGGTGCGCGCGCCGGCATTGAGGATGCCCTTGACGATCCGGTACGGGTCCACGCCATCCACCCAGTCCACGATCTGCAAACCCAGTTCGCCGGCCGCGGAATCCTTCAGCGCCGCCAGTTCCATCTTGGGAATCACCACCGACGGCGTCTCGCCGCTGGCCGGAATCACCAGGCAGGTCAGTCGTTCGAAGGATTGCGCCCGGGATCCGAGCAGAAATACCAGGTCGGGACCGGGAGTAATGAGCAGGGCGTCGAGGTGGGCCTGGCGCGCGAGTTCCGCCGCGCGCTCCAGCCGTGCCCCGTAGATCGCCGCCGCGAACCGTGACTCGTCATGAGAGCTCATGTTCTCCGAAGCTACCATTCGCCATCCGACCCGGTAGCGTCACACAGCATGAGCACCCCCGCCGCCGGCCCGCTGCTGCTGCTCGACGGAGCCAGCCTCTGGTTCCGCGCGTTCTACGCCATCCCGGAGAAGATCACCGCCCCCGACGGGCGGCCGGTGAACGCATTGCGCGGTTTCACCGATATGGTCGCGGCCCTGATCAAACAGCACGCCCCCAGCCGCCTCGTGGTGTGCCTGGACCTGGATTGGCGGCCACAGTTCCGCGTGGACCTCATTCCGTCCTACAAGGCGCACCGCGTCGCCGAAGACCAACCCGTCGCGGACGGCGTCGAGGCCGAGGAAGTGCCCGACACCCTCACCCCGCAGGTCGACATGATCATGGAAGTCCTCGAGGCCGCCGGTATCGCCACCGCGGGCGCCGAGGGCCTGGAGGCCGACGATGTGCTCGGCACCCTCGCCACCCGCGAGCGCGACAGCGAGGTCATCGTGGTCAGCGGCGACCGCGACCTGCTCCAACTCGTCCGCGACACCCCCGCCCCGCCGGTGCGCGTCTTCTACGTCGGCCGCGGCCTGGCCAAGGCCGAACTCTGGGGCCCGGCCGAGGTCTCCGCGAAATACGGTGTGCCGCAAGAGATCGCGGGGCCCGCCTACGCCGATATGGCCACCCTGCGCGGCGACTCCTCCGACGGCCTGCCCGGCGTCGCGGGCATCGGCGACAAATCCGCCGCCCAGCTCATCTCCAAATTCGGCTCGGTGGAGGCCCTGCGCGCGGCCGCCGCCGATCCGGACTCGGATCTGGCCAAGGGCGTGCGCGCCAAACTGGCTGCGGCGGAGGACTATTTGAAGGCCGCGGCCCCGGTGGTCCGCGTGGTCTGCGATGCCGATGTCGAGATGTCCGGCCCGGATCTGCTGCCCGCCACCCCCGCCGATCCGGAGCGCCTGCACGCGCTGGCCGCCGCCTACAACGCCGAGAGCCCGGTCAAACGCCTGATCACCGCCATGGCCAAGCGCTGAGCCGAAACCCGCTCACATGGGCCAGGTTTCGGGCTTCCCTTCCAAGTCCGAAATCTCGGCCCGAGTGAACCGCTCATCCACCGGATTCCGCAGGGTGATGTGCGTCGGCGCGGTGCTCACACTGCCACCGGCGCAATTGGGCACACAGATCCGGCGGTACTGCGTCCCCTCACCCTCGGCACGCTCGGGACCCCAGGTGGTCCACGTGATGTCCTTGACCCACAGCCCGCCATCCCCGCAGGCCAGCAAGAGATTCACGGGCCGCACCACGGACCGGCTCGGATACGCCGTGCAATCGTTGACCACCGGCTCGGCCCCGGCGTGGGCGACCGCGGGAGCGAAGGCGGCGGCCAGCGCCGCGACAGCGGTCACGCTCCAACCTGTTGTGCGCGCAGCGATGTTCATCGCCACCCCCCAACTAGATCGACTTCGGATTTACGGCCACTCTACTCCCCTGCCACCAGACCATTAGGCGATCTAATGAAGAAGGGCCCGGCAATGATCGCGCGATCATCGCCGGGCCCTGCGGTTCGTTGTCCGCGCCTAGCTGGGGCGGCCGACCTCGTAGGTGCCGTCGTCCTTGGTGATCTTGATGGTCACCTTCTTGGACTCGCCGCCGACCTTGAGCGAGCACTCGAAGGTCTTGTCCACCTCGACCTTCTGGCCGGACGGGCAGCTCACATCCTGGACATCCTCGATGCCGTAGGAGTCCTTGAGCACCTTCTGCACACCGGTGGCGACGGCCTTGTTGTCCAGCTGGTCCTTGGCGGTCAGCGCCAGCACACCGCCGACGATCGCCGCCACGATGAGGACCGCGGCGGCGGCCAGGCCGATGTAGAGGCCGGTCTTCTTCTTCGGCGGTTGCTGCGGCGGCCACTGCTGCTGGCCGGGCATCTGCTGCTGGTTCCAGTCCTGCGGGCCGGGCTGCTGGGGCCACTGCGGCTGGCTGCCGCCCCACTGCTGACCGGGCTGCGGCTGCTGCTGGCTCCAGTCCGGCTGACCCGGCTGGCCCGGCTGCGGCTGCTGCGGCCACTGCGGCTGACTGCCGCCCCACTGCTGTTGCGGCTGCTGCGGCTGGCTCTGCCCCCACGGCTGGGCCGGCGGCTGCTGCGGCTGCTGCTGCTGATCACCCCAATGCGTGGTCGGCTGCGCTGGCTGCTGGCCACCCCACTGCTGCGTCGGTCCGGCGCCGCCGGGCGCGGGCTGCTGACCGCTCCCCCACTGCTGCGTCGGATCGTTGCGTCCCTCCCCAGTGCCTGGGGCGTCGTTCGGTCCGTACGGGCCGCTCATTTGCTTGCCTCCACTCGCAATCCGATGTACGCACGCTAGCCCCCCGAGCGGGAACACGCTCGTGAACCCACCGCGGTCGGTACGTCTCAACCAATCAAATCACAGTCCCATCAGCTACGCGGCGTCCACCGCGACGACACCCCGCCGGATGGCCCGCACCGCCTTGGCCGCGGTGGCCGCCACCTCGACATCGTCGGCGGTGCCGTGGATCTGGTCGAGCAGGTCGATGACCTGGCGGCACCAGCGCACGAAATCGCCCGCCGACAGCGGATTTCCGCGATCGCCGCTGGCCAGCAGGGCATCGGCCAGATCATCGCCGCGCGCCCAGGTGTAGACGCCGGTGACGAAGCCCAGGTCGGGTTCGCGGGTGGGCTGGAGCCGATGCCGGGATTCGTCGGCGCGCAATTGCGACCACACGCCGATGGTGGAATCCACCGCCCGGCGAATCGGGGCGGTCGGTCCGGAAGCGCCGAGATAGCCGCCCTCCTGGCGCGATTCGTACACCAGGATGGACACCACCGCCGCCAGCTCGGCCGGACCGAGACCGCGCCACAGACCCTGGCGCAGGCTTTCGGCCACCACCAGATCGGCCTCGGCGTAGATGCGGGCCAGCCGCCGCCCGTCGGCGGTCACCTCGCCGCCGTCGACATAGCCGCGCTCGGCGAGCAGCGCGAGAATGCGGTCGAAGGTGCGGGCCAGGGAGTTCGTGGTCGCGGCGACCTGCTGGCGCATGGACTCGGTCTCGCGGGCGATGCGGTTGTAGCGTTCGCCGATGCGCGCCAGCTGTTCCCGATCCGGGCGGGTGTGCGCCGGATGGTTGCGCAGCGCGCGGCGCAGCGTCTGCAATTCGCGATCGTCGGCGGCCTTGGACTTGGACCCGCGACGGCCGCGACCGGGCGCGACGATGCCGGTGCTGCGCAGCGCCGAGGCCAGATCACGGCGCACCCGCGCGGTGCGGTGATCCACGTGCCGCGGCAGCCGCAGCCGACCCAGCGATTCCGCGGGCGTCGGGAAGTCGGCGGCGGAGATGCGGCCCGCCCATTTGTCCTCGGTGAGCACCAGCGGCCGCGGATCCCCCGGTGTCTGATCGGGTTCCAGGATGACCGCGAGTCCCTGGCGGCGGCCGGACGGAATCGCCACCACATCCCCGCGGCGCAGCGCGCCCAGGGCGGCGACGGCGGCCTGGCGGCGATCGGAGCGGCCCTGGCGTTCCAGATGCCGTTCCCGTTCCCGAATGCGTTCGCGCAGTTCGAAATACTCCAGGAAATCCTCGCTGAGCTGGGTGCGCAGCTTGCGCAGTTGCGCGTCATTGCGTTCGATGCCGCGCACCAGGCCCACGACCGACCGGTCGGCCTGGAACTGGGCGAAGGAGCGCTCCAGCAGCGCCCGCGACTCCACCGCGCCCATCCGGTCGATGAGGTTGATGGACATGTTGTATCCGGGCCGGAAGGAACTGCGCAGCGGATAGGTGCGCGTGGACGCCAGACCCGCCACCGCGCTGGTGTCGACCTCGGGCTGCCACATGACCACCGCGTGGCCCTCGACATCGATGCCGCGCCGGCCCGCGCGCCCGGTGAGCTGGGTGTACTCCCCCGGCGTCAGCTCGGCGTGACTCTCGCCATTGAACTTGACCAGGCGCTCCAGCACCACGGTGCGGGCGGGCATATTGATGCCCAATGCCAGTGTCTCCGTAGCGAATACCGCGCGCACCAGGCCGCGCACGAACAGTTCCTCGACGGTGTGCCGGAAGGCGGGCAGCATCCCGGCGTGGTGAGCCGCGAAGCCGCGGTGCAGCGCCTCGCGCCACTCCCAGTAGCCGAGCACCTCGAGATCGCTGCGGGGCAGATCCCCGGTGTGCTTCTCGATGATGGCGTCGATCTCCTCGCGATCCTCCTCGCGGGAGAGATCCAGCCGCGAGCGCACGCACTGGGCAAGGGCCCCATCGCATCCCGCGCGCGAGAAGATGAAGGTGATGGCGGGCAGCAGCCCTTCCTGATCGAGCCGGGCGATCACCTCCGGCCGCGGCATGGGCCGGAACGAACGCCGGGGCCCGCTGCCGCCGCGCCGCCCGGGCACACCCCAATTGTCCATCCGGTCAACGGCTTCGCGGTGCTTGATGTAGCGCACCAGCTCCTGGTCCACGACCACCTTGGCATCGCTGGACTTGGGATCGAACAGGTCGAACAGCCGCTTGCCGACCATCACGTGCTGCCACAGCGGCACCGGCCGGGTCTCGTCCACGATGACGGCGGTATCGCCGCGCACCGTCTCCATCCAGGCGCCGAACTCCTCGGCATTGCTGACCGTGGCCGACAGGCTGACCAGGCGCACCTCCGGCGGCAGGTGCAGGATGACCTCTTCCCACACCGCGCCGCGGAACCGGTCGGCCAGGTAGTGCACCTCGTCCATGACCACGTACGAAAGCCCGTGCAGCGCATCCGAACCCGCGTAGAGCATATTCCGCAGCACCTCGGTGGTCATGACCACCACGGCGGCATCGGGATTGATGGACTGATCGCCGGTCAGCAGGCCGACCGTCTCGCGGCCGTAGCGCGCGGTGAGATCGGCGAATTTCTGGTTCGACAACGCCTTGATGGGCGTGGTGTAGAAGCATTTGCCGCCCGAGGCCAGCGCCAGGTGCACCGCGAATTCGCCCACCACGGTTTTACCCGCGCCGGTGGGCGCGCAGACGAGCACACTGTGCCCGCCTTCGAGAGCTTCACACGACTGCCGCTGGAACGGATCCAGCTCGAATGTCATTTCGGCGGCGAATGCCGCCAGTTCGCCAGTAAGCGACCGAGACGTCACCGTCAGAGCGTATCGGAGTAATCCGACACGCTTCTCGTTGTTTTCTCGGACGGCGAAGCAACCACCGGTTCCGGCGCGTCGACCGGCGTGGCGCGGTCGATGCCGCCCGGGCCCTCGCCCAGCGGTGAGGCTTCCTCATCGGAGAGGTTGGCCCAGTTCTCGGCTTTGCGGGCGCGTCGCTTGTCATTGAGCCGGGCGATCTGCACCGCGAGCTCGAACAGCACCGTCAGCGCGAGCGCCAGCGCCAGCATGGAGAACGGATCCTGCGGGGTGACGATGGCGGCGAAGACGAACAGGCCGAAGATCAGCCCGCGCCGCCACTTCACCAGCTTCTCGTAGGACAGCACGCCGACCAGATTCAGGCCCACGATGAGCAGCGGCGTCTCGAAGCTGACGCCGAAGATGATCAGCAGCTGAATGATGAAGGTGAAGTACTCCGAACCGCTCAGCGCCGTGACCTGCACGTCATTGCCGATGGTCATGAGGAAGCTGAGGGCGTGCGCGACCACCCAGTACGCCAGCACCGCGCCCGCCGCGAACAGCGTCGCGCCCGAGGCGACGAAGGAGATCGCGTACTTGCGCTCCTTGGCGTACAGGCCGGGGGTGATGAACGCCCACAGCTGATACAGCCACGCCGGGCAGGCCAGCACCACGCCGGCGGTGATGGCGACCTTCAAGCGCAGCATGAACTGCTCGAACGGCGCCGTGGCCAGCAGGCGGCATTCGCCGTCGGCGGTAATGGCGGCGCGCGACTCCGGCGGCAGCGAACAGTAGGGGCCGCGCAGGATGTCGCCGAGGCTCTCGATATTCAGGAACGAATGCGAGTACCAGAAGAATCCGAGCACCGTGGTCAGCGCGACCGCGAAAATCGCCTTCAGCAGCCGGGATCGCAACTCGTGCAGGTGCTCGACCAACGACATGGTGCCGTCGGGATTCGTTCTACGCCGGCTGCGCCGGGGGTCGAACGGGATGCGCATGAATGTGTCTGCCTCGCTGATCGCCTGGCGCCGGACCTGGACAAGACTCGCCCCGGGACGAGAGCCTCATCCCGGGGTAGGAACGGCGCTTACGCCTTGTTCAGATCAGCCTTGTTCGTCTCCGCCTTGACCTGTTCCACCGGGGTGGCGGCGGGCTGCGCGGCCGGCAGCTCCGCAGCGGGGGCCGAGGCCTGCGCCGACGAGGACTTGTCACCGTCAGCGTGCATCTCGTTCATCTCGCTCTTGAAGATGCGCAGCGAACGACCGAGACCCCGGGCGGCGTCGGGAAGCCGCTTGGCCCCGAACAGCACCAGGAACAGCAGCGCAATGATGATCCAGTGCGTCGCGCTGAGTGAACCCATCGACTTCCTCCAATACTGTGGTGCTTCGATGCTACCCGACCGGCATATGGCAAACCATTTGTCAACCGTCGTTCTACCGGTGGTCATGCGGATTTGCCCGGATGTTACCCGGGCGGGCCCCGGGCCGCGCGGCGCGAAAACCGGGCCTATCCGCCGGCTCCGGCCGCGGCCCGCAGCTCGGCCAGCAATTCCGGACCCGACCAGGTGCGCCGGTCCCCGTTCTCGGCGGCGCCGATGAGCTCGGCGAGCCGCGCATTGACCGGGGTCGGCATGCCGACCATAGCGCCCAGGCTCACGATTTCCCCGCACAGCCAAGCGATTTCGGTCTTCCGCCCGGCCGCCAGGTCGTCGGCCATGGAGGACCGGGCCACCGGATCGATGGCCAGGACCTTGCCCGCGACCCGGCGGAACACCGCGTCGGGGACGGTGAGCAGGCGCACCATGACCTCGGGCGGCAGCACCGTCAGCCGCGCCGGGCTGATGCGGGCGCGGGTCATGGCGTCGAGGGCCTCGCGCTGGATGAGCGCCAGGCAGCGGCGATAGTCGCGGTTGGCGAGCTCCTCGCGCAGCGGCCGCCCGGACAGGGCGTTGATGGGGTTGTTCAGGTTGAGCAGCAGCTTCGCCCACTGCACCGACAGCAGATCCGGATATTGCTTCACATCCAGCCCGGATTTTCCGAGCAGCGGCGCGAAGCGCTCGAGCACCGGATCGCTCGCCACGGCAATACCGCCCGCGGTACCGCGATGGAAGCGGCCGCCGTCATGGTGCACGACATTGAACATGACCATGCCGCCCAGAACCACACAGGCGGGCAGGATTTCGCGAATGACCGCATCGTTGCCGATGCCGTTCTGCAGGCTGATCACCACGGTGCCGGGCTGCACCAGCCCGGACAATTCGTGCGCGGCCCGCTCGGTGTCGCCGGATTTCACGGTAATGAGCACCAGATCCGCCGCGCCCGCCTCGGCGGCGGAAGTGGCCGTCCGGAACGCGTCCGGCCCGACCCGCACATCCTGTCCGTCCAGATCGGTGAGCCGCAGACCCGCGGCCGTGATCTCGTCGAGCATGCGCGGTCGCCCGACGAAGGTGACCTCCGCCCCCGCTGCCGCCAGCTTCCCCCCGACGTACACCCCGATACTGCCGGCGCCGAGCACCATCACCCGCTGCGCCGCCGTGGAACGAGCGGTCAAGCCGGACCGACCTCCTCGAAACCGGCCGTCGCGTATCCGGCCGAACCGTCCTGCGCCAGCGCCGCATACGCGGCCAGCGCGGAGCTGGAACGATCGCGGACCGCGGTCACCAGTTCGGGCGGGCCGAGCACGGTGACGCCGGAACCGAAGCCGAGCAGCAGGCGCGCCATCCATTCCAGGGTGGCGAAGCGCATGGTGGCCTCGATGCCGCCGTCCGGATGCACCGTGACCTTGTGCATCGGGTACTGGTCCAGCACCCAGCCGTAGTCGGCGCGAATCAGCAAGCGCGCCAGCGGGACCGCGGGATCGTCGACGAACAGGTCCAGGGCCGCGGTCTCGTCGGCGGCCACGTCCACGGGCGGGCGGGCCGGTTCGTCGAGCTCGGTGGCCGCCTCGATGCGATCGAGGCGGAACAGCCGCACGCCCTCGGCCTGCCGGCACCAGGCCTGCAGGTAGCTGTTGTTGTCCACCAGCACGATGCGCAGCGGATCCACCACGCGCTCGGAGACCTCGTCGCGGCTGGCCGAGTAGTACACCAGGCACAGCGCGTGATCATTGGCCAGCGCCGAGCGGACCGTCGCCACCGACGGCGCCTCCACCGGGGCCGGGGCGACCGGGCCCTCGAATTTCCTTCCGGAGATGGCGGATTCGATCTTCGCGATGGCCGAATGCGCGGCGCTGGGATCCACCATGCCGGGCAGATCGGCGATCGACCGCAGCGCCACCAGCAGCGCGGTCGCCTCCAGCGAGGTCAGCCGCAGCGGGCGGTCGATGCCGGCGGAGAAGGTGACCTCGATGCTCTCCTCGGAGAACGACAGGTCGATGAGATCACCGGGCCCGTAGCCGGGCAGGCCGCACATCCACAGCTGGTTCAGATCGCTCATCAGCTGTTTGGTGGTCACGCCCAGTTCGGCGGCCGCCTCGGCCGCGCTGATGCCCGGATTGGCCTGGAAGTACGGCACCATATTGAGCAGCCGTGACAGCCGCGTCGAGAGCCGGCTGCCGGTCGCCGCGCCGCCCTTGCGGTCGCGCAGGCCGCTCGACACGCGCGCGCCGTCCCCGGCGGTCTGCGCGGCCCGGCGCGCCTCGGTCCCGCGGCGTGCGCCGTTCCCATCCCCGTCACTCACGACTCCACCTCGCTGGCGCTCGGCTCCGTCGTGCGCGACGGCACGCTGTGCTGATGGTTCACTCGCTGGCGCTCGCTCACGACGCCGACACCTCCGTCCGCTCCAGCACCGACTCCAGCCGGGCAATCACGTTGTCGCGCAGATCTTCCGGTGCGAGCACCAGGGCGTCCGCGCCCAGTCCGGTAATGAGGCGGGCCAGCCAGTCGCGCGAGCGGATCGGCACCTCCACAATGGATCCGGCGCGGCCGCCGAGGGCGCGATCCTCCATGAGCGCGCCCATCCGGCGGATCTCCTGACCGCGGCCCTCGGCCACCCAGACCGTCGCCGATCCGGTGATCGGGGCCTGGCTGGTGACCTCCGCGACCAGGGCGCGCACGTCCACGTCCTCGGGTTTGTGCACGGCATTGGCCGGGCCGTACTCGGTGATGTTCTCGCCGATGCGGGAAATCCGGAAGACGCGCTGGGCCTGGCGGGCATTGTCGTAGCCGACCAGATACCAGCGGCCGTGATGGGTGACCACACCCCAGGGCTGCACATCGCGTTCGATCGGATCGCCGTGCGACTGGCGATGTTCGAACTTCACGGCGCGGCCCGCGTCGATGGCGGCGAGCAGCTTGCCCAGCACCGGTTCCGAACCGCGCGTGCGCGCCGGCACCGCGGGCACCGAGGCCACGCCCGCGTCGGGTTCCACATGAATGCCCGCCGCGCGCAGCTTGAGCAGGCCGCCCTCCGCGGCCGCCGCGAGTTCGGGCGACTCCCACAGCTGCACGGCCACCGCCACCGCGGCGGCCTCGGCGCTGGTCAGATCGATATCGGGTAGCTCGTAGGCGTCCCGGTTGATGCGATACCCCTCGGCCCCGGAGTACCGGCTGACCGGTCCGATCTCCAATGGAATGCCCAGATCGCGCAGCTCGTTCTTGTCGCGCTCGAACATGCGGCTGAACGCCTCGTCGCTCGCGGACTCCTCGTATCCGGCCACAGAGTCCCGGATCCGCTCCGCGGTCAGGAATTGCCGGGTGGACAGCAGCGCGATAACCAGATTCATCAACCGCTCGACCTTGGATATCGCCACGCGTTAGAGAGTAATGCGCCCAACGGCGAGACGTTGTGCGACCCGGTCAGTTGCGGGTCGCACAACGCGAACGCGCACTCGGGAACCGGGCGCGGAATGGAATCCCCCCGCCCCTCGGGGGTCTGGGGGCAGAGCCCCCAGAATTCCGCCGGGGTTGGGGGGGGGAGCCCCCCCGGGCCCCCCCCCCGGGGGGGTTGCGAAAAAGAAGCGAATGTGGGGGATTTAAACAACAGAAGCGGCCCGCGCAGGAGAA
>NZ_JBHXVO010000034.1:0-40626 GCF_042672265.1 Nocardia sp. NPDC127526 | reverse complement strand
CCCTCGCGGCCGCCCCCCCCCCCCCCCCCCAATCCCGCCGGGGTGGGGGGCCCACCCCCCCGAGAGCCCCCCGAGAGGTGGGATTCCTACATCGACGCGATGAGCCGGTCCACCCGCTCGTCGACCGAGCGGAACGGGTCCTTGCAGAGCACCGTGCGCTGGGCCTGATCGTTCAGCTTGAGGTGCACCCAGTCGACGGTGAAGTCGCGGCCCGCCTCCTGAGCGGCGGTAATGAAATCACCGCGTAGCTTGGCGCGCGTGGTCTGCGGCGGCGTGGTGACCGCGGCGTCGACCGCCTCGTCCTCGGTGACCCGCTTGGCCAGACCCTTGCGCTGCAGCAGGTCGAACACGCCGCGGCCGCGCTTGATGTCGTGATAGGCCAGATCCAGCTGGGCGATCTTGGGATCGGACAGCTCCATGCTGTAGCGGTCCTGATAGCGCTGGAACAGCTTGCGCTTGATCACCCAGTCGATCTCGGTGTCCACCTTGGCGAAATCCTGCGCCTCGACCGCGTCGAGCGTGCGGCCCCACAGATCCACCACCGCGTCCACCTGCGGATCGCGATCGCGGTTGCGCAGGTGCTCGACGGCGCGGGCGTAGTACTCGCGCTGGATGTCGAGGGCGCTGGCCTGCCGCCCGCCCGCCAGCCGCACCGGACGGCGGCCGGTGAGATCGTGCGAGACCTCGCGGATGGCGCGAATCGGATTGTCCAGGGCGAAGTCTCGGAACGCGACGCCCGCCTCGATCATCTCCAGCACCAGCGAGGCGGTGCCCACCTTGAGCATGGTGGTCGGCTCGGCCATATTCGAATCGCCGACGATCACATGCAGGCGGCGGTACTTCTCGGCATCGGCGTGCGGCTCATCGCGGGTATTGATGATCGGCCGCGACCGCGTGGTCGCCGAGGAGACGCCCTCCCAGATGTGCTCGGCCCGCTGCGACAGGCAGAACGTGGCCGCCTTGGGCGTCTGCAGCACCTTGCCGGCGCCGCAGATGAGCTGGCGGGTCACCAGGAACGGCAGCAGCACGTCCGAGATGCGGGAGAACTCGCCGGCCCGCACGACCAGGAAGTTCTCGTGGCATCCGTAGGAGTTGCCCGCCGAGTCGGTGTTGTTCTTGAACAGGTAGATGTCGCCGCCGATGCCTTCCTCGGCGAGACGCTGTTCGGCGTCGATGAGCAGATCCTCCAGGACCCGTTCACCGGCGCGGTCATGAGTGACCAGCTGCACCAAGCTGTCGCACTCGGCCGTCGCGTACTCCGGATGCGAACCGACATCGAGGTAGAGCCGGGCGCCGTTGCGGAGGAACACGTTGGAACTACGGCCCCAGGAAACCACCCGGCGGAACAAGTACCGGGCCACCTCGTCAGGACTCAACCGACGGTGACCGTGGAAGGTGCACGTCACCCCGAATTCGGTTTCGATCCCCATGATTCGTCGCTGCACACCATCGACATTACAGCGGTCGGAAGCCGCATAAGGGCGGTGTCGGACAGCCGATGCAAACGTATTCACAACGATTTAGCACGAGATGCAACGTCGCAGGCCCTGTCACCTGCCAAAAACCAAGCCCCCTTTGCACTCTGCTCATCCGAGTGCAAACACTCGCCCCCGCCGAGTGCAATGCGAAAACATGCGCGCGGACAGAGAAAATGCCGGGCCGCGAACCATTTGGCTCGCGGCCCGGCATTTTGCGAATTTCCCAGCGCTAGGACGGATCTCCCGCGCCCGGCTTGTCCTCTTCCGCCGCGGCTTTGGCGGTGGAGGGTTTACCGGTGATCAGTTGTTGCAGGGCCGAACCGCTGATGCGGCGGAAGGCGCGACGCGGGCGGGCCTGCTCCAGCGTCGCCACCTCGAGGGAGGAGACGCCGATGGTGCGCTTGTCCTTGTCGCTGCCGCCCTCCGGGGTGGCCTTCTGCAGCGCACCGACCGCCACCGTGATGGCGGAATGCAGGTCCATGCCCGCCTTGTAGGTGCCCTTGAGCGCGGTGACGATGGGGTCGGTGTTGCCGCCCATCACCACGAATTCGCGTTCGTCGACAATGGATCCGTCGAAATTGATGCGGTACAGCACCGAGTTCGACGCCTGCTCCGGATAGCCCACCTCGGCGACGCAGATCTCCACCTCGAACGGCTTGAGCTGGTCGGTGAAGATGGAACCGAGGCTCTGCGCGTACAGGTTGGCCAGGAACCGGCCGGTCACATCCCGCCGGTCGAACTGGTACCCGCGCAGATCCGCCTGCAGGATGCCGCCGCGGCGCAGGCTCTCGAACTCGTTGTACTTGCCGACCGCGGCGAAACCGACACGGTCGTACAACTCACTCACCTTGTGGAGGGTGGCCGAGGGGTTCTCGGCCACGAACACCACACCCTTGTCGTACACCAGAACGATGACACTGCGGCCCCGTGCGATGCCCTTGCGCGCAAGTTCGGTCTTGTCGCGCATGATCTGTTCGGCCGACGCGTAGTACGGCAGTGTCATGCTTCACCGATCCCTTCCGCGGCCGCCGCGGCACGCTCGTCCACCATCGCCCGCGTGATCTCCTTCAGACGCTCGTCGGAGACCTCCTCCGCGCCCTCGGAGTCGATGACGATCGCCGTCGGGTAGATGTTGCGCATGGTGTCGGGACCACCGGTGGCGGTGTCGTCGTCGGCCGCGTCGAACAGCGACTCGATGGCGATGCGCAATGCCTTGTCCTGATCGATGCCGCGGGCGTAGGTCTTCTTGAGCGAAGACTTGGCGAACAGCGAACCGGAACCGACCGCGGTGTAGCCGAAGCGCTCTTCGCTGCGACCGCCGACCACGTCGTAGGAGATGATGCGGCCGGCCTTGTCCGGGTCCTGCTGGTCCGGGTCGTAGCCGACCAGCAGCGGCACCACCGCCAGGCCCTGCAGGGCCGCGGGCAGGTGGTCGCGCACCATTTTGGAGAGTTTGTTGGCCTTGCCGTCGAAGGTGAGGGGGACGCCCTCGATCTTCTCGTAGTACTCCAGCTCCACCGCGAACAGGCGGATCATCTCGATCGCCATGCCCGCGGTGCCCGCGATGCCGGCCGCGGAGAAGGTGTCGGTGATGTACACCTTCTCGATATCGCGGCTGGCCAGCAGGTTGCCCTGAGTTGCCCGGCGGTCGCCCGCGATCAGCACGCCGCCGCGGTAGGACACCGCGACGATGGTGGTGCCGTGCGGGGCGATGTCCGCCGGGGCGGCACTCACCGGATGGCCGCCGTCGGACCGGAAACTGTTGGCGGGCAACAGTTCCGGGGCGTACATCCGCAGGTACTCGGAGAAGGAGGAGAGGGCGAACCCCGTTTGGAGCCGCAGGGGATCACCTTGGGTCACTGGCCGCCCTTCTGAACGTAGGCGCGCACGAAGTCCTCCGCGTTCTCCTCCAGAACGTCGTCGATCTCGTCGAGCAGGTCGTCGGTTTCCTCGGCCAGTTTCTCGCGCCGCTCCTGCCCCGCGGCACCGTCACCGACGGGGCCCTCGTCCTCGTCGCCACCACCGGCGCGCTTGGTCTGCTCTTGTGCCATAGCAGCCGACCTCCTCTGTGATCATCGGCGAGCACCGGAGAAAGTCCGATGCCCGTCCCCCAACACTACCCAGCGGCGGGGACAACATGCCGGATTAACCGCAATGTGCCCTGCCCGCTACCTCTCGGAAGCTCCCGGGCGCAAACTCCCCGGGACACCCGGAGAATGACCTTGGAGCGGGCCGCCAAACCTCGAAATCGGGTTGGCGGCCCGGCTCCGGAACCGTGGAATTCTCCGCGGCAGGCCGATTGATTCCGCTCAGCGCGTGAGCTGTTGCACCAGGTCGGCGGCGGTATCCACGCCGTCCAGAAGTTTGCCGACATGCTGCTTGGTGCCGCGGCGCGGCTCCAGGGTCGGGATGCGGACCAGGGAGTCCCCGCCCAGGTCGAAGATCACCGAATCCCAGCTGGCGGCGGCGATGTCCGCGCCGAAGCGGCGGAGACATTCGCCACGGAAGTAGGCGCGAGTGTCGGTGGGCGGGTTGGTCATTGCGTCCACGACCTGCTGCTCGGTGACCAGGCGCTGCATGGAGCCGCGGGCCACGAGGCGGTTGTAGAGGCCCTTGTCGAGGCGCACGTCGGAGTACTGCAGGTCCATGAGGTGCAGCTTGGGCGCGGCCCAGTTCAGGCCCTCACGGTTGCGCATGCCTTCCAGCAGACGGAGTTTCGCGGTCCAGTCGAGCAGGTCCGCGGTCTCCATGGGATCGCGCTCGAGCAGATCCAGGACGTGCGCCCACTTTTCGATGATGTCCTGCACCCGGGCGTCGTTGTTGCCGCCGGTGCGGTCCATGAACTTCTCGACGCGGTCGAGGTAGATGCGTTGCAGGGCAAGGCCGGTCAGCTCGCGGCCGTCGGCCAGGGCGACGGTGGCGCGCAGGCTGGGATCGTGGCTGATGGTGTGCACGGCGGTGACCGGGCGGGCCAGTTGCAGATCCGAGAGGTCCTCGCCGGCCTCGATCAGGTCCAGGACCAGGGCGGTGGTGCCGACCTTCAGGTAGGTGGACCATTCCGAGAGGTTGGCGTCGCCGATGATGACGTGCAGGCGGCGGTATTTGTCGGCGTCGGCGTGCGGTTCGTCGCGGGTGTTGATGATGCCGCGCTTGAGCGTGGTCTCCAGGCCGACCTCGACCTCGATGTAGTCGGCGCGCTGGGACAGCTGGAAACCGGGCTGATCACCGGACTGGCCCAGGCCCACCCGGCCGGAGCCGCACACCACCTGGCGGGAGACGAAGAACGGGGTCAGGCCCAGGATGATCTGGTTGAACGGGGTCTCGCGGCTCATGAGGTAGTTCTCATGGGTGCCGTAGGAGGCGCCCTTGCCGTCGGTGTTGTTCTTGTACAGCTGCATGCGCGGGGCGCCGGGCACGCTGGAGGCGTAGCGGGCGGCGGCCTCCATCACACGCTCGCCCGCTTTGTCCCAGATGACCGCATCCAGGGGGTCGGTGACCTCGGGCGCGGAATACTCCGGGTGGGCGTGGTCGACGTAGAGGCGGGCCCCATTGGTGAGGATCATGTTCGCCGCGCCGACCTCGTCGGCATCGATGACCGGCGCGGGCCCGTTGAGCCGCCCCAGATCGAAACCGCGCGCGTCGCGCAGCGGAGACTCCACCTCGTAGTCCCAGCGGGTGCGCTTGGCGCGCGGCACGCCTTCGGCCGCGGCGTAGGCGAGCACCGCCTGGGTGGACGTGAGAATCGGGTTGGCCGACGGCTCCGAAGGCGTCGAAATGCCGTACTCGACCTCGATTCCGATGATGCGCTGCATAAGTCCGAGCCTAGGCGACGACGCTGGGAATCGGGCGCGAGCGGGTCATCCGTGGCGTGGACGCCGGGTCATTCGTGCGGCGTAGGCGTGATCGTTCTCCCGGGCGATCCGCGCTGACCTGGCCCGACGGCACAATTGCACGCATGGTCGAACCGGTACCCTCGCCGCGGCACGCGCGCCCGGCCCGCACAGTCACCGCCGACCCGAATCCCGTTCCCGCCGCGCCCCGTTCGGGCCGGCTGCCCGCGCTGGACGTGCTGCGCGGCATCGCGATTCTGGGCACGCTGGGCACCAATATCTGGATCTTCACCAACTATGAGGGGCTGCTCGGCTACATCTCGCAGGAGAACGAGCCGACCGGTGCGTGGCTGTGGGCCGAACGGGTGCTGCAGCAGCTGGCGCAGGGCAAGTTCCTGGGGCTGCTCACCATTATGTTCGGCATCGGGCTGGCCATTCAGCAGCGCTCGGCGGTGCGCGGCGGACGACCGTGGCCGGGCAAGTACCCGTGGCGGGCGGGGCTGCTGTTCCTCGACGGCTTCCTGAACTTCCTGCTGGTCGCCGAATTCGATGTCCTGATGGGTTACGCCCTCACCGGTCTGGTGGTGGCGTTCGTCCTGGCCACCGGCCCGAAGGCGCAGCGGCGCTGGCTGATCGTCGCGGCGAGCATCCACACCGCCGTGCTCACGCTCATCGCGGTCGGCATGGCCTTCGATTCCCGGTCGCCGTCGGAGCGGCCGCAACCCGAGGCGCTCGACCCGAATCCCTATGCGGACGGCTCGTTCTGGGATCTGGTGGTGTTCCGGCTGGACCACGCGGCCATGTTCCGGCTGGAGGCGGTGTTCATCTTCCCGATGTCCATCGCACTGTTCCTGCTCGGCGCGCGGCTGTTCCGGGCCGGGGTGTTCGAGGCCGAGGGCGCGCGAATCCGCAAGCGGCTCATGATCATCGGCCTCGGCATCGCCGCACCGCTGGACATGGCGCTCGGCGTCGCGGGCGGCGGCGACCTGATCCTGTTCACCCGCTACGGCACCGCGCCGTTCGTCGCGCTGGGCATCCTGGCGCTGGTCGCCGAGTTCTACACCCGCCGTCCCGCTCCGGGCCTGGTGGCACGGCGGTTCTCCGAGGTCGGCCGGATGGCGCTGAGCTGCTACATCCTGCAGAACCTGGTGGCGGGCGCGATCTGCTACGGCTGGGGTCTGGGTCTGACCGGATTGGTGTCCGCCCAGGCGCGGGTGCCGTTCACCGTCGGGGTGTACGTGCTGGTCTCCGCGCTCATGATGGTCTTCGCCCACTTCTGGCTGCGGCGCTTCGAGCGCGGACCGGTGGAATGGATGTGGAACGCCAGCTACCGTGCGCTCGCCGAGCGCGGCTGAAGACAATCGCTGATCGGCCCGGACTCCGGCTTCGGGCCGACCAGCGCGCGGGCTGGATCAGCCCGCTGATCCGGTGGGCACCTGGGAGCGCGGCGCCGCGCCGGTGATACTCCAGCTCCCCTCCAGGTCGCCGGGTGCGCACGACAGTGCCAGGTTCACGCTGGTATGGGGTTCGGCCCACTCGCTGCCGGTGACGTAATCGGTCGACCAGACACCGGTGAGGGTGTTCATGGTGCTGCAACTGATCTGCGCGGAGATCAGATAGGCCTCGTCGTTGTCATTGGTGCAAGTCGTGCCCTCACACCAGACGCCGGGCGCGACGTAGAAGGCCGCGGCGGCCGAGGGCGCGAGCACAATCGCTGCGGCACAAGACATCCCCGCGATGGCCGCCAAGCCTGCGAAAGTCCGAGATCTCATCGATTTCCTCCCCCGAGAACGAATCGCTTCACTGACAGACATTTCCAGTTATCCGGCCGGATGGCAAGCGAATTACGCTCCGCCGCTGGTCATCTCACATACGGGGTGGCCGCCACCGGGGTACCGAGCCAGCGGCCGAGCGCAGCGCGCAGCGACGCGAGGTCACCGGCGCTGGGATCCGGTGCGGTGGACATCCAGGCCACGTAGGTGTCGGGTCGCAGCAAGAGCGCGCTGACACCGCGCACCGGCGGCGTCGCGCGGCCCGCGATGACGTCCACCCGGTCACCCCATTCCGGCACCGCCGCCGACACCACGCCGCCTTCGGTCAGGTCCACGAGCAAAGGTCTTGCCGCTCTGGTCAATTCGGCAATTCGGACGGTGCTGCCGTCGATGTCGAGCTCCAGGTCGGGTGCGACCCGCCCGACGAGCGGGTGTGCGTCGGGATCGCCCATGTCGTAACGGATATCGGAGCCCGCGAGCAGGTCGGCGATGCGCTGGACCGCCGGTTCGTCGGCCAGCAGTTCGGCGAAGACCTCCCGCAGAGCGGTGACGTCCGAGCCCGGAGCTTGCAGCGCCGCCTGGGTCCGGGCCGAGCGCAGGGTGCGGCGAGCCGCCTGGCCCCGTTCGGTGTCGTAGCTGTCCAGGAGTCCGGCGGGGGCTTCGCCCTTGATCTCGGCGGCGAGTTTCCAGCCGAGGTTGATGGCGTCCTGCAAGCCCAGATTGAGCCCCGGACCGCCGCCGGTGGCGAAGACGTGGGCGGCGTCGCCGGCGAGGAAGATCCGCCTGTCGCGGAATCGCTCGGCGACGCGGGTGTGGCCGCCTGCCATGCGCCGCAAGGCATGTGGGCCGTCACCGGCGGGCGGTTCGAGGGGCACCGGGACGCCGAGGACCCGGGCGATGCTCGCCGCCATCTCGTCGAGGCTCATCGGCTCGGCCGGTTCGGGTTGATCCCATTCGATGGTGCTGAGCAGTGGCGCACGGCCGGGGAAGGGCGCCCAGGCGAAACCGCCGCGCTCGGTGCGCAGCGGCAGGAACGGGCGGATATCGCCGTAGCCGGGGACGTGCAGCATTCCGGTCGCGGCCTCCACCCATTCGGATGGCACGCTCGCGTTCGCGATGCGAGTGAGGGTGCGGTCGTAATGCATTCCCGGGAAGTCGATTCCGGACATCTTGCGGGTCACGCTGTGCGCGCCCTCCGCGCCGACCAGATATCGGGCGCGTAGGCGGTGCACTCCTTCGGCATCCGAAACCTCGACGGTCACACCGTCTTCATCCTGTTCGAAGCCGAGCAGTTCGGTGCCCCAGCGAATCTCGGCGCCCAGCTCCACAGCGCGATCGCGCAGCACCTCCACTTGGCGCGGCTGCGGCACCGCCAGGGTGTGGATGGGACTGTGCTCGAGCAGGCTCAAATCCAGTGGGAGCGCGGCGAACATGAAATAGGAGGAGTTGGGCTGCGGCGGGCCGGGCGGGCCGCCGAGGCGCTCGTAGAGACCGCGGCGATCCATCATCGGCACCACCTGGCCGACCAGGCCATTGGCTTTGGCCTCGCCGCTGGGTTCGGGCAGCCGGTCCAGGACCAGGGCGCCCGCCCCCGCGAGGCGGAGTTCACCGGCCAGCATCAGGCCGACCGGCCCCGCTCCGGCGATGATCACATCGAAGGTCATGACTTCTCCTGAAGGACAGTGGTTTTAGGCGGCGGGACCGGCAGGCCCGCGGCCAGTTGTTCGAGTGCTTCGCGCAGCAGCGGCAGCACCGGCTGCGGCGGATGCGCGCGCAGGCTGTGGTCGATGGCGGCGGAGCAGGCCGCTCCGATCGCGGCGGCCGCGAGATTCGGATACAGATCGCGTCCGGCGTCGGTGCCGGTGCGCGCGGCCACCGCCGCGGCCAGGGTGCGCTCGGCGACGGCATTCGCCTCGAGCACGGCGGACTGCACGGCGGGTTGGCCGAGCATGAGCTGGATGCCATCGGCCCACTCGCGGCCTTCGGGGCGGTCGTCGCGCTGCTGCCCGAGCGCGAACCGGTCCAGGACCGCGGCGATCACCGCCTCCCACAGCGGTTCGGATTCCGGCCGTTGCAGAAGTTCCTCCGCCATTTGCTCCATGCGCTCGAGATGCCGCGAGGCGACGGCTTCGGCCTTGCTGGAGAAGTAGTTGCGGAAGGTTCGCACGGAGACATTGGCCGCGGCGGCGATGTCCTCCACCGTCACGTTGTCCCAGCCGCGTTCGACGCTGAGCCGGATGGTCGCGAGGCTCAGCGCGAGCCGGGTTTCCCGTTTCTTGCGCTCGCGCAGACCGATTTCACCCATGCCATCCAGGGTACAGAAACTTGCCGCCGAGGTAAATTTTCTATTACGGCAAAATTATGAGCGAAGCGCCTCCGTGCGCGAGAGCAGCTCGGAGATGACGGTGTCGCGATCCAGCGGCACATCCAGGCTGCGGGCATTGCCCTCCAGCAGGGCCAGCACGGATTCGGTGAGAATGCCTTCGACTTGCTCACTGGTGAGCGCGGATTCGGCACGCCAGTTGTTGACCACGCCGTCGACGAACCCGACCATGCCGAAGGCCATGGGGCGGGCGCGATTCCGGTCCAGGCCGAAGCGGGCCAGGGTGTCGGCGAACAGGTCGGCGAGCTGACCGCCGATCCGATCGCGGGCTCCGGCCAGGACCGCGGCGGACTCGCCCTGCGGTTCCCCGGCGGCCAGGAAGCGGTGCAGGTTGGGGTGGCGTTCCACCCAGCCGACATAGGTGCCGACGGCGCCGCGCACCGCATCGCGGACGGTGCCGTCCGGCCGCAGGGCCGGAAGCAGTTCGGCCAGCAGGGAATCCAGGATGTGGCGGCGGATGGCCTGATCCAGATCGGCGCGGCCGTCGAAGTGGCGGTAGACCACCGGGCGCGGGACCCGCAGGCGGTCGGCGATCTGCTGCACCGAGATCTCGGTGCCGTTCTCCTCGATGACGGCCAGGGCGGCGTCGAGCATTTCGGCGCGGCGGCGGGCCTTGTGACCGCTCCAGCGGGTGCTGCGACCGTCGGCGGTCGCGGTCGGCTTGCGTGCGCTGGATGCGGTCATTCGCCTCACGATACTCACCCGCCCATTGACCGATACATCATGTACCACTAATCTGAGTGTAACAGCTTGTATCAGTAACTTGAGTCAGGAGCTGCCATGGCCGACAAGGGCGTTGTCATGGGCGAGCGGGCCGCATCGGACGTCTTCGCGCGGCGTTTGCTGATCGGATCGGTGAAGAAGTCCTACGACCCGGTGGTCGATCTGGACTGGGACGCACCGCTGGATCCGGACAAATTCTTCCTGCCGCCGGAGGTGGTCTCGCTGTACGGGACCCCGCTGTGGGAAGCGATGACCCACGAGCAGCGGCGGGAGCTGTCCCGGCAGGAGCTCGCGAATGTGCTGTCGGTGGGCATCTGGTTCGAGAACCTGCTCAACCGGCTGTTGCTGCGCGAGCTCATGGCCAATGATCCGCGCTCCGGGTATTCGCACTACACGCTCACCGAGATGGGCGACGAATGCCGGCACATGATGATGTTCGGCAAGCTCATCGACCGCATCGAGGCCAAGCCGTATTGGCCGAATCGCTATGAGCGCCTGACGATCAGCGCCTTGCAGCTGTTCCTGCGCGGCTCCATGGTGTGGGTGGGCGCGCTGGTGGGCGAGGAGATCTTCGACGCACTTCAGCGGCGCACCCTCGACGATCCGGAACTGCAGCCGCTGGTGGCGCGCGCCATGCGGATTCATGTCACCGAGGAGGCGCGGCACATCGGCTTCGCACGGGATGCGCTGGCGCGGCGGGTGCCGACCATGTCGAGGACCGAGATCGCCTATACGCGGCTGTGTGTCGCGGTCGCCGCTCCCCTGTTCGTGCATCTGCTCACCAATTGGCACATGTACGCGCGCGCCGGAATCGCCGACGGCCGGGCCGCCCGCCGGATGGCGCACGAGAATCCGCACGCCAAACGCGCTTTGGGGCTCGGGGCCGCGAATCTCGGTGCGTTCCTGGACAAGCAGGGTCTCATCGGGCCGATCGGCAAACGCATCTGGAAGCGCCGGGGGCTGCTGTGAGGTGGCAGCGGGGGCGTCGGCGCCGGGGCTATGACGAATGGATCGACTTCCCCGAACCCGAACCAGCGCACGAGTATTCGGGCCCGGCGGTGCTGGACGCCCCCGGCGCCGAGGTGCCGGTGACCGTCACCTTGAACGGTCACCTCGACCCCATCGACGGCAAATTCCATTGGTACGGCCGGGTGGCCGCGGCGGATGGCGTGGACCTGCCCGGTCCGGGTCGCGGACAGGTGTTCCTCACCCTCCCCGGCGGCGCTCCGGCCTCGGGGGCCTTGCAGGAGCGCGACCCCTGGGGGAATCTGCGGATCACCGGAGTCGGGACGCCGCCGTTTCCGGTGTGAACTCCGCAGGTCAGGCAGCCAGGCCCAGGGACGGGTCGCCGGTGTAGACGCGGGCGAGGATCAGCGAATCCTCGAAGATGCGGTACGAGGCGGCCTCGAAGAGCGGGCGGAAGAAGCCGTCCGCCAGCGCATTCCGGTCACGCTGCCCGGCCCACGGGACGATGGCCGGATCGCCGGGGATGGTCCAGGTGGCGTGCTCGGCGATCAGCGCCAGCAGAGCATCCAGGTCCCGCGCGCCGAAGGCGGCGAAGAAGGCGTTGACGGTGGCGTCGGGGGTGGGCGCCCACTCCCGCGGGGCCGGCGCTGGTGGCGCGCGCCCGCACGGTGCTCGCCGAGGCTCAGCATCTCGTATTCCGCAGCGGCGAGGAGAATCCCGTCGTGTCGATGTTTCTCGACCTGGCCGAGGAGATCAGGCCGGCAGGCCCATGAGGTCGGCCATGGCGTCCACGGCGAAGTCGAAGAACGGGCCGGCCGGATCCATGGTGCCGTTGAGCTGACCGAAGACCTCGAAGCTCACCGCGCCGAAGAGCTGGGTCCAGGCGACGACCATGCGGACCACCACGGCGTCGGGCAGGCCGGGGGCGAATTGCCGTGCGATATCGGCGGATTGGGCCGCCAGGTCGGGGTGCACGGAACCCTGCGCTTCGGCGAGAGCGCCGCTCTCCCAGGCGCGGTGCACGATACCGAGCAAGCCGAGCGGGACTCGGGACGCCGGTTCGATGGTCGTTTGCGGGGCCTGGTAGCCGGGAACGGGTGAACCATAGAGCAGTGCGTATTCGTGGGGGTGCACGATCGCCCAGTGCCGCACCGCAGCCGCGGCGGCTCGCCATTGGGCGCGCGGGTTGTCCGCGGTGCCCACGGCAACGGTGACCTCGTCGCCGATGGCGTTATAGGCCTCGATGATCAGCGCCGTGAGCAGATCGTCGCGGCTGGGGAAATAGCGGTACAGCGCGGACGAGACCATGCCCAGTTCGCGCGCGATGGCGCGCAGGGAGAGCGCGGGCGCGCCCGAATCCGCGAGCTGACGGCGGGCCGCATCGGTGATTTCGCGGGTGATCTCGGCTCGGGCTCGTTCGCGGGCGGTGCGAGGGGCGTTCATGGAGACAGTATGCCACGTTTTGGAGCGGTGAAACTTTTCGAGAGCACTGCTCTTGACAGTGAGTGCAGCGGCCATGCACACTGATCACATCAGAGAGCACCGCTCTCGAAGAGCTTGCAAAGGACGCCACCATGAACGCCAACTCCGCCGCCGACCGCTACATCGGCCCCTCCGGTCTGGATCCGGTCATGAACCGCATCTTCAATCTGCTGCCCAAGCTCGGGATCAGCGTGGCCGGGTCCCGGCTGCTGGCGGTGCGCGGACGCAAGAGTGGCGAATGGCGGACCACCATGGTCAATGTGCTCACCACCGCGGACGGCGCGCGGTACCTGGTCGCGCCGCGCGGTCACACGCAGTGGGTGCGGAATCTTCGGGTGGCCGGGTCCGGCGAGCTGCGACTGGGCCGGAGGGCCGAATCCTTCACCGCGGCCGAGCTGGCGGATGCGGACAAGATCCCGGTGCTGCGCGCCTACCTGGAGCGCTGGGGGTGGGAGGTCGGCAAGTTCTTCGAGGGCGTCACCAAGAATGCGAGTGACGCCGAATTGGCCGAGATCGCACCGGGATTCCCGGTGTTTCGAATTGCGTGAGCAAATACCACCAGGTCTCGGGATACGCGTTTGAATCGGTGAGCGCAGTGCGAGAACTCGGATCAGCGCAGGGTGTCGAGGGTTTCGGCGTCGCGCGCCACCATGGCTCGGCCGTCGGCGGTGATGATGATGGGGCGTTGGATCAGGCGCGGGTGGGCGGCCAGGGCTTCGATCCAGCGGTCACGGTCGGCGGCGGTCTTTCCCCACTCGGCGATGCCCAGTTCTTTGGCCTCGGGTTCGGCCGTGCGGGTGATGTCCCAGGGTTCCAGGGCCAGTTTGGCCAGTACGTCGCGGATTTCGGCGGCGGTGGGCGGGTTGTCGAGGTAGCGGCGTTCGATGTAGTCGGTGCCGGATTCGTCGAGAACCGTCTTGGCAGTGCGACTCTTGGAGCACTTCGGGTTATGCCAGATCTCCGTTGCCATAACCCGAAGCCTAGCGATCAGACCCAGTCGACGACCCAGCGGTAGGGGCGCATCCAGTAGAGGCCGGATTCGGGGAGGGGCGCGCCCCAGCGTTCCTCGGCCTGGCCGAGCTGCCAGCGGTATTCGGGAGCCGGTTCGCCCTCGTGGATTTCGTGCAGGTGCCGGCGCCAGGTGTTGAGCATGGCGGGGACGACCTGGGGGTTGTTGGTGAAGGCCCAGTCGACGCTGCGGCCCATGAGGGTGTCGACGGCGTGATTGCTGGCATTGCGGTCGCCGGTGGACAGCGAGTGCAGGAAAGCGGCGACCAAGTTGTAGGCGATGCCGTCGTGGACGGAGGTCTGGCCGTTTTCCAGGGACCAGACGCCCAGGTAGGTGGGGGCCTGTTCGTCGACCCAGACGGCGTGCGCCTCGCTGACGCGGTTGTCGAAGATGAGCGACATGAGCAGGCCGAGAACGGATTTGCCCATGATCAGCGGGTCGGGCTTGCCGGTTTCCATGGCCGCGGCGATGAGGGCGCGGTAGGCGGAGGCGGCCAGGGCGGGGCGCTGGGCTTCCAGGAGGGCGTCGGCGGCTTCGCCGCCCGAGCATTGTTCAGCGGGGGGCTGCTTCGGGCCGGTGTGCGGCGCGGCGCCGGGAATCGGCAGGTACTGGGTCGCGGCGCCGGCGGGCGCACCGGCGCCGAGGTCGGCGAGCGGGCCCAGGCCCGGTAGCGGTTCGGGCGCGGAGAGCGGGCCTGGCGCCGGTGGCGGTCCGGGCGAGAGCAGCGGATCGGGCGTCGGGTGCGGGGTCGGTCCGCCGAATGGGCCGGGCGCCGATAGCGGATCGCGACCCGGCAACGGGCCCGGTCCCCCGACCGGACCCTGACCTGCCAGCGGACCCTGACCTGCCAGCGGTCCCGACCCTCCGGCCGGACCACTTCCTGCCAGCGGACCCGGTCGTCCGACCGGACCTGTTCCGGCTAGCGACTCTGGACCTCCCACCGGACCAGTTCCCGCGAGCGGACCCGGTCCACCGAGCCGACCCGATCCCGCGAACGGTCCCGACCCCGCGAACGGTCCCGAGCCTTCGAGCGGTCCCGACCCTGCCAGCGGTCCCGACCCCGCGAACGGTCCGGAGCCTTCGAGCGGTCCCGACCCTGCCAGCGGCCCGGGCCCTCCCAGCGGGCCGTGGCCCGCGAGCGGGTCGCTCATGGCCGGTGATTTCTGCAGGTAATCGAGTGCCTCGCGGGCGAATTCGTTCTCCTGGCGGCTGAGCCATTCGCGGCCGGCGCGCAGGGTGTCGATGAGGTGTCCGCCGACGCCGTGTTCGATGGCCGCGCAGACGGCGTAGTAACCGTAGGAGCGGTACTCGTCGAATCCCGCTCCCTCGGCCACCAGCAGTTCCGCGTACCGGCTCGCCAGATCGTGCCGTTCGATATCGCCGAGCAGAGTGCAGGCGGTCATGGCGGCCATCAGCACTTCACCGGGTTCGCCGTGGCTGCGGCGCAATTCGATGCAGCGGTCGGCCATGATGACGGCGGTTTCGGCGCGGCCGAGTTGGGTGGCGGCCTCGACGGCCATGGAGTACATGGTGGCGAGGGTGCCGGGCGGGATGTCGGCGGGATAGCGGGCCGGACCGTGTTCGGCCAGGTGCAGGGCCTGTTCGTAATCGCCTGCCGCGAAGGCGGATCGGAAGCGGTAGGAGATGATCCAGCCGTAGTCCTTGGGATCCGGCGGTGTGAGCAGCGCATTGTCGAAGGCCGTGAGCCGGGCCAGCGCCTCGGTGGCGAGTCCCGCTTCCAGCATCCCGCTCGCCTCGTTCATCACTTCGACGAACGCGTTTCGGTCCATGGCTACTTCGCCTTCCCGCAGATTTCAGGCCCGGATCGTATGGCGCACCGGGTTTTACGCGCGGGTAGTGAGGGCAACGTCATAGTTTGGCGCGGCGCGGCATGACCGTTCGACCCCCCGAACCGAGCCACCGTCGTCCACTCATCCTCTCGCTACTCAATAGTCTCTCCCCGCAACAGGATTCCATCACACGCGCGCGGGCGCATCCGCCACCGGCCTCCGCGTGGTGGATTGCGCGTATGCGCCAACGCCAGGTGTGGCGGATGAATTCCGTCCGGCGGGAACGCGAAATGGCGCCGGCACGGATCGTGCCGGCGCCACTGTCGCGGCTCGGGTCAGGCGGGCACCTTGTCGAGGAAGCCGAGCACCTGGGCGATCCGGCCGCCGGTGAGGGTGATCACGTCAAATCCGATCACCAGGGGTTCGGTTGCGCCGGGGGCGCCGAGATACCAAGTGAAGCGCGCGGTGTCGTGATGACCGTCCACCGGTCCGAGGCTGAATTCCAGACCCGCGAACTGCTGCTGGGCGCCGGCGACCATGGCGTCGATGGCCTCGGTGCCGCGGATCTCCGCCAGCGGATCGGTGAATGCCGCGTCCGCGGTGTACAACTCGTCGATCAGGGCTTTGCGCTTGTCCGCGTCCTGCTCGTTCCAGCTGTCGATGTAGCGCTGCGCGGTGTTCGTGTAATCCGTCATGCCTCAAGGTTCTTCGCTGTCGTGCTGCAAGTCGATTACGCGTCAGGTAAAGAGAAGCCATGAGTTTTCCCGCGGAATTCCTGGCGATCGCGAAGCGTGTGAACAACTGGGGGCGTTGGGGTTCGGAGGACGAGCTCGGGACATTGAACCTGATCACCGATGAGGTGGCGCGGGCCGCGGCGGCCACCGTGCGCACCGGACGCCGGGTTCCGCTGGCCTTGCCGCTGACTCAGCAGGGCGTGCAGACAGGCTTGATTCCCGGGCGCGTGAATCCCCTGCACAGCATGGTCGCGATCAACTGGCAGCTGTTCGGCCCGGACACGGTCGCCACCAGCGATGACGTGGTGACCATGGCCTTGCAGGCCGCCACGCACTGGGATGCCCTGCCGCACGTCTCGCACTCCGGCCACATCTACAACGGCCGTCCCGCCGACAGCATCACCGCACACGGCGGCGCGGCCTTCAGCGCCATCTCCGCAATCCCGCACATCGTCTCCCGCGGCGTACTCCTGGATGTGGCCCGCGCCCGCGGCGTCGACCGCCTCCCCGTCGATCACGCCGTCGTCCCCGAAGACCTGGAAGCCGCCGAGGAACTGGCCGGCACCCGAGTCCGCGCCGGCGACATAGTCCTCATCCGCACCGGCCACATGCGGCTGTACCTGTCCGGCGACCGCACCGCCTACGCCATGCCCTCCCCCGGCCTGTCCATCCGCACCCCCGAATGGTTCCACGCCCGCGACACCGCCGCCGTGGCCACCGACACCCTCACCTTCGAAATCTTCCCACCCGAAATCCCCAACGCCTGGCTCGCCGTCCACGCCCTCCACCTCGTCGAAATGGGCATGCTCCAAGGCCAGAACTGGAACCTCGAACCCCTGTCCACCGCCTGCGCCGAACAGTCCCGCTACGAATTCCTCCTCTCCGCCATGCCCGAACCCTTCGTCGGCGCGACCGGAACCCCGGTCGCCCCGGTCGCGATCTTCTGAGTCGACCGCGGTTGGTCAGACGTCGAAGTAGAGGTCGAATTCGTAGGGGTGGGGGCGGACGTTGATTTCTGCTATTTCGGTGTAGCGCTTGAGGCGGATCCAGGTTTCGATGAGGTCTTCGGTGAAGACGCCGCCGGCCGTGAGGTATTCGTGGTCGGATTCCAGGCGGTCGATTACGGCGTCGAGGCTGGGTGGGGTTTGGATTACTTCGGCGGATTCCTCGGGGGTCAGTTCGTAGAGGTCTTTGTCGATCGGGAGGGCGGGTTCGATTTTGTTGGTGATGCCGTCGAGGCCGGCCATCATCATGGCGGCGAAGGAGAGGTAGGGGTTGCCGGAGGAATCGGGGCAGCGGAATTCGAGGCGCTTAGCGCTCGCGCTGGTGCCGGTTACGGGGATGCGTACGGCTGCGGAGCGATTGCGTTGGGAATAGACGAGATTCACGGGGGCTTCGAAGCCGGGGACCAGGCGTTTGTAGGAGTTCACCGTGGGGTTGGTGAAGGCGAGGAGGGAGGGGGCGTGGTGGAGTAGGCCGCCTATGTAGTGGCGGGCCAGGTCGGATAAGCCCGCGTAGCCGGCCTCGTCGTAGAACAGCGGGGAGCCGTCCTTCCAGAGGGATTGGTGGACGTGCATGCCGGAGCCGTTGTCGCCGAAGAGGGGTTTGGGCATGAAGGTGACGGTTTTGCCGGCGGCCCAGGCGGTGTTCTTGATGATGTATTTGTAGAGCTGGAGGTCGTCGGCGGCGGCCAGCAGGGTGTTGTAGCGGTAGTTGATTTCGGCTTGGCCCGCGGTGCCCACCTCGTGGTGGCCTTTTTCCAGTTCGAAGCCGGCGTGCTGGAGGTTGGTGCACATTTGGTCGCGCAGGTCGACGTCGGCGTCGTAGGGGGCGACGGGGAAGTAGCCGCCTTTGGGGCGGACCTTGTAGCCGCGGTTGGGGGTGCCGTCGGCATTGGTCTTGGCGCCGGTGTTCCAGTCGGCGGAGGAGGAGTCGACCTCGTAGAAGGCGCCGTTCATGGCGGTGTCGTAGCGGACGCTGTCGAAAATGTAGAACTCGGCTTCGGGGCCGAAGTAGGCGGTGTCGGCGATGCCGGTGGAGCGGAGATACTCTTCGGCCTTGCGGGCCACATTGCGGGGGTCGCGACTGTAGGCGACGCGGGTGTGCGGGTCGGCCACGAAGCAGTTGATATTGAGCGTCTTGGCGGCGCGGAACGAATCCAGTTGCGCGGTGCGCAGGTCCGGCAGCAGCAGCATGTCGGATTCGTGGATGGCCTGGAAGCCGCGCACGGACGAGCCGTCGAACGCGATACCGTTCTCGACCAGGTCTTCGCCGAACATCTTGGCGGGAATCGAGAAGTGCTGCTGGACGCCGGGGACATCGCAGAAGCGGATGTCGACGTATTCGACTTCCTCGGCGTTGATGTAGTCCAGAACTCCGTTGGTAGTAGGGGTGATCACCGCTGGCTCCTCACACAGCCGCACACCACCCGATCGGACGGCCCGGTCGGGCTCCGGCGGTCCTGTTCGTGTGCTAACACGATACGACGGAATGATCGGCCGCGGGACCCGAATCAGATTGTGCAACAAGATCATTCGCGACACACGCGCGTCAGCGAGCCGCCGCCACGCCGCCGGGGACCGTTCACCCGACCAGCGCACGCCGCTCCCGCCGCCAACCGGGGCCGCGCACCAGCGGTTTGTGCAATGAGCACAAGTCGATCAGCGTAGATCTTGTCCATTGCCTCTGGACCGGACAAGCCTTTGTGCGGTGTGCTGGATGGCACTGTGAGGGCCGCCACGCCCTCGAACGTTTGATCACAGAGGTAGGTCGTGAGTTCATCGAATCCCGCGGGGGCCGGCCCGCGCACGCTGATCGAGGCATTCCAATCGAATGTCGCGCGCTATCCCGACCAGGTGGCGCTGCGCACCCTCGGTGGCGCGGTGGCGATCACCTGGCGCGAATACGGCGAGCGCGTGCGCTCGATCGCCTCCGGCCTGGCGGCGCTGGGCATCGGCCCGGGCGACACCGTCGCGCTCATGATGACCAATCGGCCCGAATTCCACCTCTGCGACACCGCCGTCCTGCACACCGGCGCCACCCCGTTCTCGGTGTACAACACCAATCCGGTGGATCTGCTGGCCTACCAGTTCGGCAATGCGGGCAACAAGGCGGTGATCTGCGAACGCCAGTTCGCGCCGCAGATTCTCGAGGCCGTGGAAAAGGCCGCCGCCCAGGGCAATACGGTCGAACACGTGATCTGCGTGGACGACGCCCCCGAGGGCACCGTTCCCCTCGCCGACGTCGAGGCCCTGCCCGCCGGTGATTTCGATTTCGAGAGCGCCTGGCGCGCGGTCGATCCCGGGAACCTGCTCACCATCGTCTACACCTCCGGCACCACCGGCCCGCCCAAGGGCGTCGAGCTCACCCACACCAACTTCCTCGAAAACGCCCAGGTCATCGAGGAATTCGGCGGTGGCGGACCCGAGGACAAGGTCGTCTCCTACCTGCCCGACGCGCACGCCGCCAACCGCTGGTTCGCGCACTACCTGTCCATGCTGACCGGCGGCCAGATCACCACGGTCCCCGATCTCAAGCAGGTCGCCGAGGCGCTCACCGAGGTCCATCCCTCGGTCTTCCTGGGCGTCCCGCGGGTCTGGGTGAAGGTCAAGGCCGCCCTGGAGGAGCGCTTCGCCGCCGAACCCAGCCCGGTCAAGCGCCGCCTGATGGATTGGGCCATTCGCACCGGCCGCGCCCGCGCCCGCGCCGAATCCGACGGGCGCACCCCGAACTTGCTGGAACAGGCCCGGTTCAAGCTGGCCGACCGCCTGGTGCTGGCCACCATCCGCGAACGCCTGGGCCTGGACAAGGTCCGCGTTGCCGTCACCGGCTCGGCACCCATCCCGCACGACACCCACGAGTTCTTCCTCGGCCTGGGCCTGCCGCTGTGCGAGGGCTACGGCATGACCGAGTGCACGGCCGGCGCGACCCTGTCCCGCCACCCGCGCATCAAGATCGGCACGGTCGGCAAGCCGCTGCCCGGTTCCGAGATCAGCATTGCCGACGACGGCGAGGTCCTGGTACGCGGCAAGATGGTCATGCGCGGCTACCGCAATGCCCCGGAGAAGACCGCCGAGACCATCGACGCCGACGGCTGGCTGCACACCGGCGATATCGGCGAGATCGACGCCGACGGGTTCCTGAAGATCGTGGATCGCAAGAAGGAACTCATCATCAACGCGGCCGGCAAGAACATGTCGCCCACCAATATCGAGAACACCGTCACCGAGAACACGCCGCTGGCGGGCACGGTGGTGGCCATCGGCGACAACCGCCCGTACAACACCGCGCTCATCCTGCTCGATCCGGATCTGGTCGCCGCCTTCGCCGAGCGCCATCAGCTATCGGACCGGAGCATTGCCGCCCTGGCCGCGGACCCGATTGTGCTGAAGGCCCTGCAAGAGGGCGTCGATGCCGCGAATTCCAAGCTCTCCCGGGTGGAACAGATCAAGAAGTTCGCGGTGCTGCCGGAGGTGTGGACCCCGGGCAGCGACTGCCTCACGGCCACCGGAAAACTGAGGCGCAAACCAATAGCTACCGCCTACGCGGCTACTATCGATTCGCTGTACGGGTAGTAGGAGAGTCATGCAAGCGCGAATCCGGGACCGAGTGCTCGAGGAGCTGTATCGGCGCGCGGTCGCGGTCCGGGACGAGATACCGGCCGCGGTGCCGCCGTACCGCAACCTGCCGCACACGCTGGTGGCGGGCGGTTTCGAGCGCGGCGTGAAGCTCAATATCGACCTGTTCTTCGACTATCTGCGCAGCGGCGTCCTGCCCGCCGAGGAGGACACCCGCGAGGTGGTGGAGATCGCGCTCGGCCGGGTCCGCGACGGCGAACCCCTGGAAGAGGTGCTCGGCCGCTACAGCATCGGCGCGGAATTCATCTGGAACGAGATCCGCGCCGTCGCCACCGGCGACGAACGCGAACTGCTCAGCGATTCCGCGCTGCAGATGCTGCACTACATCACGATGATGCAGACCCGCATCGCCACCGCGGTGGTGCGGCGCGTGCACGATCCGCGCTGGGAGCTGCTGGAACGCCGCCGCGCCATTGCCGACGCCCTGCTCACCGGCCGCGACCCGATCGAATGGGCCGATGAACCGGCCATCGCGGTCCCCGATGCCTTCCTGGTCGCGGTCTTCCGTTTCGGCGCGGCCCGCGGTGCGGAGACCAGCGAGCTGCGGCACCGCATCGAGGCCATTCCCGGCGTCTTCCTGCGCCTGGACAGCGGCGGCTGGACGGCCCTGCTCCCCCTGCAGCCCGGCGACGACGGCACCGCCACCGCGGCCGCCCTCGCCACCCGCCTGCCCGCGCAACCCGCTGGGCAGTCTGCACAACCCGCCCCGTTCTGGGTCGGCGTCACCGTGGCCCCGACCCGCACCCTGGTTCCGGGGGTCTTCACCGAGGCCCGCATCTTGGCCGAGCTGGGCCGCTGCCTGGACCGCCCGCACATGGTGTGCCGCCGCAGCGACCTCATGTTCGAGTACACCGTCGCCGCGGGCGGTTCCGCCCGCGCCGGTCTCGCCGCCGTCCTCGCGCCCCTGGACCCGCAGCCGCTGCTGGCCGAGACCCTGGAGGTCTTCGTGGACACCGGCTTCAACCAGCTGGCGACGGCCCGCCTGCTGAACATCCACCGCAATACGGTCACCTACCGGCTGGCCCGCGTCCACGAGCTCACCGGCCTGGACCCGCACCGCCCCACCGACGCCATGACGCTCTCGGCGGCCCGCATCGCCCGCCGCCTCGAATCGGCCTCCTTCGCCCCGTAATTCGCCCATTTTCCTCGACCGGGAACTGGTGGCGGCATTCCGCGAGTAGCCACCGCCACCAGTGCCCGGTCGGCGGTGTTTCACATCCGGCGCCGCATTGGTCCACTGCACAATCCGAAACCGCGCAGTCTTGGTTACTGCCGGTAGCGCGGCATACCGGCTGTGCGGTGTGCTGAATTCCGACGATGAGGTCGGCGACGGGTGTCCGTCCGCGCGGCCTCCCGAGCATCCGCAGAGGTTATTTCGTTGACTAGCAAGACCAGGCCGCGCCGCGCCCGGCTCGCCGCCCTCACCGTGGCGGGACTGTCCGCGCTGGCGGTGACCGTCTCGAGCACCACGCCGGTCGCCGCCGTGCCCGCCGCCGGACCGGTGCCGACGGCGCCCGCGAATTTCGGATTGCCCGCCGGGTATCAGCCCACGCCCGAGCAGTACGGCGTGGGTTATGAACTGGGACATGTGGTTCCGCTCTCGGATGGCACCCAGTTGCAGGCCGAGGTGCGCTATCCGACCGATCCGGCGACCGGGCAGCGCGCGGCCGGGGAGTTTCCGGTGGTCGTCAACTTCACCACCTACGGCGCGGTCACCAGCGCGCTCACGGCGGCCATCACCAGCGTCATCGACACCTTCCGCATTCCGCTGCCCGATCAGTTGCGCGATGTGCGACGCGTGATCAACCAGGCCACCAGTGCGCAGGACATGCTGGTGCGGCGCGGCTATATCGAGGTGATCGCGGATGTGCGCGGCACCGGCGGGTCCACCGGCGCGTGGAATCCGGCGTCGCGGCAGGACGGCCAGGACGGTGTGCAGCTGGTGGATTGGGCGGCGAAGCTGCCCGGATCCAATGGCAAGGTCGGCATGTACGGGTATTCGTTCCCGGCCTTGAGCGCCTTCCGCACCGCGCAGGCCGTCGGGCCGGATTCGCCGCTCAAAGCCATTGTGCCCATGGCGATGCCGAACAATATCTTCAACGAGGTGCTCGGCCACGACGGGCTGATGAGCCCTATTCTGCTCACCGCGATCTCGGTGATGGTGCCGTATCTGAGCCTGATCGGGCCGTTCATGACCGCGGTGGTGTCACCGCAGACGTTCCTGGCTGCTCTGATCGACCATCTGAAGGCGATTGTCTCCCAGGACAGTACGATCAAACTGCTGCTGGAGGCCTATGCGGGCGGGCCGCTCGCCTATGACGGCGACTGGTGGCAGGAGCGGCGTTTCGAAACCGATCTGAGCAATCTGGTCGACAAGGGCATTGCCATGTACCAGGTCGGCGGGTTCTGGGATCTGTATCAGGAAGGGCCGCTGCGCAATTACTCGCAATTGCAGAATCTGGCCGCGGGCCGTGACCAGTTCGCGCCGATGGCCGCCGATCAGCGGGCCGACGGCCGCTACCAATTGCTCATGGGCCCTTGGTATCACGTGGGCCTGGGTGTCGGACCGGGTTCGCGCCTGGATACCGATCAGATCATCGTGGCGTGGTTCGACCGCTGGCTCAAGGACATTCCCAACGGCATCGACGAGACCGACACCCCGCTGCATGTCATCGACGCCAACAATATCGCGGCCGATACCGCCCGCTACCCGTTCGAGCAGGCGAGCGTCACGCAGCGCTGGTTCGACGGCGATCGCCTGGTCGCGGACGAGCCGGCGGTGGCCGACGCGTCGGATCGTCTCGACTACACCGGAATCGACAACCTGTGCAACCGGCAGAGCCTGGGCCAGTACACGGCGGGCCTGCCGGACTTCGTCTTCCGCGTGTTCAATGCCTACAACCCGTGCACCGAATGGGTGCAGGACCCGACCGCCGGGCTGCGGTACACGATGGATCCGGTGAGCGAGCCGACCGTGGTGGCGGGTCCGGCCAATGTCAGCCTGTACGCCTCCTCCACGGGCACCGACGCCGCCTTCCAGGTGTGGCTCGACGATGTGGCGCCCGACGGCACGGCCGTGAACATTACGGGCGGTTCGCAATTGGCGAGCCAGCGCACGCTGAACGAGGACAAGACCTGGCGCACGGGAGACGGGACCGTCTACGGGCCCGAGCACATCGTGGTGAAGGAGAACGAGCGGCTGCTGACCCCGGGTGAGGTGGTGCAGATGGATATCAAGCTGCGCCCGACCTTCTACACCCTGCAGCCCGGACATTCGCTGCGGCTGCGGATCACCAGCGGGACATTCCCGTCCACCATGCCCATTCCGACGGATCTGCCCCGTTTGCTGGGCACGTCGCAGCAGATTCAGCGAAACTCGGTGTGGCCGTCGAGCCTGGTGGTTCCACTGGCGCCCGCGGGATCGTTCGCCCACTGACCCGGGGGAACGGGAAGGGTGGCACGGCCGGTCGCCGCGGCCGTGCCACTCCCTTGGCGACTACAGGTGCATCCACTGCGGCCATACCTGCGACCACGGCTGTTTCCGGCCCGTGCACTTCCAGATGGTGACGTCCTGGGTGTTGCCGGGGAAGCCTAGGCGGGTGTCGACCTCGCCGATCGGCTCGACGCGCTCGAACTGGGTGGCCAGCTCGGGCTCGTCGTCCTCGCCCACGTAGAGCACGGTCGTGGCGTCGTCGGGCGGGGTCCCGAAGTAGCCGAAGCCGCGGCTGGGGCTGTAGATCGGCGGCAGCTCGTCACGGCCGAGCTGGTCCAGAGCGGCGGACTGCCAATAGGTGTCGGTGATGATCACCGTGTGCGCCTGCTGGTCCGGCGGCAGCGCCCGGTACGCCTGCTCGACCGCGGCGGTGAGTTCGGGCCAGCCGAAGGAGCCGTAGGTGCCGATATTGATGGCGGCCTGGCCGAGATCCGCAGGGGGCTCGATGTCCTCGGGCGACTTCCACGGCATGGCGTACAGCACGAAGATGGTCGAGATCGCGCCCAGTAGGGCCGTCACCGAGATCAGCGCCGCCCGTCCGATGGCGGCGGTGCGCTCGGCGGTCGTCACGAGGGCGACCGCGCCGGCGGCGATCATGACCGCGTACATGCCGGTGGTGTAGTAGATGCGTCCGCCGGTAATGAGGAACGCCGCGTACAGCAGGATCAGGGTCACACCGAGAAATCGATAGGGCCGCAAGGATTCCCACATGAGCAGGGCCCACAGACCCCACAGCAGCAGCAGCGCGCCCAGCAGTCCGGCCAGGCTGATCGACATGGGTATGAACAGCAACCTTCCGCCCAGCACCCCTTGCTGTTCGCCGATCACCCGGCCCATTTCCAGTTGCGGCCAGCCATTGTTCGCCTGCCAGACGAGGGCGGGCACCATGGTCACCACCACGATCGCACCGCCGATCCACAACAGCGGCCGGCGCACCAGCTCGCGCGGGCCGAAGGCCAGGCTGCTCGCCGCGACCGCGAGCCAGAAGAACGGGATCAGCCATTTCACCTGCATGTCCACCGCGGTGACGAGGGCGGCGAGCAGGAGGAGGCGGTCGTCGCGGGTGTGCACCCAGCGCACCACGAGCCAGGTGATGATCACCCACAGCGCGGTGTCGACCGAATTGGTGGTGAGCATGGTGCCCTGCAACAGCAGGAACGGTGAGGTGGCGTATGCCAGCGCCGCCAGCGCTTGCGCCCAGCGGCCGCCGCCGAATTCGCGGACGAGCATGGCGCACAAGACGATTGCGAGCACTGTAAGGATGACCGCGGGCAGCCTTATCGCGAAATAGGATCCGGGCGCGAGGGTGTCCATCAGCCGTGCGAGCAGCGGCAGCACCGGTCCCTGATCGGCGTACCCGAAGGCGAGCCGCCGGCCGGCCGCGAGGAAATACAGTTCATCGCCGAAGTACCCGTAGCGGGTCGCCGAGTACAGCAACACCGCGGCAGCCGGGGACGCGATGGCTGCCACGCTCCACCACGCCATGGGTGGGCGCTCTTCCGCTGCTGCATGTCGCCCGGACGGGTTCGGCTGCGCCGGGCGATCCTCGACATCGGTCACCAGCATGCTCCTGAACGACGGGGCTTCGTGCGGTCACCAGCGAATCTACAGCGCCCGCCAGAACCGACCGGTCTGCGAAACACTGCCGCACCCGCGCGACCACACGCCTCCGGAACCGTGGCCGACCCTCCCGTGGTCGCCGCCCGGCCCTGGTCACCAGCCTATACTCGGTCCGGTATGCCCCTGCCGTACAACGCTTTCCGTGAAGGAGACCGGCATGTCCGAGCAAACCCCCGACGCCAATCCGTACGGCACGCCGTCCACCAGCGGCCCGCAGCCGATTCCGCAGTATCAGCGCTACGTCAATGCCACCATGCGCACCCTGCTGCGCGTGCCGGGCATCTCCAGCGTGGTCGGCAAGCGGCTGCTCGTCATTCACGTCACCGGCCGCAAGTCCGGCAAGGTCTACGACGTCCCGGTCGCCTACACCCGGCACGGCGACGAGATCCTGGTCGGCACCCGGTCGCTGCCGTGGGTGCGCAATATCCGCAAGGACAATCCGGTGCAGCTGTCCATGGGCGGTCCGCGCCGCACCGCCGACGGCGAGGTGGCCACCGACAATGAATCGGTCATGCGGCTCTACGAGGTCATCGCCCGCGACAATGCCACCAATGCCAAGTTCAACGGCATCGGCTTCAATCCCGACGGCAGCCCCAACAAGGCCGATATCTATCAGACCTGGCAGCAGGGCGGCGTGGTCATCCGCCTGAAGCCGCGCTGAGGTCCTACGCGGGCCGCGCCTGCACGTAGTACTCCGCCGAGATCGCCACCAGCGCCTGCCGCACCAGCGGCGGCGCCCAGGACGCCGACGCGTCCCGCCGCACCACCGGATCCACCAGCATCAGCGTGCGCCCGCGCGTCTCGAACTCGAAGGCCCCCGCCGCCCGAATGTTCTTCAGCCAGTCCACCTCCGGCCCGTAGGTCAGCGCCACCCGGTACCCGTCGTCGCGCGCGAACACCAGCACCGGCGACCGATATACCCGCCCCGACTTGCGCCCCCGATGGACCACAATGCCGAATCCCGGCGCGACCCGGGCCATCACACCCAGCACGGGATTGGTGACGACCCTGTTGAACCTGGCCAACGTCTGCGGCAGCGGCACGTCTTCGTCCTCTCCGACGGTTCTCCCGTCCCCCGCCGGCGCGGAGATCACGCGTCCGCCGAAAACGGTTGTGCATGAAGAGGCTACGCCCGTCGCCGACCCCCTCGCGCGTGATCGATAAGGTGCTGAGGAACCACCCGGCAGCCGTGCCGCAGAAGGGAGCCCGCATGGCCGAGATGATCGCGCTCTACGACGCCGAGGGCCGCGAGATCGGCGCGCAGGACCGCGCCGTCGTCTACGCCGAGGGCCTCTGGCACGCCAGCGCCGGCGTCCTGGTCCGCTCCCGCGACGGCTCCCGCATCTACGTCCACAAACGCACCGACACCAAGGCCGTCTTCGCCGGCATGCACGACTGCCTGGCCGGCGGCGTCCTCTCCCCCGGCGAGGACCCCGCCGCAGCCGCCCTCCGCGAACTCTCCGAAGAACTCGGCATCGCCCCCGACGACCACCCCGTCCCCCTCGTCACCGCCTCCTGGGACGGCACCTGGCAAGACCGCCCCATGCGCTGCCACCTCTTCGCCTACGAGGTCCGCTACGACGGCCCCATCCATCACCAACCCGAAGAGATCGCCGCCGGCTGGTGGTGGACCGACAAGCAACTCCTCACCCACCTCGAAGACCCCACCTGGCCCTTCGTCCCCGACACCCGCCTCCTCATCCCCGACCTCCTCCGCTGATCCCCGAACCAGCACGGCTGGACTCGTCCAGGAAAATGCAAGCGGCCCAACGAAACCCGCGCGATTCGTTGGGCCGCCGGTGGGGTGGGTTACTTGGAGCTTCCCGAGAAGAGGTTCTGGACCAGTTTGGTCAGGACATCGGCAAGGAAATCCGCTGCGGATCCGGACACGTTTGACTCCTCATCTGTGAAACGGCATGTCGAACATGTGAAGCATGATCTATTCACATGTCCAACTCCGGGGTTTTCGCGAGGAAAGTTCCCCGGCCGGATCAAGATTTCACAGTAGGGCCGGGTTCAGCTGCGGTTATGTTCGATGAGTGGGACTGTGGCGTGGGTCACAGTGCTAGCTGGCCGAGGTGGCACGGCCGACCCAGGCGGAGAAGGCGCCGGGGTTGCGGGTTTGCAGGAGGACGCGGCCGGGGCCTACGAAGTCGAAGACGAAACCTTCGCCTGATTTGAGGGATTGGAGTGAGCGGCCGGAGACGGCGCGGCGGATGGTGAAGTTCATGGCGAGGTCGTAGGCGACGACGTGGCCGGTGTCGATGGTGACCGGTTCGCCGGGTTGCAGGTCGATGACGTCGATGGCGCCGAAGACGCCGAGGACCACCTCGCCTTGGCCGTCGGCGCGCAGGCCGAAACCGCCCTCGCCGCCGAAGAGGTTGGCGAAGCCGCCCCATTTGGCTTCGACGGCGACGCCGTGCGAGTTGGCGATCCAGCCGCCGCGGCTGATGAAGTACGGGCGGTCCGGGGCCACGGTGAGGGCGAGCATGTCGCCGGGCAGGGCCGGCGCGACGTCGACCCAGCCGCCCTGCGGGGGCGCGGTGAACGTGGACACGAAGAACGACTCCCCCGCCAGCACCGACCTTTTCAAACCGGCGATGATGCCGCCTTCGGCCTTGGCCGCCAGTGAGACTCCCGCGGAGTGCGCGATCATGGCCCCGTGCTCCACCCGCATGGGCTCGCCCCCGGCCAGAAAGCAGCGGGCGACGGTCGACGACGGATTGTGCCGCAGTTCTACCTTCATATCCGCCGACGTTAGCAGTGAATTCCCAGGTGGTGGGAGTGATCCCGGCGTGCCGCGCAATCCGGACTCTTCGCCCGGAACCACCCATCCGGCCCCATGCGCGCGGCGGAGATGGAATGATTCCGCGCGCGGCATTGTCCGGCGTCCGGTCCGCACAGACCGGCACCCAATCCACTCGAAGGAGACCATCCGGTGAGCATCGAACCGCAGCAGCGGCATCCCGACAGCGACCAGGCCCGGCGGCCCCGCCGAATTCGGATCGGCCGCAGCACGCTACGACGCATCGGGGTCATCGCCGCCGCGGCCACTCTGGTGCTGGTGATCTCCGGGCGCGCCGACGCCGCCCCCGCGCCGCTGCCGGCCAATCATGTACCGGGCTGCAGCGATCCGGCCGAGGCCCAGCCGACCGGCGGGACCTGGCTGTTCGAGCCGGCCATGACCATCGACCAGTCGGCCGGGTACACCGCCGATCTGGCCACCAACTGCGGCACCATCACCATCCAGCTCGATGCGGCGAAGGCCCCGCGCACCGTCAATTCCTTCGTATTCCTGTCCGAGCAGCGGTATTTCAACCAGACCCGCTGCCACCGGCTGACCACCGAGGGCATTCGCGTCCTGCAGTGCGGTGACCCGACCGGCACCGGAACCGGCGGCCCGGGCTACCGGTTCAACGACGAGAACCTGGAAGGCGCAACCTATCCCGCGGGCACGGTCGCCATGGCCAATTCCGGGCCGAACAGCAATGGCAGCCAGTTCTTCCTGGTGTACGGCGATTCGCAGCTGCCGCCGAACTACACCCCGTTCGGCAAGGTCACCCAGGGCATGAGCGTGCTGCAGAACATTGCCGCGGGCGGCACCGTCGACGGCTCCGGCGACGGTCAGCCCGCCGCCGGCGTGGTGCTCGATTCCGTTGTCGCCGTGCGGAGCTGAGCGAGCTCAGCCCAGGCGCAGCATGGATGGCCACTCGTGCGACCAGGGGTCGCGCGGGTGGTCGCAGCGCCAGATGGTGACGCCCCGGGTCACACCGGGCAAGCCCAGTCGAGCGTCGACGCGGCCCACCTCGGTGACGGTCGCGCAGTGCGCGCGCGGTTCACTGCCGTCGCCGCCGACCCAGAGCACCGTGGTGGCGGTATCGGGCGGGGTGCCGAAGTAGCCGAAGCCGCGGTTGGGGCTGTAGATCGCGGGCAGACCGTACTTCACACGATCGCCGTCCAACGCGGATGCCTGCCAATAGGAATCGGTGATGACGACGGCCCGCGACCGTTCCGGCTCCGGTAGCGCCCGATACGCGGCCGCCGTCGCGTCACGCAGTTCGGGCCAGCCGAACTTGGCGTACACGCTGATGGCCGAATCCGATTCGCGGGCGGGCGGGATATCGCTTTCGGGCTGCCAGGGCAGCACATACGCCACCAGCACCGCCGAGGACACGGCGAGCACGCCCGCCACCCAGCCGCGCCACCGCGCCGCCCGGGTGGTCCACTGCACCGCCCCGGCGGCCATCACCATCGGGAAGCAGCCGATGAGGTAGTACGGGCGGCCGTTCTCGACCAGGAACACCACGGTGAGCAGCAGCGGCACCAGGCCCAGAAAGCGATACGGCCGCAGGCTGTCCGACCGCAGCAGCGCCCAGATGCCGTACAGCAGCAGCACTCCGCCCAGGATTCCGGCCATGAGCAACGCGAGCGGCAGGAAGGTGAGCCGCCCGCCCATGGTGTCCTGTTCGGCCGACACCTGCGCCCCCATGCCCAGTTGCGGCCAGCCGTGCGCCGCCTGCCACAGCAGCGTCGGCAGCGTGCACACGAAAACCACTGCGGCACCGGCCCACAGCAGCGGGCGGCGCAGCAGCTCACGCGGTCCGTAGATCAGCGCGGCAATGCCGACGGCGATCCAGAAGAACGGGATCAGCCACTTCACCTGCATATCGAGCGCGGTCACCAAGGCCGCCCAGAACAGCAGACCGTCGCGACGGGTGCGCACCCAGCGCACGAGCAGCCAGCTGATCAGCACCCACAGCGCGGTGTCGATGGTGTTGGTGGACAACTGCGTTCCCTGGATCAGCAGGAACGTCGAGGTGGCGTAGGCGGCCGCGCTGAGGGTCTGAGCGCCGCGCGAACCACCGAATTCCCGGGCGATCTGAGCGCTGATGACAATGGCCGCGACGGTGACCAGCAGCGCCGGAATACGCAGGGCCACCAGCGATCCCGGTGCGAGGATGTCCATGAGCCGCGCGATGGCGGGCACCAGCGGTCCCTGATCGGCATACCCGAAGGACAACCGGCGTCCGGCCGAGAGGAAGTAGAGCTCGTCACCGTAGAAGCCGTAGCGTCCGAGCGACGCGGCCAGAGCCACCGCGGCGACGCCCGCGATGGCGGCCACCGGACCGAGCGCGAAGGGCGGCAGGCCCGCGGGAGTTTCCCGCCGTGCCGCAATGGTTTTCAGGGACGTCGTCATCACTCTTCCGCCTTCCTGGTGGCGAGATCGAACAGTCGGGCAGTGTGCGCGGTATAGCCGCGCAGGTCGAAATCCGTTTCCCTGACCACGCGCGCGCCGGCCCCGTCGATGGCGTCGCGAATCGATTTGCCCATGAACACCGGATCGAACTCGCCGAACTCCCCCTCGAGCTGCCCTTCCCGCAGCAGCGCGACGAGCGGCTCCAGGATCTCGCTCTCGTCCGACGAGGCGAAGTGCAGCTGTCCGTCGGCGTCGCGCAGATTGCGCACCACCTCGGTGAGGGCGGCCACATACCGCCGGTTCGCATCGATGAACGCCAGGTTCGATTCGATATAGGCCAGCACGCGGTTGCGCGCGCCCACCGCGGCGATGACCTCCGGCGCCACCACCTCGGCGGCGGAGACGTACAGCTGGATCACCAGCTGCGTCATCAGATCGTCCTTGCCCTGGAAGTGGTAGGAGATGACCCCCTTGGAGATGCCCGCGTGCTCGGCGATCCGGGCCAGGGACGCATTGGCGTACCCGACCTCGGAGATCACCTCCACGGCCGACGCGATGATCTGGCGGCGGCGGGCCTCTTCGATGAACGAGCGCTGCTGACCGCCCGGCTCACTTTCTGACCGCATGGCCAAATTCTAGAACATACGGTCAATGCACCGCGAGACCCCGGAAACAGCGGCGCCCGCTGCCCCCACATCGGTGTGCGGGGCAGCGGGCGCGAGCGACGATCGATCGGGCCTATTTGCCGCCCTCGGTGAGGGTGACCGGCTGCGCCGTGTAGGAACTGCCGGTGACGTCGACACCCTGGGACTTCAGCAGGTCGATGGCCTTGGTGGCGTATTCGACGGTGTAGGCGGCCGCATCGGGATCCTTGGTGAGCACGGTCGCGCCCTCTTGGTTCTTGGTGTTCTTCGCAATGGACACGGTCCGATCCCACGCGGCCTCGTCCATCAGCCCGATTCCCTTGGGCGAGGGCCAGATCAGCTTGTTCACCTCGGTGATCTGCCACTGCTGGTGGCTGTTGCCGAGCGTGGATCCGGCGGCGACGGTGATATCGCGGCACTTCTCCACATTGTCGCGGCAGAACGCCCAGCCCTCGAGCGAGGCGGCGATGAACTTGACGGTTTGATCGGCGTACCCGCTGTCGTTCAGCTTCTCGCTATTGGCCCAGATGGCGTCCTGCAGCATGGCGACGCCCTGGTCGTTCCAGTCGATGGTGGTGAAATCCGCCGGCGTGTACAGCTTTCCGGTGGCCGGGTTCTTGGTTTCCAGCAGTTGCGCGTACTCGTTGTAGGACATGGCCTGGGCGGCGTCGATATCGCGGGCGAGGAAGGCGTTCATATCGAACTGCTGCTGCACCAGCGTGACATCCTTGGCGGGATCGAGTCCGGCGCGGGTCATTCCGGCGAAGAGCTCGAATTCATTGCCGTAGCCCCAGTTTCCGACCTTCTTGCCGCGCAGGTCGGCCGGTCCGTTGATGCCGGCCGCCTTGAACGACACCTGTTTGGTGCCCGAACGCTGGAAGATCTGGGCCACATTGGTGATGCCCGCACCGGCTTCCCGGGAGGCGAGCGCCTTGGGCACCCAGGCGATGGCGTAATCGGCCTGCCCCTGGGCGAGCACGGTCTGCGGAACGATATCGGTTCCGCCGTCGATGATTTCGACGTCGAGACCGTGCTTCTTGTAGAAGCCCTGGTCGACTGCGGCCAGATACCCGGCGAACTGGCCTTGTTTGAACCACTGCAACTGCAGCTTGACCTTGGTGAGCCCGTCGGTGGTGGTGCTCGATTCGGTGGTGCTGCAGCCGGTGAGCGCGGCCAGGCCCAGAGCGGCGGCGAGCGCCCAGGCCTGGATGCGTTGTCTGCGGGTGGTACTTCTCATTTCGATCTCCAGAGGGTGGTGCGGGGTCTGCGGGTGAGCTGCTCGAGCAGCAACACGGCGGCGAGGAAAGCCAGGCCGAGCACCATGGCGGCGACGACATAGGCCCAGGCGCGGGGATAGGCGGTATTGGCTGCGGCGGAGGTGATCCGGCTGCCCAGGCCGTGCTGGAGGCCGCCGAAGTATTCGGCGATGATGGCCGCGATGACCGCACCGGGCGCGGCGATGCGCAGGCCGGTGAACAAGTGCGGCAGCGCGGCGGGCAGCCGGACGGTGCGGGTGATCTGCCAGCCGCCGGCGGCGTAGGCGGTCATGAGGTCGGCGTGCACGCGCGGGACCTGCCGCAATCCCTTTGCGGTGCTGACGAATACGGGGAAGAACACCACGATCGCGGCGACCAGGCGGCGCGGCAGATCGGTGGTGGTCGAGTACATGGAGTTGAGCAGCGGGGCGAGCGCGACGATAGGGACGGCGGCGGCGCCCGCGGCGAGCGCGCCGAGCAGGCCGTCGACCACGGCGAAGCGCACGGCCAGGATGGCGGCGGCGATGCCGAGAACCGCTCCGGCGAGCAGACCGATGAGGGCGTTGGCCCCGGTTGCGGTGGCGGCCTTCAGGATCGCGTCGAAGTTGGCGCTGAAGGCGTCGGCAATGGCGGTCGGCGCGGGCAGCAGGAAGGACGGCACTCCGGCGGCGACGGTGAGCACCTGCCACAGCATCAGGATGGTCACCCCGAAAAGCACCGGCGGCCCGGCGGTTTTGAGCATGCTGAACCCATTCGCGCGCATGGTCGTCACCGGATGTCCCGTCCCGCCACCGCATCCGCCGCGGTGCCGTGGCCCTCGTGCAGGGCGGCGCGCACGGCGGCGACCGAGGAGAAGAATGCCTCGGTGGAGCGCACGTCTTCTTCGGCGGCGCGATCCCAGCCGCCGGTGCCCAGGACGGCGGTAATGCGTCCGGGCCGTGGGGACATGACCACCACGCGATCGGAGAGGAACACCGCCTCCGGAATGGAGTGCGTCACGAAAACCACTGCGGCGCCGGTCTCCTCGGCCACCCGCAGCAGTTCGCCCTGCATGCGTTCACGAGTCATCTCGTCGAGCGCGCCGAACGGCTCGTCCATCAGTAGCAGCGGTGGTTTGCGGGCCAGCGCGCGGGCGATGGCCACGCGCTGCTGCATCCCGCCGGAGAGCTCGGCCGGATAGCGCTGGGCGAAGTCGGTGAGCCCGGTGATCTCGAGCAGTTCGGCGCTGCGCGCGCGGCGCTCGCGTTTGCCGACGCCGTGCAATTGCAGTGGCAGCTCCACATTCTCGCGCACCGTGCGCCAATCCAGCAGCCCGGCCTGCTGGAAGGCGATGCCGTAGTCCTGGTCCAGCCGCGCCTGTCGCGCTGTCTTGCCGTGCACCACAACGGTTCCCGAGGTGGTCTGCTCCAGGTCGGCGATGATGCGCAGCAGCGTGGATTTGCCGCAGCCGGACGGGCCGATGAGGGAGACGAACTCACCGGCCGCGACCGACAGCGTCACATCCTCGAGCGCGGTGACCGCACCGGCGGCGTAGATCTTGCCGACGTCGCGCAGTTCGACGGCGGGCACCGAATCCGGCCCGGCCGCCGTGTCTTTCGCGAGGGATGTCTCGACGGTCAACGGGAACCTCCTGAGGTATGACCGGGCCGGCTGTAGCGGCGCAATGCCAGTTCCGCCACGCTCACCAGCGCGGTCAGCACGACCCCGAGCAGTGCGGCGGCCAGCACGGCCGCGTACAGCCGTGCGGCATTGCCGGTGGATTGTTGCGAGAACACGATGATCTGCCGGCCGATCCCGCCCGCGGTGCCGGTGGAGATCTCGGCGACCACCGCGCCGATGACCGCGGCCGCCGCCCCGAGCCGCAGCGCGGGCAGAATATGCGGCACCGCGGCGGGCAACCGCAGAAACCGCAGCGTCGCCCACCATCCGGCCGCGCAGCTGTGCAGCAGTTCGACCGAGGCCTTGGCCGGTGCTTGCAGCCCGCGCAGCGTGCCGATGGCGACCGGGAAGAACACCAGGTACGCGGCGATGACGACAATGCTCATCCACGGCCGCCACGGCTGCCCGGCGATCACGAACTTGCCGCCCCAGCCCGCCACCAGGGGCGCGAGCGCAATGAGCGGAACCGTCTGGGAGACGATCACATACGGCAGCAGGCCGCGCTCGACCCACGCGAAGCGCTGCATGACGATGGCGAGCAGAATGCCGACGACGGTGCCCACGGCGAGGGCGAGCAAAGACAGCCCGAGGGTGAATCCCCCGGTGCGCAGCAGCGTCGCCCCGACCGTGGTCTTACCGTCGGCCTCCCCGAGCACGGTGAGCACCGCCCACGCGTGCGGCATGGCGCCATCGGAGGTGCGCGGCAGCACGCGCTGCTCGCCGATGCTCACGCCATTGGCCGGTACCAGCGCCTTCACCAGTTCCCACAGCACGATCAGCAACACGAAGGCGAGCAGCGGAAACGCGAATCGCCAACCACTCGCCCCGATCGTCATCCCGGCGCGCTTTTGGCCGGGATCTTGCCCCGCCATTCGTGGATTCCGGCCAAAAGCACGCCGGAATGACGGGGCGGCTACATCCGGATCGGGTGCGAGTTCATCGAGCATTCCCGTCACGTGCTGGTCTCCGTCGCGGTCACGGGGTGGGCCAGCCGCGGCAGCACCGATTCGCCGTAGGCCTCCAGGGTGGAGGTCTTGGCATCGTGCTGGAGATAGACGGCGAATTGGTCGACGCCCAGTTCCTCGAGTTCGCGCAGCCGGGTCAGGTGGTCGTCGGGGGTGCCGATCACGCAGAACCGGTCCACGATGGCGTCCGGCACGAAGTCGGCGTGCGTATTCCCGGCGCGCCCGTGCTGGTTGTAGTCGTAACCCTGGCGGCCCGCGATGTATTCGGTCAACGCGGCCGGAACCTCGCTGTCGCCACCGTATTTGGCGACGATATCGGCGACGTGGTTGCCGACCATGCCGCCGAACCAGCGGCACTGCTCGCGAGCGTGTTTCAGGCCCGCGACCGTGCCGTCGGTGATGTAGGCGGGCGCGGCGACGCAGATGCTCACCGACCGCGGGTCGCGCCCGGCTCGTTCGGCGGCGGACCGCACCCGCGCGATGGTCCAGGCGGCGATATCGGGATCGGCGAGCTGCAGGATGAACCCGTCGGCTACTTCGCCGGTGAGATCCAGTGCGCGCGGCCCGTATCCGGCCACCCACACCGGCAGCCGCGAGTGCTGTGCCCACGGGAACCGGATGGTGGTGTCCCCGATGTGCGCGCTGCGGCCGTTGCCGAGTTCGCGGATCACTGCGATGGATTCGCGCAGGGTGGCCAGATCGGCCGGTCGGCCGCCCAGCGTGCGGACCGCCGAATCACCGCGCCCGATACCGCAGATGGTGCGGTTGCCGAACATGTCGTTCAGCGTGGCGAAGGTCGACGCGGTCACCGTCCAGTCGCGGGTGGACGGGTTGGTGACCATGGGCCCGACCACGACTTTCCGGGTCGAGGCCAGGATTTGGCTGTAGATGACGTAGGGCTCCTGCCACAGCAGGTGCGAGTCGAACGTCCACACGTGCGAGAAGCCGTGCGTCTCGGCGATTCTCGCCAGTTCCACCACCCGCGAGGCGGGCGGCGTGCATTGCAGCACCACACCGAGGTCCATGCGGCACGCTCCGATCGTTGGTCGGGTCGAATCAGATGAGGTTCTGCGCCAGTCCGCGTTTGACGAAACCGCCGTGACCGGCGCTGCCCAGGTAGGCCCCGGCGTCGACGATCACGCGGCCGCGCGAGAGCACCGTGTCCACGTGCCCGTCGATCTCGAAGCCCTCGTAGGCGGAGTGGTCCATGTTCATGTGGTGGGTCTTGCCCAGCCCGATGCTGGTGTGCCCGTTGGGGTCGTAGATCACCACATCGGCGTCCGCGCCCGGGCTGATGACGCCCTTGCGCGGATACATGCCGAACATGCGCGCGGGCGTGGTGCAGCAGACCTCCACCCACTTCTCCAGCGAGATGCGCCCGTCCTTCACGCCCTGGAACATGAGGTCCATGCGATGCTCGACGCCGCCGATGCCATTGGGGATCTTGCTGAAATCCCCTATGCCCAGCTCTTTCTGATCCTTCATGCAGAACGGGCAGTGATCGGTGGCGACACTGGTGACATCACCGGTGCGGATGTAGCGCCACAGCTCGTCCTGGTGACCCTCCGACCGCGCGCGCAGCGGTGTCGAGCAGACCCACTTGGCGCCCTCGAATCCCGGTGCGCCCAGCTGTTCTTCGAGCGACAGGTACAGGTATTGCGGGCAGGTCTCACCGAAGACGTTCTGGCCGTTGCCGCGTGCCTGCGCGATCTGTTCGAGAGCCTGTTTGGCGGAGACGTGCACGACGTACAGCGGGGCCCCGGTGACCTGCGCCAGCATAATGGCGCGGTGGGTGGCCTCCTCCTCCAATTGCCAAGGGCGAGAGGTGCCGTGGAAGTACGGTGCGGTGTCGCCGCGCTGCAGGGTCTGCTCGATGAGCACATCGATGGCGATGCCGTTCTCGGCGTGCATCATGAGCACCGCGCCCAGGTCGCCGGCGGTCTGCATGGCGCGCAGGATCTGCCCGTCATCGGAGTAGAACACGCCCGGGTAGGCCATGAACAGCTTGAAGCTGGTGACGCCCTCGGACACCAATTCCGCCATGCCCTTCAGGGATTCGGCATTGACGTCGCCGACGATCTGATGGAACCCGTAGTCGATCGCGCACTTGCCCGCGGCCTTGGCATGCCAGGCCGCCAGGCTGTCCTGCACCCGCTCCCCCGGCTTCTGCACGGCGAAGTCCACGATCGTCGTCGTGCCGCCCCAGGCCGCCGCCCGCGTTCCGGTCTCGAAGGTGTCGGACGCCTCGGTGCCGCCGAAGGGCAGCTGCATGTGCGTATGCGCGTCCACGCCACCGGGAATCACGTATTTGCCGGTGGCATCGATGACCACGTCGGCGTTTGCCGCCAGGTCCGCCCCGAGCGCCGTGGAGCCCGGTTGCACGACGGCGGCGATGGTTTCACCGTCGATGAGCACATCGAGCAATTGCGAACCGGTGGCCGAGACCACCGTTCCGCCGTGAACAAAGACGCGACTCACGGCTGCACCAGCTCTCCGTAGGCGTCCGGCCGGCGATCACGGTAGAAGGCCCAGCGGTCGCGCACCACCTTGAGCAGATCCATATCCAGGTCGCGCACAACGAGTTCCGGGTTCTGGTCGGAGGCGACCTCGCCCACGAACTTGCCCTCGGGGTCGGCGAAGTAACTGGTGCCGTAGAAGTCGTTGTCGCCCAGGTCCTCCACGCCGACCCGGTTGATGGCGCCCACGAAGTACTCGTTGGCGACCGCGGAGGCCGGTTGCTCCAGCTTCCACAGGTAGCTCGACAGCCCGCGCGAGGTGGCCGAGGGATTGAACACGATCTCCGCCCCCGCCAGGCCCAGCGCCCGCCAGCCCTCCGGGAAATGCCGGTCGTAGCAGATGTACACCCCGACCTTGCCGACCGCGGTGTCGAACACCGGCCACCCGAGATTCCCGGGCCGGAAGTAGAACTTCTCCCAGAACCCCTTCACCTGCGGGATGTGGTGTTTGCGGTACTTGCCGAGGTAGCTGCCGTCGGCGTCGAGCACCGCGGCGGTGTTGTACAGGACCCCCGGCTGCTCCTGCTCGTACACCGGCAGCACCATCACCAGGCCGAGTTCGCGGGCCAGCGCCTGGAACCGCTCCACCGTCGGCCCGGGCACCGCCTCCGCGTACTCGTAGAACTTGGCGTCCTGCACTTGGCAGAAGTACGGCCCGTAGAACAGCTCCTGGAAGCAGATCACCTGCGCGCCCGCCGCGGCCGCCTGGCGCGCGTATTCCTCGTGCGCCTTGATCATGGACTCTTTGTCGCCGGTCCAGTTCGTCTGGACCAGTGCAGCTCGAACGATTGCCATACTTTGTGATACTCCACCCTGAACCACTTCCGTTGTGTTACAACTTCGCGGAAACAGTTTCGTGACCGTAAATCCTCGGGGCGGCTTCGTTCACCCCGTCGCGTCCATCGCAGAATGGCGCTTGTGACAACGGAACTCGACCCGCCGGACGCCCCCGCCGCCGCATCGGCCGCGGCAGTGCCGACGGTGCCCGCCGGGGACCTGATCGACCACGTCCACGACCGCACCGCCGCCGGTATCGCCGCGGCCGTGAGCCGCCGCATTCGCTCCGGCGCGCTGCCGCCCGGCTCCCGGCTGCCCACCGTGCGCGACCTCGCGCGCGAGTTGAAGGTCTCCCCCGCCACCGTCAACCAGGCTTGGCGCGCCCTGGCCGCCGCGGGCGCCATCATGGCGCGCGGTCGCGCGGGCACCTTCGTCGGAACGCCCCGGCAGCCGGTCACGGTGACCCCGGCCGGGCGCTATCAGCGCCTGCACTCGCACTCCGACAACAACTTCCGCATCGATCTGTCGCGTGGCGTCCCCGATCCGGCCCTGCTGCCCGACCTCACCACGGCGTTGCGCGTGCTCAGCGCCGACGGGGCCATCGACGACCTCTCGGCCACCTACCTCGGCGACGCCATGCTGCCCGAGCTGGAGGCGGCGGTCCGCGCCGACTGGCCCGCCCGCGCCGGCCGCTTCACCGTGCTCGACGGGGCCCTGGACGCGGTGGACCGCCTGCTGGCCGTGCACGTCCGCCTGGGCGATGCGGTGATCGTCGAAAACCCCTGTTTCCCACCGTTCCTGGATCTGCTGTCCCGCCTCGGCACCCGCCCGGTCCCGGTCGGCATGGACGAATCCGGGCTGCTCCCGAGCGAACTCGCCGCCGCGGTGGCCGCCCACGCGCCCACCGCCCTACTGCTGCAACCCCGGGCCCAGAACCCCACGGGCGCGTCCCTCACCGCCCAGCGCGTCCGCGAGCTGACCGATGTGCTGGCCGACGCCGCCGGTGTGTCGGCGGTCCGGCCGCTCATCATCGAGGACGATCACTCGGCCGGCATCGCGCACTCCCCCGCCCGATCGCTGGGCGCGCGCCTGCCCGCCCGCACCGTGCACATTCGCTCATACTCCAAATCCCATGGCGCGGACCTGCGCCTGGCAGTGGCGGGCGGTCCGCCCGACCTGCTGGACCCGGTCATCGAACGCCGCATGCTCGGCCCCGGCTGGTCCAGCCGCCTGCTGCAGCGCGTCCTGCTGCACATGCTCACCGATGATGCGGCCCGCGCGACGGTCGCCCGGGCCCGCACCGTCTATCGCACCCGCGCCGAGGCACTGCGAAAGGCCCTGTCCCGGCACGACATCCGGATCGCCCGCGGCGACGGCATCAACCTCTGGCTGCCGGTCGCCGACGAGAACGCCGCCATGATCTCCCTGGCCGCCGCCGGTATCAAGGCCGCTCCCGGCGGCCCGTTCGAGGTCACCGACCACCCGCACAACGACCATCTGCGGCTCACCGTGGCCGCCCTGCACGATGGCGAAATCCCGGAGCTCGCCACACACCTGGCGATCGCCGCCGCGGCGTCCCCCGCCTACCGCCGGATCCGCCGCGGTTGTGCGGCGGTTACCGCGACCCGCCCCGGGTGCGCCGACAGGCGATCCCTTCCCCATACCGTCCCTAAAGGGCTGGAATCTGCCCGGCGG
>NZ_JBHXVO010000033.1:0-76162 GCF_042672265.1 Nocardia sp. NPDC127526 | reverse complement strand
AGGGGCTCCGCCCCTTGACCCCGATCACTGTTGGTGACCTTGGGGGGGTGGGCGGCCTCGCGGCTTTGTCACGAGTTGTCGCGGAAGGTCATGAGGAAGCCGGCCGCGGCGATCACGAACAGCACGATGAAGGCGATGACCCGCGCGACCGGGCTCGGCCAGTCACGCACCCAGAGTCCGGTGAGCATGGCCGCCAGCATCATGATCACCCCGTAGAACGGCGTGCGCTTCGGGTGGCGGCCCAGGCGTTTCGTATGGCTGCCCATAACTCCTGCATACGCCTCACAGGACGCTACCGGTTGGCTACTGCGTCACAGCACCGTGTCACAGCCCGGTCCGGTGGCCGGGGCGTGCCACCATGGCGACGTGACTCTGGCTGCGGAAACCCTGATCACGGCGGCTGGAGAGGCGACCGGATCCGATCCGTCGCCGATCGTGTCGCTGTTCTGGATCGCGGCGGTCGCGGCGCTGTCCCCCCTCGCTGTGCGATTGCTGCGCGGATTCGTACCGGATGTGGTCATCCTGCTGGTGGCGGGCATGGTGCTCGGGCCGTACGTGCTGGGCTGGGCCGGATCCGGCGGCGGCGTCGACCTGCTCAGCGAGCTCGGGCTCGGAATGCTGTTCCTGCTGGCCGGATACGAACTGGATCCGCGCCTGCTGCGCGCCAAACCCGGGCGGGTGGCATGGGCGACCTGGCTGGTCTGCCTCGCCCTGGCCCTGGGCATGGTGCACCTCGCCGCGCGGGACGCCGGATTCACCACGCAGATCGCGGTGGCCATCGCACTGACCTCGACGGCGCTGGGCACGCTGCTGCCGATCGTGAAACAGGATGGGGTGCTGGACAAACCGCTGGGCCGGGCGGTGCTCGCGCACGGGGCGGTCGGCGAGCTCGCGCCCATCGTGGCCATGTCGGTGCTGCTGACCAGTCGCAGTCCAGGCGCGGCCATCGTGGTGCTGGCGCTGTTCGCGGTCGCCGCCGGATTCATCGCGCTGGTGCCGCGGCATCTGCTCGACCGCGCGCCCGGGCTGCCGCGGCTGCTCGGTCAACTCGGCGGCGGCACAACGCAATTGCCGGTACGGGTGGTGTTCCTGTTGCTGCTGGTGCTGATGACGGTCGCGGACGTTTTCAGTCTCGATGTGGTGCTGGGCGCCTTCGCGGCGGGCCTGATCCTGCGCAGCCTGGTCAGCGAGGAGCTGCCGGAGATCGAGGAATCCCTGGAGACAATCGGTTTCGGGGTGCTGATCCCCATCTTCTTCGTGGTCTCGGGCATGGGCATCGATCCGGCGGCGGTGGCGCGGCGGCCGCTGACCTGGGTGCTCTTCGTGCTCGCCATCGCGCTGGCGCGCGGGCTGCCGGTGTGGTTCAGCGAGCGCTTCGTCCCGCACGGCGCGAACCTGACCGAGAGCCGCGAACGGGCGCAGCTGGCGTTGTACGCGGCGACCGGGCTGCCGATCATCGTGGCCATCACCCAGGTAGCCACCGGCGATGGCCTGATGAGCCAATCCCTGGCCTCGACCCTGGTGGCCGCCGGAGCGACCACCGTACTGCTGTTCCCCTTGCTCGCCAAGGCCATCGGTACTTAGCCGAGGAACCAGCCGGAGGCTCCCACCGGCGCTCCCGCCTCCATGCGCGGAATGTATTGGTCGAAGAAGAGTTTGGCGGTGAGTTCCGCGCGGCTGCGGACGCCGACCTTGCCGAACACGCTCTTGACGTGGTCATTGACCGTATGCGCCGACAGGCCCAGCAGTTTGGCGATCTCGGCGCGGGAGTGGCCGCTGCTGAGCAGGCGCACGATATGGCGTTCGCGGGCGGTGAGCTGGTAGGCGTCGGCGACCAGCTGGGCGATGTCCTGCGGGCGGGTCGGTTCCACGATGACCGACACCCGGCCGCCGTCGAGGGCTTCGGCGTGCAGGGTGAGCCAGCGGCCGGTGCGGGTGCGGATGCGACTGCGGCGCGGGCCCGCTCCGGCCTGCCGGGCCATGTGCAGGACGCAGTACGGCACGCCGCTGAAAGTCGGTGTGTCATCGTCGATTTCGCCGAGCCAGCGGCGGGCCGCGGCGGTGGTGCCGAGCTCCCGGTACCGCTCGTCGAGCAGGATCAGGCCCGGGCCGTCGGAGTGCTGGTCGGCGTGGATCTCGGTGAGCACCAGTTGATGACGCAGGGCCGCGCCGACATCGGTGGTCGCACGGCCCACCAATTCGGCATCGGCCCGGGTGAAATCGGGGCTGTCGGTATTGCGCAACATGATCAGCGCGCCCCATACATCGGTTTTCGAGGTGAACAGCACCCGCATCTCGTCGCGCAGGCCGACCGGGACGAAGACCTCGTTGTAGCGCCGGCTGCGCTCGAAGCGCCCGTCGGTGATCAGGCTCAGCGCGGCCGTGCGGGTGGCGGCGTGGGCCATGGCCGGGATGGCGCACAGATCGTCGCCGCGCGCCTCGATCTCCACCAGGCGCGGCGCGAACGCCTCCGGAATGCCCTCGCGATGGAAGCCGCCGGTGGGCAGCAGGGTCGCCGGATCGACGGTGATCACGCACCACGAGTCGAACGGCACGGCTTCGCGCACCGCCGCCGCGACCGCCCGCCCGATGCGCACCGCGCCCGGTTCCGCCGCGATCGCGCCCGACCCGGTCCCGCCCGCCCCGGCACCGGCCGCGTTGCCGCCCGCACCGGCTCCGGCCGCATCGGCACGGGCCGTCCTCCCGCTCGCACCGGCTCCGGTCCCGGAAGCATCGATCCCGGCCCCGACTACGGCGTTCGCGGTTCCGACCGCGCCGACCCCGCTCCGGCACGCTCGGTCCACCCCGGCGCTCAATCTGCGCAGGACATCGTCCATGGACTCAGCGTATGGGCGGCCCACGGCCGCGGGAACCCCTGGAAGTGGGGATGGCCGGGTGCGGGCCGCGGGCGCTGCACTGGGTTCATGAATATCTCTGCAGCTCAGCTGACCGGATTCACCGGGGTTCTGCTCCGGCCGGGCGATCCTGGTTACGAACGCGCGCGGCGGGTGTGGAACGGGGCGATCGACCGGCAGCCGGCCTTCATCGCGCAGTGCCACAGCGCCGCGGAGGTGGCGGCGGCGGTGCGGTTCGGGGTGCGCCACGGACTGCCCATCGCGGTGCGCGGCGGCGGGCACAGCGTGCCCGGGTTCTCGGTGTGCGAGGGCGGGCTGATGATCGATCTGAGCCCGATGAAGGGCATTCGCGTGGATCCGGCGGCCCGGGTCGCACAGGTGGAACCGGGCGTGCTGTGGCGCGAATTGGACACCGCCACACAGGAATACGGTCTCGCTACACCGGGCGGGGAGATCTCGCACACCGGGGTGGCGGGCCTGACCCTGGGCGGCGGCGTGGGCTGGCTGTCGCGCGCCTACGGGCTCACCTGTGACAATCTGCTGGGCGCTGAACTCGTCACGGCCGATGGCGAGATCCGCACCGTGACAGCGGAATCCGACCCGGAGCTGCTGTGGGGGCTGCGCGGCGGCGGGGGCAATTTCGGCGTGGTCACCTCGTTCACCTTGCGCCTGGGCGCTATTCCGGTCCCGATGTTCGCCAGCGCCCTGTTGCATCCGCTGGCGCACGCCCGCGAGGGGCTGCGGGCGCTGCTGGACCTGGCCGCCACCGCACCGGATGAGCTGGGGCTCAGCGCCTCGCTCATTACCGCGCCGCCCGCGCCCTGGGTGCCGGAGACCCTGCGGGGCCGCCCCGCCGTGGTGTTCACCTCCGCCTACCTCGGCGATCCGGACGCGGGCGCGGAGCTGATTCGCCCGCTGCGCGAATTCGCGTCCCCCACAGCGGATCTGACCGGCATGATGCCCTACACGGTGCTGCAGTCCATGGTCGACGAGGCCGCGCCCGCGGGCCTGTCGTACTACATGCGCTCGGAATTCCTCACCCCGCTCGACGACTCCGGCATCGACCGCCTGGTCGCCGTCGCCGAACAATCGACCACCCCGCTGTCGCATGTGCTGCTGCGCATCATGGGCGGGGCCATCGCGCGAGTTCCGGCCGGGGACACCGCCTTCCGCTTCCGAAAGGCCGCCTCTTTGCTGACCCTGGCCGCGGTCTGGCCCGATCCGGCAGATGCTGGTGCGGCGCACCGGGACTGGGCGCGGGCGGGCTGGCAGTCCATGCTGCCCTGGTCGGCCGGCGGCGCGTATGTCAATCAGCTGAACGACGAGGCCGACGAGGGCCTCGACCGCCTCCGGCAGGCGTACGGTCCCGCGGCCTGGGACCGCCTGGTCGCGCTCAAGCGCCGGATGGACGCCGACAATGTCTTCCACCTCAATCAGAACGTCCCGCCGCTGCCCTGACCGCCGCGCTGTTCGGGGTGCCGGACCGCTTTCGCCTCTAGACTGGGGCCGTGCGTTTTCGACGGCTCATCGCCATTTCATCGTTCGCCCTGCTGGCGCCCCTCGGGGTCGCCGCGTGCTCCGCGGAGGGGCCGGGCTCCAAGTCCGAGTGCACCGTCAGCGGCTGCACCGTGACCTTCGACCGCGGCGTGGACGCCAAGGCCAGCATTCTCGGCATCGAGGCGCAACTGGTCGCCGTGAACGGCAATACCGTGACGCTGAAGGTGGCCGGGCAGGAGGTCAGCGTGCCGGTCGGCGAGACGCAGCCGGCCGACGGGATGAATGTGACGGTGCAGGAGGTCACGGCCGACAAGGTCGTGGTCAAGATCGCCACCGGGATTCAGACCAACTGATTCGCCGTCCGGGATGGGCCGCGGGGGTGCCTCCGCAGCCCATCTCGGCTATCGGCAGACCGCCGGGATTCCGGACAGCGCAGTCTTGGCATGGGCGTCCGCCAGGCAGTTCACGGGCGCGCCGTCGAGAGTTCCCGGACCGAATTCCACTGCCCCGTCGGCGATCGTGCCGCCGCTGCTGCGGGTGGTGATGAGCCGCTGCCGGGCCGCGGTGACGGCGGTGCGCTCGATGGTGCCGCGCAGTACGGCGGTATCGCCGATATTGACGATATTGATGCCGTTGGCGGCGGTGCCGTCGATGGCGGTGTCCCGGATGTCGAAGGTCAGCGCCGCGGTGGACGGCCCGACGCCGCTGGGCGTGTAGGCGATGAGCCCGATGCCGTCGGCGCTGCACTGGCCGAATTCGGAATCGGCGATGCTCAGCTCGGTCCGGCCGGAGCGACCCATATTGGTGGTCACCACGCAGGTGCCGAGATTGGCGGGCACCACCGGATTGAGCAGCGCGCCCGCCGGGAATTCGGAGTGGTGCGCGCGCACATTGCGCAGGGTCAGCGACTGCCGCGCCCCCTCGGTGCTGAGGTTGTAGTTCTCGATGATGTCGCCTTCGACGGTGTCGAAGCTGCTGTCGGTCACCGTGACCCGGCTCTCGGGGGTGCCATTGGTGGAGACGTACTCCAGGCCATTGGCCGAGAAGTTCCCGTAGCCGTTGCGGAAGACGTTGTCGTCGATGGTGACGTCCATGCGCGCCTGCCCGAGGGCATTGACGAAAATGCCCTCGCTGTCGGCCACCTTGTTGAGCAGCGAGGTGGACAGCGGCGCGATCTCGGTCTGCGAGTTGCCGGTCAGGGTGGCGGTGAGCTGGGCGGAGTCACCGGCTTGCAGGCCCACGGCCAGCACCGACAGCTTCGCCAATCCCAGATTGATTTTCCGCGTCGCATTGCCGGCGAGCTCGGCGGTGACCCGGCTGGCGCCGTGCGCGCGCAGATCGATGCCGTCGCCGCAGGCGGTGTCGTGGACGTCATTGCCCTCGATCCGCACGGTCGCGGCGACGGTCGTGTAGTCGGCCATGATGGCCGCCCACCCATTGTTGAGGGTGATGAAATTCGGCAGCGGCGGCGCGGACGCGCCGACCGCCAGGGTGGGCGGCAGCGTGAAGGGGCCGATCATGAAGCCGTCCGCGCACTGCCGATTCGTCTGGGAGACATCGTTTCCGCTGATCACCACATCGGCGGCATCGCGGCCGTAGATGCCGCCGCGCCGCGCTCCGGCAATGACCAGATTGCTGACCTCCGCGCCGCTCGCCAGGCGGATCGCATCGCCGTCGTGATCGCCCGTGGTGTTGGTGATGCGCGGGAGCGCGGACCCGGCGGGCGCGCCGATCACCGCGGGACCGCCGCCGAGCAGGCGCTGCCCGGGTTTGAGGGCGATGCCGCCGTCCAGGGCGGGGACCTCCGGCGCGACCGGCTGCACGATGATGGTGTCGCCCTCGCGGGCCGCGGCCTGCACCCGGGCCAGGGAATCGAAGGGTGATTCGGCGCTCCCGGTCCCTCCGGCGGGCGCCGCGGCGCTCACATACCAGGTGGTCGAATCCGGCTGGGCCTGAGCGGTTGCCGAGAGCTGACTCCCGCAAGCGATCAGCGCGAGCAACAGTGCCGCGCCGCGACCGGGACTAGCAGTATTCATAATGCTCCGAGGAATGCGGGTGATGCCGTGACAAGCACCCTGCCAGGCCACCTCGAAGCCCGTCCATCCGGCAAAATGCCAGGAAAAGGCCTGTGCCACTGGCTGTCTGCACAACCGGGGCACTAGGGGGAACTACGGTTGGGGATCAGAGTTCGCCGGTGCTGGGCTTCCAGTCCGGCAGCGGCTCGGGCATCTCCTCCAGGGCGGCCAGCTGTAAGTGGATGAAGGCCGCGATCCGATGCCGGGCGGAGGAGGGAAGCCGTTCGATATCGGCCTCTGCCAGCGGATTCTCGCCGAATGACGGCGGCGGTCCGGGATCGAGCGGAGCATCTGCCTCGCTCACCCCGGGAACGACTTCCAAATGGGGCCGCGGTGCTCGATTCGCATGCTCGGGGTCATCCGAATCGACGGCGGCGAAGGCGGTTCGCACCATGCACGGACCATAACCCCTCGAGCCGCTCACGCGGGAGCCGTTGGCGCAGTTGAGCCTTCAAGGAGAGATCGTGGTCACAGCGGACGTCGGGCGATAGCGTACAGGTCGCGGGCGGGACCGGTGGGACGCTGCCCCTTCGGCCATACGGCGCGCAGTGCGCGGTCCAGATCAAGCCCCGTTACGTGCGGCGACACCAGCAGGCCCTCGCCGAGTTCGGTGGCGACCGCCAGTGAACTGAGCACCGCCGGGCCGATGCCATTGGCGACGGCGGTCTTGATGGCGGTGGTCGAGGACAGTTCCAGCACCACATTCGGCCGCCAATCCGGCAGGTCGCGGGTCATGGCCCGTTCGAAGGAGATTCGGGTGCCCGAGCCGGATTCCCGGTAGATGAGCGGCGTCTGCGCCAGTTCGGCCGCGCTGATCTCCGGCCGCCGCGCCCACCGGTGCTCCGGGGACACCACCACGACCAGCCGGTCCCGCGCCACGATATGGCTCTCCAGATCGCGCGGCACCTGCGGGCTCTCCACGAATCCGATGGCGGCGCGGCCGTCCAGCACGGCCCGCGCGACCTCGGCCGAGTTCCCGGATTCCAGCGAGATCGAGGTGTCGGGCACCCGCGCCCGCAATCCCATCAGCCATTTCGGGAACAGGTACTCGGCAATCGTCTGGCTGGCGGCCACCCGCAGCCGCGAGTCGCGCTGCGCCCGCAGGGTGTCGATGCCGGCGTCGAGCCGCGCCGCGGCGTCCACCACGTCCCGCGCCCACTCCGCGATCAGGGACCCGGCCGCCGTCGGGCGCGAACCCAGGGTGGTGCGTTCCAGCACCGGGACGCCGACCAGTTGCTCCAGATACCGGATCCGTGAACTGGCCGAGGGCTGACTGATCGCATGCGCCTTGGCCGCCCGCCCCAGACTGCCCAGTTCGATCACCGATAGCAGCAGATCCAGGGCAGCCAGATCGGGCACCCGCGGCGACAACGTCATAGACGGATTCTATGCCCGGGCGCGGTCCGGGCAGACGCGGCTCGCGAGCGGGCGACAATGCGGGTGAACGGCCGTGAACACCCGTGCGTCAGTTGTTCGCCCGGCGCCCGTCCGCGACTCGGGTGATGACGGGATGCCACCACGACAGGGACTGGACTTCCAGACCGACCACCTTGCCCGCGTCGTCGGCGCGACGGAGCGCGAGGGCGGCGTGGAAGTCCGGATCGGCCTCGAACTCGGCGATCTCCGCGGCCGTCATCGGGCCGCCCTGCGCCACGAGAGTGCGTTTGCTGGAATCCGAGAGTGCCTCGGCGTGCACCGAATCCGTGGCGGCGAGATAGCGTTTCGCGGTCACGTGCAGTTCCACCAGGCGGGCCACCCGCGCGCCGAGCAGCGGGCGGACCGCATCCGCGCCATGGCGGCCGTGACCGGCGTCGTCGCCGGGAACAAGCACGTGGCCGATGTCGTGGACCAGGCCCGCCACCTGGAGTTCGGCATCGCCGGGGAAGTCGCGGCGGAGCAGTTCGGCGCACTGGCGGTCGTGGTCGAGGATGTCGACCGGATCGCCGCTGCGATCGGGCATATCCCAGGCGTCCTCGCACCCGGCCAGCAGCACCATGAGTTCCTCGACCGTCGACACCGGTTGCACACGCATGTCCGCACCCTACGAGCCGACCGTGAACCCGCAGTTAACAGCGGATTCCGCTCACGCCAGCCCGGCACGGTGCACCAGAATGGCCAGCTGGGTGCGGTTCTCCAGATCGAGTTTGGCGATGATCCGGCTGACGTGGACCTTCACCGTGGACTCGCTCATGTGCAGGGTGCGAGCGATATCGGCATTGGCCGCCCCGGTGGCGACGGCCAATGCCACCTCCCGCTCCCGATCGGTGAGGCTGTCCAGCCGGGCGCGGGCCTCCGGCTGCTGCGAGCCCGGACTGTTCGCGAAGGCGGTGAGCATGCGTTTGGTGATGGCCGGCGCGAGAATGGCCTCACCCCGCGACACCACCTCCACACCGTGCGCGAGTTCACGCGGCGGCGTGTCCTTCAGCAGGAATCCGGCGGCCCCGGCTTCCAGTGCGGCATAGACGTATTCGTCGAGCCCGAAGGTGGTGAGCACCACGACGGCGGGCGGATCCGGCAGCGCGCGCACCCGCCGGGTGACCTCCAGCCCGTCCACCTGCGGCATACGGATATCGGTGACCACCACATCGGGCCGATGCTTCTGCACCAGCTCGACGGCATTGCGCCCGTCCACATCCTGGGCCACCACCTCGATCCCGCCCCCGGCCTCCAGGATCATGGCGATCCCGGACCGCACCAGCTCCTCGTCGTCGAGCAGCACCACCCGGATCACGAAACCTCCTTCACGACGGCCACTTCCACTGATTCATGCCTGCTCCCCGAGGGGAAAGCTCGCGTGCACGGCGAAACCGCCGCTGGGTGTGCACCCGGAATGCAGTGCGCCACCGGCGAGTTCGACCCGCTCCCGCATCCCGACCAGCCCGAATCCCGAGCCCTGCGCGGCCAGCGCGGTCCGCTCCCCCGGACCGTTGCGCACGTCCACTTCGAGACTGTCCGCACGTGCCACGACCGACACCCGGACCTCCGCTCCCGCAGCGTGTTTGGTGGCATTGGTGAGCGCCTCCTGCACCACCCGGTAGGCGGCGCGCCCCACCGCGCCGGGCACCGCGGGCAGCTGCGCGGGCAACGAGACGTCGACCAACTGCCCGGCCGCCACGGCATTCTCGACGAGTTCGGCGATAGCGGCCAGATTCGGAGTCGGTCGCAGGGGAGCTCGCTCGTCCGCGCCCGCCGCCGAAGTCTCCGGCCGCACCGCATCGGGCCCGGCATCCCGCGCGCGCTCCGGCCGCGCCGCGCCCGACCGGTCGGCACCCGCCTGCCGCCCGCCCACGGACCGATCGACGCTGCCGGTGCCGGTGCTGATGTCTTCCGTAGCCTGTTGCGCTACTTTCGATGGCTCGGCAGCAGCCGGCTGCGCGCCGGTCCGTGCGCGCTCGCCGGCTCCGCGGTCCTCGACGCGCGGCAAGGAGGTTTCGGGTGTTCGCCCGGCTTCGGCATCACTCTGCCTGAGCACGCCGAGCAGCTCGCGCATTTCGGCGAGGGCATGTGCGCCGGTCTCGCGGATGGTGCCGGCCATGTCGGCGGGCTTGCCGGTCGAGGAGACCTCGAGAGCTCCGGCGAGCACGGTGATCTGCGAGATCCGGTGCGCCACGATGTCGTGCATTTCGCGGGCGATGCGCAGGCGTTCGGCTTCCACGGCCGCCGCGGCGAGCAGGTCGCGTTCGCGTTCGGCCTGTTCGGCGCGTTCGCGCAGGCTGTCGAGGGTCTGCGCGCGCTGATTGGTCCAGAGGCCGATGAGCGTGGGGACCAGGATCAGCAGCAGGATGATGGTGCCGCGGTTGAAGAAGAGCGACGGGGTGGTGGACGTGCCCCAGGGAATGACGGCGACGACAATGGTGGCTGCGGTCGCCAGCCAGGTCCGGGTGCGATTGCCATAGCGGTTGGCGACGGTGTACATGGCGAGCAGCATCGGCCAGGTAGAACCGACCAGAATGTCGGCGGCCACGGTGAACGCCAGCACCGGCAGCGGTCGGTTGCGCCGGAACAGCAGGGCCGCGCCGGCCACAATGGCCAGCGGCGGCCCCGCGGCGGCCGGCAACAGCCCGATCGAGGTTCGCTGCACCTCGTCGAAGGCCATGAAGCCGGAGAACAGCGCGAGCAGGACGTCCAGGATCAGGCGTCGTATGCGCTGCGGTCGGCTCACCTTGGCAACACTAGTCATTCGATCGTTGTCACACGTCACGACGTGCGAGCAGCACGCCACCGATGCACAGCAAACCTGCGGCAAGACCCAGGAGCGGCAGTGGCATGAGGGCGGCGACACCCGTGTAGGGGCGGACCAGCATGGCCGCGGAGGTGAACGGCATGACCTTCGGGCTGAGGCCCGCGAGCATGCCACCCACCTCGACCACGGTGGGAATTCCGATGGCGGCGGCCATGGCGACGGTGGCATTGCGGGTCACGGCGGCAATGCCGAGACCGACCAGGGCGGCCAGCGTCGAGTACAGCGTGACCGCGCCGAGAACCTGTGCGATACGCCAGGTTTCGGCGGGGATGCCGCCGCGCAGGGCCTGGATCGCCAGGGTGAGCGCCACCATGGCGATGCCGCTCACCGCCGCCAGCGCGCCGCTGGTCAGCGCCTTGGCCGCCACTATCCGGCCAGGCCGGCGCAGGGTGAGCACGGTGGTGGCGATGGTGCCGTAGCGGTATTCGTGGCCGAAGGCGTTCACCGCGACGGCGGTGGTGCACAGCGTGACCAGCAATAGCGGCAACCCGGAGAAGGCGGAGACGAACGCCTCGCGCGGCGTCATATCGTCCTTCCCGGAGACGCCGAAGGCGATCAGGCCTTGCAGCGCCAGGCCGGACAGCAGCAGCACCCAGGTGGAGCGCACGCTCGCCAGGCGCGTGAGTTCGTAGCGAATCGCGTTGTACATGAGGGGAATTCCTTCTCGTGGTAGCCGGATCAGGCGGCGACGTGCCCGCGGTACTGCGCCGCGCCCGCGGTGGCGCGGAAGAACGCCTCCTCGAGGCTGGTCTGCTGCTGGGACAGCTCGGTGACGAGCAGCCCGGCCCGCATGGCGATGGCGGCCACGGCCTCGCGGTCGTTCCCGGTGACGACGACCACGCCGCCGGGCTCGATGTGCGCCTGGAAGCCGTTGCGGGACAAGGCGTCCGCCAGGTCGCGGGGACGGTCGACGCGGGCGATGATGCGGGCCGCGGAGTTACGGTCGACGAATTCGCGCACCGATTCCGCCGCGATCAGCCGCCCGCCGCCGATGACGATGAGCGAATCCGCCAGGTGCGCCATCTCATTGAGCAGATGCGAGGACACGAAAATGGTGCGGCCCTGCTGTGCCAGTTGCTTGAGCAGATCGCGCAGCCAGCGCACGCCCTCGGGATCCAGGCCATTGGCGGGCTCGTCGAGAATGAGGGTCGCCGGATCGCCGAGCAGCGCGACGGCCAGGCCCAGGCGCTGCTGCATGCCGAGGCTGAAGCCGCCCGCGGCCTTGTCCGCGGCGCTGGTCAGCCCGACGATGTCGAGGACCTCGTCCACGCGGCGGCGGTCGATGCCCGCGCCGGCGGCGACCATGCGCAGGTGACCGCGGGCGGTGCGCCTGGGGTGCACGGCCCGCGCGTCGAGCATGACCCCGACCGCGCGCAGCGGATCGGCCAGCTCGGCGTAGGTCCGGTCCTCGAACAGGGTCCGCCCGCCGCCGTGGTCCAGGCCGAGCATGAGCCGCATGGTGGTGGACTTGCCCGCGCCATTGGGGCCGAGGAAGCCGGTGACCACGCCGGGTCGCACGGTGAAGGACAGATTGTCGACGGCGGTCACATCGCCGTAGCGCTTGCTCAAGCCCTGGGCCTGGATCATGGTGCACCTCGTTGTCGGCGGCGCCACGGGTGCGGCGCTCGGTCGACAACGAATCTGCCGGACCCGGCCGGGCCATCCATCGGCCGACGGCACACGATCGGCTAACACTTTCGGCTTAGAGCCGCTGCGCGATCGGCCGATGTACCGCCGGGTTGTCCCCGGCATTCTCGATGCCATGACCAGTCAGCCGACGGCCACAGCAACTACACCGCGGGCCACAGCGATCACCTCGCGCCCGCTCGAACCGACCCGCTACACCAGGTACGTCAATCTGGATGTGCTGCGGGCGCTGGCGCTGGTCGGCGTGTTCATCGTCAATATCGGCTTCCTCACCTTCACCATCGACGGCCCGGTCAGCACGGCCGTCATGAACGCGGAAAACCTGCTGCTGCACGACAAGTCGCGCACGCTGCTCTCGCTCCTGTTCGGCGCGAGCGCGGCGCTCATGTGGGCGCGGGGCGCGACCCGGACCCTGCTGTGGCGGCGCTATGCGGTGCTGTTCGCCGTATTCGGCGTGGTCAACCTGCTGTTCTTCCCCGCCGACATCCTCACCCACTACGCGCTGATCGGCGCCCTGTTCGTGATCGCGCTGCCGTGGCTCATGAGCGGCTCGCGGGCGCGACCGCTGTGCGTGGCGGCCGGGTTCGCCGGGCTCGAGATCCTCACCCGCACCATTGCCCCGCCCGTCCTGGAATTCGGCGGCGCACTGCTCACCGACTCGTCCAGCCTCTGGACCGCCCGCGCGGTCATCGCCGCGAATCAGCTGTGGACCGGCCTCGTCCTGCAAGGTCCGTGGACCGCCGCCGCCTTCGCTGTGGGCATCTGGCTGACCCGCCGCCTGATCCACACCGGTTCCGCCGCACCGGGTTCCACCTCCCAGCGCCGTTCCCTGCTGCTGGCGGCCGGTGGCATCGCGGTGGCGGCACTCGGCCATATCGCCCAGTCCCGGCTGACCTTCACCGGCAACGAGGCGGCCGCAGGCATGCCGCCGCTGTCCACCGCTGCCTGGCTCGCGGCCGGATTCGGCGGCGCCCTGGCCTATGTCGGCCTGATCTCCCTGCTGATCGAGCGCAATGGCACCGCCGCCCGCCTGCTCACCCAGTTGGCGCCCCTGGGCCGTCTCACCCTGACCGCCTACCTCACCAGCACCTTCGTCTTCGTCCTGATCCTGTACACCGGCCCCGCCGACGGCCTGCCCCTGGCCGGCGGCCTGGCCCTGATGACCGCGCTCTGGATCGCCTTCGCCGTCCTCGCCCCGATCTGGTTCCGCTCGCACCGATACGGTCCCGCGGAATGGTTGTGGCGCACGCTGTCGGCCGGCCGGAATCCGGACGATTCGCACCGATCCGGTCGATCGGTGGCCGAATGATCGGGCGAAGATCAAGATGAATATGTGGCAGGACAATTCGTTCCGGTGCCGGGGTGGTTCTCCCGGAACAACCAGGACTGCGGGATCGCGGTAGGGGATATCGACGGGGACGGGGGCTTGGATGTCGTCGTGCTGATGATCGATGATCCGCCGGAGCAGAACGGCGGGTTCTATCGCGTGGGGAAGGGGCTGGCGGGGGACGGCACCGTGCGGGACTGGGGGCCCTGGCTCACGGTGCCGGATTGGTGGGGGTGGGAGAACCAAGGGGGTGGGATCGCGCTCGCGGATCTGAGCGGGAACGGGCAGCTGGATCTGGTGGTGTTCCTGGTCGACAATCCGGCGGGTCAGAACCAGGGGTATTACCGGGTGGGGCGGGATCTGGCCGGGGACGGCACGGTCACCGGGGGCTGGACGGCATGGCTGCCGGTGCCCAACTGGTTCGGATGGGAGAACCAGGGGGCGGATATCTGTCTCACCCGGATCGACGGGCGGGACACGCTCGTCGTGCTCACCGTCGACAATCCGCCGGGGCAGAACTCCGGCCAGTTCCGGCTGGCCAAGGGGATCACCGCCGACGGGGCGGTGGCGGAATGGACTCCGTGGCTGGCTATTCCGCAGTGGTACGGGTGGGAGAACCAAGGGGCGGGGATCACCGTCGCCGATCTGGACGGGGACGGGCGACCGGAGTTGATCGTGTTCGGGGTCGACAATCCCGCGGGCGGCAATGCGGGGGTGTACACGGTCGGGTGGGGGCTGGACGGCACCGGGCACGCCGTGGACGGGTGGAGCCGGTGGACCGTGCTGGCGGACTGGGGATTTCAGGAGAATCAAGGGGCGGCCGTCGCGGTGCTGCCGACCGGCGGGGCGATGCCCGAGCTGGTGGTGTGCACCATCGACCATCAGGCGGGCGGCAATGCCGGGTATCTGCGGGTGCTGGCGCTGGAGACCGATCTGGATCAGGCGGATACCGAAGGACTCTGGCGGATACTGGATTTCGGGACCGAGATCAATCCGGTGCACGCCGCCCTGCTGCACACCGGGGATGTGCTGTTCTTCGCGGGCTCCGGGAACGATGTGGACCGCCATCACGCGCACGACTTCCGCACGCGCGTCTGGCATTACCCGCGACCGGGGCTGGACGCCCCGGCCACGCCCATCGATTTGTTCTGTGTCGGGCAGGCCTTCCTGCCGGACGGGCGGCTGCTCGCCGCTGGCGGAACCGAGCGCTACGACCCCTTCTACGGGCTGCCCGACGCGTTGATCTTCGATCCCGCCGACCTCACCTGGAATACCGTGCCGGACATGGCCTTCGGGCGCTGGTATCCATCGCTGGTGACCCTGCCGAGCGGTGATGTCGTCGCCGTGTCCGGGCTGGGCGCGGACAATTTCCTCTCCAATACGCCGGAGCTCTTCGACGCCGCCACCGAGACCTGGTCGCAGCTGCCGGTGCCGGGACCGATACCCATGTACGCCCATCTGTTCCTGCTCGCCGACGGCCGGATCTTCTACGCCGGCGGCCAATACGGCGGCAACAATGGTGTGCGGCCCTCGATCTGGGATCCGGCCACCGGCGCCCGCACCGAGGTGCCGGGGCTGACCGATCCCGGATCGCGCAATCAGGCCGCCAGCGTGCTGCTGCCGCCGGCGCAGGATCAGCGAGTCCTGATTCTGGGCGGCGGCGGCTTCGATATGCACTCTCCCGCACCGGCGCTGGCGGACACCAGGATCGTGGATCTGTCCGCGCCCGCGCCCGCCTATGTGCCCGGACCGCCGCTGCATCACGCGCGCATGCACGTGAGCGCGGTCATCCTCCCCGACCGGACGGTGCTGGCCACCGGCGGCTCCGGCATGGAGGAGATGGCGCATGCCGCGCCGCCGCACGCCGAGATCTTCCATCCGGCCATGAATCACTGGATGCACACCGCGCCCCAGCGGATTCCGCGGCTCTACCATTCGGTCGCGCTGCTCACCCCGGACGGGAAGGTGATCACGGCCGGATCGAATCCGGTGCGCAAGACCGAAGAGCTCCAGATCGAGATGTACTGGCCGCCTTACCTTTTCCAGGGTCCCCGCCCGGAGTTCACGCTGGTCTCCGATTCCGCGACCTACGGTGCGGCGGTCACCGCCGCCAGCACGGCCGCGCTGCGGGAGGTCAGCCTGGTCTACCCGAGCGCCTGCACGCATTCCTGCGATACCACGCAGCGCCTCGTCGACGTCGAATTCAGTTCGGTCGATGGCACGGTCACGCTGACCATGCCCGACAACCCGGCGCTGGCTCCGCCGGGCTGGTACCTGGTCTTCGCCGTCGACAATGTCGGGGTGCCGTCCCTCGGGCAGTGGCTGCACCTCACCTGATTCAGCTGCTGGACGCTCCGGCGAAGGGAATCGCCGGGCGTGCGGCGCGGCGGCGGGTGGGGTGCTGCCACAACCCCTTTCGCTCCAGGATCGGCAGCACGCCCTCGCCGAACCAGTACGCCTCTTCGAGATGCGGGTAGCCGGAGAGCACGAAGTGGCCGATGCCCGCCTTGGCGTATTCGATGAGCCGTTCGGCGACCTCTTCGTGCGAGCCGACCAGGGCGGTGCCCGCGCCGCCGCGCACCAGCCCCACGCCCGCCCACAGATTGGGCGCGATCTCCAGGCGGTCGGTGCTGCCGCCGTGCAGTTCGAGCATGCGGCGCTGGCCCTCGGATTCGCTCTTGTGCAGGCTGGCCTGCACGCGCTCGATATCGGCCGGATCGATGCCCGCCAGCAGTTTGTCCGCCACCGCCCACGCCTCCTCCGAAGTGTCGCGGGTGATGACGTGGATGCGCAGGCCGTAATCCAGCTTGCGGCCGTGGTCGACGGCCAGTCCGCGAATCCAATCGAGTTTGCGGCTCACCGCCAGCACCGGTTCGCCCCAGGTGAGGTAGGTGTCGGCGTAGCGGGCCGCGACCGGACCGGCCGGTCCCGAGGAACCACCGAAGAACACCGGCGGCACCGGATCGGGATGATTGGTCAGCAGGGCGTTCTCGACGCGCAGGTGCTCACCCTGGAAGGTGATCGGCTCCCGCGAATTCCACAGCGACTTCACCACGTGCAGGAACTCGCCCGTGCGCGTGTATCGGGTCTCCTTGTCCGCGAAGTCGCCGTACGCCTTCTGCTCGAGGGGCTCGCCGCCGGTCACCACATTGAGCAGCAGCCGTCCCCCGGAATGCCGCTGGAAGGTCCCCGCCATCTGCGCCGCCAGGAACGGGCTGATCAAGCCGGGCCGCAGCGCCACCAGGAATTTCAGTGTCTCGGTGGTCTCGACCAGCATGGCCGTGGTCAGCCAGGCGTCCTCGCACCAGGATCCGGTCGGGGTGAGCACGGCCTCGAACCCATTGGATTCGGCGGCCGCGGCGATCTGGTTCAGGTAGTGCAGCGAGGCGGGGCGATCACCCGACATGGGCGTCCCGTGCCCGCCGACCACCAGGCCGCGCGAATCACCGGATGTGGGCAGGAACCAATGGAACGACAGGCTCATTCGGACGTCTCCTAGGCGGTGAAGCGGTCGTTGAAGCGGGTGTCGACGAATTCGGTGATGTCGACCTTGCGCGGAACGAGATCGGCCGCGGCGAAGGCGTCGGCCACCTCCTGCTCGCCGGCAATGGTGGCCGCGTCGAGCGAATGATGCTGGTACACGGCACGTTTCACGGCCACCAGGGTGACCTCGTAGGGCACACCGGTGATCTTGGAGGATTCCTGGGCCCAGGCTTCGGGATTGGCCTTGATCCAGGCTTGCGCCCGCGCGATGCGCAGCAGTAGATCCCGGATGGCCGCCGAACTGGCCTTGTTCTCCAGGGCTTTCGTACCGGCGACGTAGAAGCTGTCACCGCGCACATAGCCCTCGCCGTTCACCAGCACCCGATTGCCCTGCTGTTCGGCCTGGGCCACATACGGATCCCACACGGCCCAGGCATCGACCCGTCCGGTGGACAGCGCGGCGAGCGCGTCGGCGGGCTGGAGATACTGCGGCTCGATATCGCCGAAGCTCAGCCCGTTCTTGGCGAGCACCTGCAACAGGTGATAGTGGGCGGAACTGCCCTTGGTGACGGCGATCTTCTTGCCGCGCAGTTCCTTCGGGTCCCGGATGGCCGAGGCCGCGGGCACCACTATGCCCTGCCCCTGGAAACCGGTCGTATAGGCGGAGACAATCTTGATCTGCGATTTGGCCGCCGCCGCGAACACCGGCGGCGCATTGCCCACGCCGCCCAGATCGATGGACCCGGCATTGATGGCCTCCAGCAGCGGCGGACCCGCGGTGAACTGCGCCCATTCCAGCTTGTACGGCAGGTCTTTCGCCTCGCCGGAGACATCCAGCAGCGCTTGCAGCGCATTGGCCTTCTGATCGCCGATCCGCAGCGTCACCTGCGTCAGATCCACCGAACCGTCCGCGCGCACGCCCTTGTCATTGGCGTCACCGGACCCGCAGGCCGCCGTGGCGAGGGCCGCGGTCACGGCCAGGGCGGCGAACAATCGTCTGGTGATCATGCGGTTCCTTCCGGGGTGACGCCGAGTTCGGCGAGCAGAGTCGCGCGCAGCGCGAGGAATTCGGGATGCTCGCGGCGGCGCGGGCGCGGCAGTTCGACGGCGATCTCGCGGGCGATACGGCCGTCGGCCAGCACCAGCGCGCGGTCGGCCAGCAGCAGCGCCTCGTCGACATCGTGGGTCACCAGCAGAACGCCGGGCCGGTGCTTGGTCCACAGATCGAGGACGAGACCGTGAATGGTGATGCGGGTCAACGCATCCAGCGCGCTGAACGGCTCATCGAGCAGCAGCAGATCCGGTTCGCGCACCAGCGCGCGGGCCAGCGAAGCCCGTTGCGCCTCACCGCCGGACAGCGTCAACGGCCACGCCTCGGCACGACCCGACAGCCCCACCTCCGCGAGCGCGGCTCGCGCGGCGGCCCGCGGATCCGGATGCCGCAGTCCGAGAGTGACATTGGCGTGCACCTTCTTCCACGGCACCAGCCGCGGTTCCTGGAAGGCCACCGCCACATCGCCGGAGACGCTCAGCTCACCGCCGGTGTCGGTATCGAGCCCGGCCAAAGCCCGCAGCAGCGTGGACTTTCCGGAGCCGCTGCGCCCCAGCAGCGCGACGAATTCACCGGGCGCGATATCCAGATCGATGCCGTGCAGCACCCGCCGCTCCCCGAAATCCTTGGTCAAACCCCGGATTCGGGCAACCTCTCCTACTCCGCCAAGAACCCGCGTCGCCACGACAGCGCTCTCCTTTCGATCAGCCGGACCAGCGCGTCGGTGAGCAACCCCAGCACGCTGTAGACCAGCAGCCCGACCACGATGACGTCGGTGCGCAGGAACTCGCGCGCATCATTGATCAGAAATCCCAGTCCGGCATCGGCATTCACTTGCTCGGCCACGATCAGCGCCAGCCAGGCCACACCCAGCGACTGCCGCAATCCCACCAGCGTCTGCGGCAGGGCCCCGGGCAGCACGATGTGCCGGATGAGGGCCGCGCGGCCGAGTTGCTGCACCCGCGCCAGCTCGGCGAGTTTGCCGTCCACGCCCCGGATGCCGGCGAAGGTGTTGAGATACAGCGGAATCGCCACTCCGAAGGCGACCAGCACGACCTTCGGCAGCTCGCCGATCCCGAACCACAGGATGAACAGCGGAATCAGCCCGTAGAACGGCAGGGTCCGCAGCATCTGCAGGATCGGATCGACGACGTTCTCCCCCACCCGGCTCAATCCGGCCGCCAGCGCCAGCCCGATGCCGGCCACGGCCCCGATCGCGAAGCCGAGCGCCGCGCGCTGCAGCGATACCGAGACGGCGTCGGTGAGCGTCCCGTCCTGAATCAGCTCCCAGCCCGTCCGCAACACCGTCACCGGCGCGGCCAGCAATCGCTCCGGCAGCAGCCCGGTGGCGCTGGCGACCTGCCAGATCAGCACCAGCGCCAGCGGACTGGCCAGTCGAATCCAGGCGGTCGAGGGGCGGGGCAGCCGGATTCGGCGGGGCCGGTCGATAACGGCACTGGCCTGCACGGCAATTAAGGACAAGACGGCACCTCGGGCAGCGGGGACGAATGCGAGGGGCGGCCGAACCCGTCGGCCACATGATCCGAAAGAGTGCCGTTCGCCGCTCGGATCGTCACCGGTTGTAATCCGTGTGATTCTTGGTCGGCCGGATCCCCTGAACTGCCACAATGGATCCGCGACGAGGAGCCGAGGACGCAATGACCAGTTCCGAACACCCGCTCACCGTCGGATCGCGATTCGGGCCCTACCGGCTCGATCGGCTGATCGGGCGCGGGGGCATGGGCGAGGTGTATCAGGCCTACGACACGGTCAAGGACCGGACCGTGGCCATCAAGGTCCTGCCGGAGCGCATGGCACAGGATCCGGTGTACCGCCAGCGATTCCAGCGCGAATCCCATGCCGCGGCCCGGCTGCGCGAGGCGCATGTGATTCCCATTCACGACTACGGCGAGATCGAGGGCCGGCTCTTCATCGATATGCGCCTGGTCGACGGCGACAGCCTGCGCGCCCTCCTGCAGCACGCCGGACCCGGTTCTCCCGAGCGCACCGTGCGCCTGCTGGAACAGGTCGCCTCCGCCCTCGACGCCGCGCACGCCGACGGGCTGCTGCACCGGGACGTGAAACCCGACAACATCCTGCTCACCAAGGAGGGTTTCGCCTATCTGGTGGATTTCGGCATCGCCCAGTCCACCACCGACGACACCCTCACCAGCGCCGGCGGCGCGGTCGGCTCCTACCGCTACATGGCCCCGGAACGATTCAGCTCCCGCGAGCTCACCCCCGCCGCCGACGTCTACGCCCTGGCCTGCGTGCTGTTCGAATGCCTCACCGGCACAAGACCTTTCTCCGGCGAGACCGAGGCGCAGATCATGAGCGCCCATCTCTTCGCCCAGATCCCCCGGCCCAGCCAGGTCCGCTCCACCGTGCCGGAGACCTTCGACCCGGTCATCGCCCGGGGCATGGCCAAACTCCCCCAGGACCGCTACCCCACCGCGGGAGCCCTGGCCGCCGCCGCCCACGCCGCCCTCAGCGCGGCGCACGCCGCGGCGGGCATCGAGCCGAGTCCCGGTGCGCGCACCGGTGCGTGGGCGCACACCGGCATGGGTCCCAGAAGCCCGCAGCCGCAACGAGACGTCACGCCCACCGGAACGGGCAGGCACCCCAGCGAGGCCAGAACAGAAGCCGACCCCACCGCGCGAACGACCGGGGCGATGCATTGGACCGGCGGGCCGCCACCGTCCGGCCCGATGCGCCCCGGGACGGATCCGGGACGGCCGCACACGGATCCGGGACGGTCCGGCACCGGTCCGGTGTGGACGGGTTCGGCCGGGACAGGCTCGACCGGGACGGGTGAGCGGCCGGATGGCCGGTCCGACCGCACCGGCGGCAACGACACGGGCAATACCCGTCGGCGCGGGCGCGGCCTGCGGCGTGCCGGCGCGATCCTCGCGGTGGTGGTATTGGTCGCCGCCTCATGGGGGTTCGCCGGGTGGGCCTATGTGAGCGGGACCCGGGATGGCGTGCCAACGGCGATCGGCACGGCACTGACCGCGGATGACGTCGAATTGCTGAAGATCGTCCCGGGCGTCGGGTACAAGCGAGCCAATTGCTATCACGAGAAGCCCGACAGTTCCATGACGGCGATCTTTCTCTGCTTCGCGCGGCCCGAGGTGTCCTCGCCCACCGCGCGCTTCTTTCGCTTCCGCACCGTGGAGGGGCTGCACAGCTACTACGAGGATCTGACGCGCGCGATGAGCAGCGCCAGTTGCCCCGGCGATCCCGCGGGGCTCGACGCGCCATCCCTCGTCGACGGCAAAGAAGTGGGTCGCAAGACCTGCTTCGCGAACAAGACGGAGACGCCGGACGCACCGAAGCCGAGCCTGCTGCTGACCAATGACGCCGCCATGGCGCTGGCGCTCTATATCTGGGCCGATCCCGCCGAAACCGCGCTGCGCGATTACTGGGCGACGAAGAACTACGGGCAGTTCCGCGCCGCGGACAAGGCCAAGGATCCGGACTTCTTCACCGCCGAGGACCGGGAACTGATGGCGCATACCGGCGACAGCTACCGCGCCCCGAACTGCATCCACTCCGATCCGCCCGCGGGCCCGGCCAGTGCGATCATCGACTGCGGGACCGCCCTCGACGAACCCGGCGTCAGTTTCGTCGGTTTCCCGGATCGGCAGGCGGCGAGCATCCTGTATCAGGCCAATCTCGGCGCCTTCCCGGGCCACGCCTGTGGCGGCACCGGATCCGATGCCGTCTGGCGCAAGGAGATCGGCGCGGTGGGGCGCTACTTCTGCTTCACGAGCAAGGACCCCGACAGTCCCGTGCCCTGCTTGCTGGCCATGCACGACGAGTTGCATCAAATAGTGGTGGTCTGCGCCCAGAACGAGGACAGTCCGGCGAAGGGTCCCAAAACCGAAGCGGCAGTGCAGACCTGGTTCCAAGAGAACTTCGGGTAGACGAGAATGCTCGAATGACCGATATGCGCCGATCTCTATCGGTCGGTTCGTTTTTCGGCCCCTATCGATTGGTCCGACTCGTCGGGCGCGGCGGTATGGGCGAGGTGTACGAGGCCTATGACACGGTGAAGGACCGCACCGTGGCGATCAAGGTGCTGCCCGAGCGGCTGGCCCAGGATCGGTTGTACCGGCAGCGGTTTCAGCGGGAATCGCATGCGGCGGCGCGGCTGCGCGAGGCGCATGTGATCCCGATCCACGACTACGGCGAGATCGACGGGCACCTCTACATCGATATGCGGCTGGTGGACGGGGAAAGTCTGCGGGCGCTGGTGCAGCGCGGTGGATCCCGGTCACCGGAGTGGTCGGTGGATCTGGTCCGGCAGATAGGCTCCGCCCTCGACGCCGCGCACGCCGACGGGCTGCTGCACCGCGATGTGAAGCCGGACAATATCCTGGTCTCCCGGGGCGGCTTCGCGTATCTGGTGGATTTCGGTATCGCCCAATCGAGTTCGGACGAGTCGCTGACCGGAGAGGGCGCGGTCGGGTCGTTCCGCTATATGGCGCCCGAGCGGTTCGGTTACCGCGATCTCACTCCGGCCGTCGACGTCTACGCCCTGGCCTGTGTGCTGTTCGAATGTCTCACCGGCACACAGCCGTTCGCGGGCGAGACCAATGAGCAGATCATGCGGGCCCACCTGTTCGATCCGCCGCCCCGGCCCAGCGTCGTGCGGCCGGGGCTTCCGGTGGCCTTCGACGCCGTCGTGGCGCGGGGCCTCGCCAAGGAGCCGGGCGAGCGCTACCGCAGCGCCGGTGAGCTGGCGGCCGCCGCCCGCGCGGCGCTGACCGGAACCGCCCCGAACAATGCCGACTCCACGACGGTGTGGACGCCGGCCATCGGCCCGACCGAATCGGTGCGAATGCCGGATCCGGTGACCGTCCGGTCCACTCCCCCACCGCAATCCGGCCGCGGCCGGCGGATCGCCGCCCTGCTGGGCACGCTGCTGCTGCTCATCGCCTCGCTGTGCTTCGCGGGCTGGTCGGCGACCCGGCTCACCACGGCCGGTGCGGCGCTGCCGGATGCCACCGCCCTGCAGCCCGCCGATATCGAATTGCTGTCCCTGGCGGCGAGTACCGGATACAAGCGCGCCAATTGCACACGCGCCCAACCGGATGACACCACCGTCGCCGCCGTCACCTGCGCCGCGAACCCGGCGGCGGACACCCCATTGACGCAGTTCTGGCGTTTCCGCACCGTCGATGATCTGCGGGACCACTACAAGTCGCTGGTGCTGAGCACTTTTCGCGGCGCGAGCTGCCCCGGCGAACCGGCGGGTCAGGACGGCGTCTCCCTCGGATTCGACGGCGCCGTGGCGGGACGCCAATCCTGTTTCGCGAACTACGCGGTCGCCGCGACCGACCCGCTGCCCAGTCTGGCCGTGACCAATGAGACGGTGCTGGCCCTGGCGATCTACACCTGGGTGTACCCCTCCGATACGCCGCTGCGCGACTACACCGCCAAGAACAACTTCGGGCAGTTCCTCACCTCGCCGGAGCACGGCGATCCCGACTTCTTCACCGAGGCCGACCGGGCGGTGTTCGCCCGCACCGGCCCGGCCTACACCCGCGCCAACTGCGCGCGCAACGAACCGGCGGAACCCATGTCCGCGCTGCTGACCTGCATGGGCCGCGCCGACGGGCCGAATGTGGTGATCATCGGCTATCCCGAGATGACCGCGGCCTACATCGGCTATCAGGCGCGGCAGCGGCAGCTGCCCGGACATGCGTGCGGCGGCAGCGGATCCGATGCCGAGTGGGTGCGGGCGAGCATGGTGGTCGGCCGGTTCTTCTGCTTCACCGAGACCGCCGGTCAGCGCGAACGCCCGTGCCTGGAGGCCGTGCACGACGACTGGCATCTGGAGTACAAGTTCTGCGCCCAGCGCGAGGACAATCCGTCCACCGGGCCCAAAACCGAAGCGCAGCTGCTGGCCTGGTTCCGGGCGAACTTCGGATAGAAGTGGTGCCGGGTTCCCTCCGCAGCGGGGAACCCGGCACCGGCCGGGCACCGGTGTGGGCGGTGACCGACGTGGGGTGTGCCCGGGCCGGGCACGGGTCAGTGGGCGTCGCGGACGGTTTCCACGGCGCGGGTGAGCAGGCCGAGGCCGTAGGCGATTTCGTCCTCGGTGGTGGTCAGGGGCGGGAGCAATTTCACCACTTCATCGGCGGTTCCGGAAGTCTCCACCAGCAGGCCGAGTTCGAAGGCGATGCGGCAGACCTTGGCGGCCTGGGAGGCGTCGTCGAAGACCAGGCCGTGCACGAGGCCGCGGCCGCGGGTGGTGATGCCGGGGAAGTTCTCGGTCAGTGCGGTCAGGTGTTTGCGAATGCGGTCGCCCTTGGCGAGGGTGGCGTCGGTGAGGCGGCCGTCGGACCAGTAGTGGCGCAGCGCGGTGTCGGCGGTGACGAAGGCGGCGTTATTGCCGCGGAAGGTGCCGTTGTGCTCGCCGGGGGCCCATTGGTCGAGTTCGGCGCGCATGAGCACCAGGGCCATCGGGAGGCCGTAGCCGCCAATGGATTTGGACAGGGTGACGATATCGGGGCTGATGCCGGCGACCTCGAAGGAGAAGAACGGGCCGGTGCGGCCGCAGCCCATCTGCACATCGTCGACAATGAGCAGGATGCCGCGGGCGGCGCAGAGGTCGGCCAGGCGGCGCAGCCATTCGACGCGCGCCACATTGACCCCGCCCTCGCCCTGCACGGTCTCCACGATGACGGCGGCCGGCCTGTCCAGGCCCGAGGACGCGTCGTCGAGCGCGCGGCGCATCCACGAGAAGTCCTCGGGCTCCGCGAGATAGCCGTCGTAGGGCATGGGGGTGGCGTGCACCAGCGGCACGCCCGCCCCGGCGCGCTTGGCGGCATTGCCGGTCACCGAGAGCGCGCCCAGGGTCATGCCGTGGAAGGCATTGGTGAAGTTCAGGACGGTGGTCCGCCCGGTGACCTTGCGCGCCAGCTTGAGCGCGGCCTCCACGGCGTTCGCACCGGTCGGTCCCGGGAACTGCACCTTGTAGTCCAGCCCGCGCGGCACGAGCAGCACATCGCGGATGGTCTCCAGCAGACGGCGTTTCGCCACCGTCGACATGTCCAGCCCGTGCGTGATGCCGTCACCGGTCAGGTAGTCGATCAGCGCCTGCTTGAGAATCGGATTGTTGTGCCCGTAGTTGAGCGCGCCCGCCCCCGCGAAGAAGTCCAGGTAGTCCTTGCCGTGCTCATCGGTGAGCCAGGAACCGCGGGCGGTATCGAACACCGTCGGCCAGGATCGGCAGTAGCCGCGCACATTGGATTCGAGCGCCTCGAAAACAGTCGTCTCGGCAATCGTCATCGGTGATCCTCGCGTCGCAGCAAAGTGAAACGTGGTTGTTTCTACCACCGGCGGCCATGACCCCGGATGGTTTTCGGCGTTTTCGCCAGCCATGGTGGCGACCCGAGAGCGCCCGTAGGAGTTTGTAAAGAGTTTCGGGGGGAAGACCCTGAGGGCCTCAAGAGTTGGTAAGGGGTTTCAGGGGAAGCCCCTGAGAGTCCCGAGAGTTGGTAGGGTCAATCTCTTGTGCGCGTCGACGTGGGGGTTTATTGGCAGTTGGTCAGAGCCGGATTCCGCAGACAATCGCGATACCGGCTGGCCATGGCCGCGGGTCTGATCACCAATGTCATCTTCGGATTCGTCCGCGCCGCGGTGCTGATGGCCGCGGTGGCGGTCAACCCCACCTTCGGCGGCTACTCCGACGGCACCATCGGCGCCTATATCTGGCTCTCGCAGGGGCTGCTGGGGGCCATCGCCTTCTGGCACCTGCCCGATATCGTCGAGCGCATCCGCACCGGCGATATCGCCATCGACTTCCTGCGCCCCATCGACATCCAATTCGCGCACACCGCCGAATATCTCGGCCGCGCCGTGTGCACCCTCATCCCGCGCGGTCTGCCCAGCATCGCGGTCGGCGCGCTCACCTTCGGGCTGGCCTTCCCCAGTACGCCCGGCCCCTACATTCTCGGCGCCATCAGCCTCGTGCTGGCCATGGCGGTGTCGTTCCTGTCCATGTTCGCCGTCTGCCTGACCGGATTCTGGCTCATCGAGACGCGCGGTATGCGGGCGCTGCACATGATCCTCGGCACCTTCCTGGCCGGGCTGTTCGCGCCGGTGCACCTGTTCCCGGACTGGCTGCGCGTCATCGCCTACGCCACCCCGTTCCCGTCCATGCTGCAATCGCCCATCGATGTGCTCTCCGGCCGCACCACCGGCCTGGACGCCGTGCAGCACGTTGCGGTGCAATGCTTCTGGCTGCTCGCCCTGGTGGCGGTCGGCCAGCTCATGCTGCGCGCCGGACGCCGCAAGCTGGAGGTGCAGGGTGGCTGACACACGCCCGTCCGCCCTCGCGCCCTACCGCGCGGTGCTGGCCTCCCGCATCCGCGCGCAGCGGGCCTACCCCCTGTCGTTCGCGACCGAGGTGCTCAGCGCCTTTCTCATCGGCCTGGTCGAATTCGCCGAAATGTGGGTGATCTTCACCAATGTGCCGCAGCTGGGCGGGCTCACCCTCAATGGCATGCTGCTGCTGTTCGGGCTCAGCAATACCTCCTTCACCATCGCCGATATGCTTGTCGGACATGCCGATACGCTGCCGACGTATATCCGGATGGGCCGGCTGGACGCCTTCTACCTGCGGCCGCAACCCCTGCTGCTGCAGCTCATGACCAGCGATATCGCCCTGCGCCGGGTGGCGCGCATCGCGGTCGCGGTCACCGTGCTCGGCTTCGGCCTCGCCCGCAACGACATCGACTGGACCCCAGCGCATATCGCGCTGTTCACCATTACCCTGATCGCCGGCGTCGCCATCTTCGCCGGCCTGTTCATCTGCGCGGCCGGCGTGCAGTTCTTCCTCATCGACGGGGCCGAGCTGACCAATGCCTTCACCTACGGCGGGTCCTATGCCTCGATGCAGCCCACCTCGGTCTTCCCCACCTCGATGAAACTCGTTTTCGCCCTGTTGATTCCGGTCGCCTTCACCTCGTATCTGCCCACCATCGCGCTGCTCGGGCTGCCCGGCCCGGCACTGCTGCCGAGCTGGCTGGCGTGGGCGGCGCCGGTGGCCGCGCTGTGGGTATGGGCGGCGGCGCTGTGGGTGTGGCGGCAGGGCACCAGGCACTATCAAGGAGGCGGCGGGTGAGCGAGCCCATCATCGATATCGAAGGCCTGACACGGACTTTCGTGCTGCACCGCAAGGAGGGCCGCTGGCGGCGGCGGCGCGAGGTGCTCACCGCCGTGGACGATATGAGCTTCCGCATCGAGCGCGGTGCGGCGGTCGGATACATCGGCGCCAACGGCGCGGGCAAGTCCACCACCATCAAGATGATCACCGGGATCCTGGTGCCGAGCGCGGGGCGGCTGCGCACCTGCGGCCTGGATCCGGTGCGGCAGCGGCGCGAACTCGCCTCCCGGATCGGCGTGGTGTTCGGGCAGCGCTCGCAGCTGTGGTGGGATCTGCCGCTGCGCGAATCGTTCTCCATCCTGGCCGCCATCCATCGCCTGGAGCCCGGCGCGGCCGCGGCGCGCACGCACGAGCTGGTGGAGCAGCTGGAGATGGCGGGCACCCTGGACACCCCGGTGCGGCAGCTGTCGCTGGGCCAGCGCATGCGCGCCGAGGTCGCCGCGGCATTGCTGCACTCGCCCGAACTGGTCATTCTGGACGAGCCGACCATCGGCCTGGATGTGCTGTCCAAGCAGCGATTACGGGAGTTCCTGCGGCTGGAGCGCGCCGAGCGCGGCACCACCCTGCTGCTCACCACCCACGATATGGGCGATATCGAGCGGCTGTGCGAGCGCGTGCTGGTGGTCGACCACGGCAGCCTGGTCTACGACGGCTCGCTCACCGGGCTGGCCGCCACCGTGGGCGCGCACCGGGTGCTCACCGTCGATCTGGCCGAGCCCACACCCGATCTCACCGATCTGCCGGGCGCGAAGCTGCTGGACACCGAAGGGGCGGGCCTGCGCCAGCGCCTCGCCTTCGATACCGAGTCCACCACCGCCGCGCAGTTGCTCGCGGCGGTGTCGGCGCGCGCCGAGGTCCGGGATCTGTCCATCGAGGAACCGGACATCGAGGACGTGGTGCGCCGGATCTACGAGGCCGCCGGTTCGCTGAAACCCTGAACGGCGCGCCTGTGAGCCGTTGTTCACGCCGTTGTCTCCTGCCCGACGCGAACAGCACATCTGCTTCTCATGAAATGTGACGGGATGTTGGCTGATGTCAGGAGTGAGCGTGGCTATGCGGGCGGCGAGGTTGTTGCCGAGGGGTAGCGTGAAGCTCACGGCGGCACGCGATCTCACCCGGCCGCGCACCATTCGCGCGCGGCTGCGGCGCATTCTCGTGGTCTCGGTGGCGCTGGTGCTGGCGCTGCTCACCGTCATCATCGTCACCGAGACCGACCGCTACCGCGATACCGGCGATGCCGTCGGCGCGGTGAACCTGGCGCTGGCCGTCCAGGATCTGGTGCACGAGCTGCAGCGCGAGCGCGGCATCACCAATGGCCTGCTCGGCGGTGACGGCACCCTGCGCAATTCCGTCAACGATCAGCGCGCGCTCACCGATCTCGCCCTGCACGCGCTCACCCGCACCCTGGACACGCTGCCGGCCGGCGCCGACAAGGTGCGGTCGGCGCTCGAACAGCTCTCCGGGCTCAGCGCCAATCGCGCCGATGTGGACGGCGGCCGCATCGGCGCCTCGGTCTCGTTCAGCTTCTACACCAATGCGATTCTCGGGCTGAACCAGGCGCGGCCGAGTCCGGAGGAAACCTGGGACACCGCGCTGTGGCGGGGCCTGCAGACGCTGTTCGCGCTCGGCGATGTCAAGGAGTACACCGCGCAGGAGCGCGGCTTCCTCAACGGCGTCTTCACCAAGGGCGAGTTCACCGGCCGGGAGTACGTGCAGTTCCTGGATATTCGCGCCGGGAAACAGGTGGCCATCACCGCCTTCGCCCGCGACGCCACCGCCGCGCAGCGCTCCCGGCTCAATGACATCCTGCGCATCGATGCCGCCCTGCGGGTCGGCGAGGCGGAGTCGGTGGCCTTCGACTCGGTGCGCGGCCCGCTGACCGAGCCCGTCGACGCCTCGCTGTGGTGGCGGCACATGACCGAGGTCATCGATGCCGAACACGCCGCACAGGGCCGCATCGGCGCCGAGATACGCGATCGCGCCGATGAATTGCGCCGGGACGCGTTCCTGTGGCTGACCGCCTACGCCCTGGCCGCCGCCCTCGCCCTGGCCGCGCAGATCGCGCTGGTGGTGGCCACCGTGCGCGCCATTGTGCGGCCGCTGGCGGAACTGGCCGAGGAGGCCGGCGAGGTCGCCGAGCGGCGGCTGCCACAGCTCATCGAGGCCTGGCACGACGACTCCGGCTCCGAACCCGAGCCGCCGGAACCGGTGCGCGCCGATGAGAGCGCCGGCGAGGAGATCGTCTCGGTGGCGCACGCCCTCGATCGCGTGCAGGCCACCGCCTTCGAACTCGCCTCCGCCCAGGCGCGACTGCGCCGTAACACCACCGAATCCATGGCCAACCTGGCCCGGCGCAATCAGAATCTGGTGCGCCGCCAGCTCGGGCTGATCAGCGATTTCGAGCGCGAGGAGCTCGATCCCAAGGCGCTGTCCAATCTGTTCGAGCTGGATCACCTGGCCACCCGTATGCGGCGCAATGCCGAGAGCCTGCTGGTGCTGGTCGGCGAGTCCGCGCCGCGGCGCTGGTCGCAGCCCATTCCGCTCAGCGATGTCATTCGCGCCGGCCTGTCCGAGGTCGACGACTACCGCCGCGTGGTGTTGCGCCGCGTCGACGAGGTGGCCATTACCGGCGCGCAGGTCAGCGACCTCGCTCATATGCTGGCCGAGCTCATCGAGAACGGATTGTCCTTCTCCCCACCGGATCTGGAGGTGGAGATCTACGGCCGCCGGATGGGCCAGCGGTACATGATCGCCGTGGTCGACCACGGCGTCGGCATGCCGCCCGAGCAGCTCGCCACCGCCAATGCCCGGCTGCGCGGCGAGGCCGACTTCCTGGTCGCGCCCACCCGGTTCCTGGGTCACTTCGTGGTGGGCCGCCTGGCCAAGCGCCTGGGCGTGGAGGTGGAGCTGACCGTCTCCCCGGTGAGCGGCGTGGTGGCGCGGCTGCTGCTGCCGCAGACCCTGCTCGCCGATCGGGACTCGACCGCGCCCGATCTGCCCGCGGCCGAGCCGAAACACGCCGCGGCGCACGCGCAGTCGGCGAAGACGCCGGGCGGATCCCAGGCCGGGCGGCATCGCTCGCCACAGGCATCGGCCGAGGGCGCGATCGAAACACCGTCCGCCACAGCCGATCTCCTGCGCACCGGCACCACCGATCTCCCCGTCGCGTTCGACGACAAGGCGGGTTCTATCAACAACGCCCCCATCAACAGCGCCTCCATCAACAACGGCTCCATCAACAACGGCTCGATCAACAACGGCTCGATCAACAATGGGGCCGTCATCGAGGCCGTCAACGGCGCGCGCGGCGGCGTACGCGTCAACGGCATCGCGACCGCACCGCACCAGATCGAACCCGTGCCGCTCCGCGTCGCACCGGATTCCCCTGCGGAACAGGCGCTCTCACCGGAGGCCGAGCCGGTGCCGGTGGGCGCGAACACATCTCACGACGCCGTTCCGGAAACGGTGCCGGAGGTGCAACGTACGCGAAACGGTCTCGTCAAGCGCAACAGGAAGACTCGTGAGCATTCGGGCGCCGCGCCGGGCAGCGCCCAATCCGCTTCGGACACCCCACCCGAGGCGAACCCCCGGCCCACCCCGCCGCTCGCGGAACGCTCCCCCGAGCAGGTGCGCAGCATGCTCGCCGGCTTCCGGACCGGGCATCAGCGCGGCGAGCGCGGTGAGCCACCCCGCCCGGGCTCGAATCCCTAGGAGGACCCGCACGTGACGACCCACTACACCGAGACCGATCCGCACACGTTCAACTGGCTGCTGGCCGATTTCGTGCGCACCACCGACGGCGTCCGCGACGCCGTCGCCGTCTCCTCCGACGGATTGCTCATGGCCATGTCCGCCGGCCTGGATCGCACCGGCGGCGACCGGCTCGCCGCCATTGTGTCCGGGCTCACCAGTTTGGGCCGAAGCGCTTCGCGCAGCTACGATTTCGACGGTCTGCGGCTCATCATGATCGAGATGGGGCGCGGATTCCTGTTGGTCTCCTCGGTCGCCAACGGCAGCTGCATCGGCGTGATCGCCGACAGCACCGCCGATGTCGGCCTGGTCGGCTATCAGATGGCCGTCCTGGCCGAGCGCGCCGGCACGCTCCTCACCCCGGCGCTCATCACCGAATTACGGGAGTCGTTGGGCCGATGAGCGATGCGCACCGCCTCCCGGACCCCCGGATGATCCGGCTCGCCCAGCCCACCGGCTGGACCGGAGCCACTTCCTCGCTGCCGCATCCGGCGGCCGGCGAGTTCGACGAGCAGGTGGTGCGGCCGTTCATGATGACGGCGGGACGCACCACACCACTGGTGGACGGCCTGCGCATCGAGACCCTGGTGCGCGCCACCCCGGCCGCGCTCACCGCACCGCTGCGGTTCGAGCAGGAACGGGTGGCGCGGCTGTGCCAGCGCCCGCATTCCATTGCCGAAATCGGCGCCGCCCTGCGGGTGCCGGTCGGCGTGGCCCGGGTGCTGGTCAGCGATCTGGTCTCGGCGGGCCATGTCGCGGTGAGCGAGGGAAGTGAACTCTCCATCGCCGCCATCGAAAGGATTCGAGATCTTGTTCGGGCACTCTGAAAATTCCGCGCCGGCGCTGGCTTCGTCGGTGAAGATCGTGGTCAGCGGCGGCTTCGGCGTCGGCAAGACCACGCTCATCGGGGCCATCTCCGAAATCGAGCCGCTGGCCACCGAGGCCGCCATGACCGAGGTCTCCGTCGGCGTGGACAATCCGGGCCTGGCGTCGGGGAAGACCACCACCACCGTGGCGCTGGACTTCGGCCGCATCACCCTGGATTCGTCGCTGGTGCTCTATCTGTTCGGCACGCCCGGACAGGAGCGCTTCGAATTCCTCTGGGACGATCTGCTCGACGGCGCGCTGGGCGGGGTCATCCTGGTCGACACCGCGCGCGTCGAGGACTGCTATCCGGTGCTCGACTTCTTCGAACAGCGGCGCACGCCGTTCGTGGTGGCGGTCAACCGGTTCCAGGCCGCGGAGCGGTTCGAGCTGGAGGAGGTCCGCGAGGCGCTGGACATCGATCCGGCGGTGCACATGATGGATTGCGATGCGCGCGACCGGGAATCGGTCAAGCACGTTCTCGTAGCGCTGTTGGAACAGATCTTGCAGGCGCGGCGCACGCCCGCGCTCATGGGCTGAGGCCCGGACCCCCGCAGCAGGTCCGGGCCCCGCGGCATCAAAAACGCCCCGGGCGCGTCGCACCCGGGGCGCTGCCCGAAAACCCTTCGAATGAAGTAGCTTTAGCGGCCGAACGAGCCGGTGAAGAGGGTGTTGAGGATACCGCTCAGCGCCGCCGAACCGGTGTTGAACAGGCCGTTGAGGGCAGCGGAACCAGTGTCGATGATAACCGGGATCATTTTTCAACCTCTCTGTCGGTAACGCCGTCGATCGGGATTTCCGGTCGGCGACGTGACCCACCTTGCCGAGGCATGCTTACGAGACCCTGGTCTGTTGCTGTGATGTTGCTGAGACGCGATGTGACCCCTCGCACACCGCTGCGCGCTACTTCGGGGCAGTTCCTTCGGCCGAATAGAGACTCACTTCGCCGTCCTCCCCCAGGAACGCGTTGACCAGCATCGTTCCGCTGGAACGCAATTCATCGGGCGTCGGCGCCGCGGTGGTGATGGAAATCTGCGGGACCGCCGCCCAGTTCACCACATAGCGTTCCGGCGGGCCGTTGTCGCCGGAGAGATGCGCCAGCCGGAAGACCGACACCTGCCGGCGAACAATCAGACTCCGCACGACTTCGGCAATTCGCTCCGGGTCTTCCAGCGCGAACATGAAGCCGAATCGCAGCTCCGGTGACGAGGCATAAGCGGGCACGAATACCGAGGCTAACGGACCACGGCCCGTATCGCCCCCGGCACGCCGCAGCGATAGCTATTCATAAGCCTAAGAAACAGACTGCTCGGACTACCCGGCGGTACGACCCGGCCCGGCACTGTCCGCACCCGTTCCGGCAAGCGCCGCAAAGGTGTCGATAGGCCCCCGAACGCAGCGCCCACGTGACCGTACCGAGATGCAGTATAACGATTTTCAGGCAGCTTCCCCGATCACGCGCCAGGTGGTTGCGCCGGTTCGACTATCGCGCTTTCCTGAATATGTCCCGCATTTCCTGGACAGTCTTCTATCGCATCGTCGCGGATTTCCCGGTTTCTTCACCGTGTCGTTTGGTGATGGCTGTGCGTTCCGGGATGCGGGACTGCGCCGGAGCCGAGGGGAGCCCCTCCCCGAAACCCCCTCGGCCCTGGCGCATCCAGTCGACTACGGCCTAGGGGCTAAGGGTGGGAACTATGGCAACCGACTACATCGGTGCGGGATTCGGGGCCGAGCTTCCGCCGCCATCACTGCTGTTGCGCGCCTTCCGCGATCCGGTATCCATCGACCGGCCCGATCGGGAAGTGCTCGATTCCGCCTATGAGCTGGCCCGATGCCATGAGCGCCGGCATCGCGCGCACGAGGCCGCGCACGCCGACGGGGCCACGCCCAGCCGGGTGGCGGACTGCAGCCAGCTCGTCGAGGACATCGACGAACGGCGCACGCAACTGGTGGCGCGGATCGACGATTGGGTGGCGGGGCACATCCCGCACCGCAACGGAGCCTCGCTGCACACCGAGACCCTCGGGGCGGTCATCGATCGAATGGCGGCGAAATGGGTTGCCGCACAACAGGCTTTGGGCGGGCCGCTGCCGGCCGCGCGGTCGGCGAAGAATGGCGACGGGCGGGCCCGGCCGCGCACCGGGCCGCACCGGGTGAGCGAGGACCGGCCCCGCAACGGCGACAGCGAGGCGCACCTGCACTGGTATCGCCTCGCCGAACTCGCCGACGGCTACAAGGACCTGATCACCGAGGTGGCGCAGCACCGGCGGCGGCTGCCGGTGTGGTGAGCCCACTCTTGGGGTTTCAGGGGCAAGCCCCTGAAACCCAATAACCAGGGGTGGATCAGTAGCGGCGGGTCTCCACGACCTCGGCGTCGATGACGTCTTCCGATTTCGGAGCTTCGGGCTTCGGCGACGTGGCCGAATCCTCCTGTGCGACAGGCGGTTCGGGTTCGTCGTCGAAGTCCTCGCCGGCGTCCTCGGCGCGCTGGGCGGCGGCGTCGCGGGCGGCGGCCGCCGCGGCCTCACGCATTTCGATGGCGTCGGTGATCCAATCGCCGATCTCCCGGGTCACCTCGGCGACCGTGCCGGTAATGATCGTTGCGATATTGCCGACGTGCCGCGCTCCGGACGACGTCAATTCCTGGATCAGATCCTTGTTGCTTTCGAATTTTCCGATCATCTACACGCCCACTTCGCTAGCCTGCCCCCGGCGCATCACGATAACACTCGCAGGTTTCGGTTTCCCGGTGAGGAACGGCGGCAGGGCCAGCTTGAACAGCTTCAGCCAGACCGAACCGATCTGCTTGGCGAACCGACCGGTGTTGTAGGGCAGGCCGTGCTTTTCACACAGCGCCTTCACCTCGGGCGCGATTTCCGGATACCGGTTGGCGGGCATATCCGGGAACAGGTGGTGCTCGATCTGGTGCGAGAGGTTCCCGGACATGATGTGGAACAGCTTCCCGCCGGTGATATTGGCCGAACCCAGCATCTGGCGCACGTACCACTCGCCGCGGGTCTCATTGGCGGTCTCCTCCTCGGTGAACGTCTGTACGCCGGTCGGGAAGTGGCCGCAGAAGATGATGGAGAAGGTCCACAAGTTGCGCACGATATTGGCGGTGAAGTTCCCGGCCAGCGTGGACAGGAACAGCGGGCCGGTGAGCGCGGGGAAGATGACGTAGTCCTTGAGGACCTGCTTGCTCGCCTTGCGCGCCTGACCGGTGACCAGCTCCTTGATCTCCGGCCAGCTGCGCTTGCCCCGGACGATGTTCTCCACCTCCAGGTCGTGGCCCATCACGCCCCATTCGAAGGCGACCATGAGGAGGAAGGCGTAGAGCGGATTGCCCAACCGCAGCGGATTCCAGGCCTGGCCCTCGTCCACCCGCAGGATGCCGTAGCCGATATCGCGGTCCATGCCGTGGATATTGGTGAAGGTGTGGTGCATGTAGTTGTGCGAGTGCCGCCACTGGTCACCCGGGCAGACGGTGTCCCATTCGAACTCGCGGGAGTTCAGGCCGGGCTCACGCATCCAGTCCCACTGGCCGTGCATGACATTGTGGCCGATCTCCATATTGTCGAGGATCTTGGAGACGGACAGCGCGGCCACGCCCGCCAGCCAGAACGGCGGCAGGAAGCCCAGGTACATGAGGCCGCGGCCGGCGATCTCGAAACCGCGCTGGGCGCGGATGATCGAGTAGATGTAGTCGCGGTCGCGGTCGCCCAGATCGGCGGTGATGCGGGCGCGCAGCTCGTCGAGCTCGCGGCCGATCTCCTCGACCTGCTCGGGGCTCAGGACCAGCGGTCCGGCCTTGGTTTCGGTGAGTATCGCCATGATGAACCCTCCCTGTCGGATGGCAATGTCGGTCAGATAGCGAGATCCACGTCCCCGACGGGGGCGTTGATGCAGAGTTGGATGGGCTGGTCGGGGTCGGCGTCGAGTTCGCCGGTGCGCAGATTGCGGGTGCACCCGGACTTCTTGACCGCGGTGCAGGTGAAGCAGATGCCCATGCGGCAGCCGTAGGCCGGGCTGAGACCGGCGTCCTCGGCCTGCTCGAGCAGGCTCGCGCCGGTGTTCTCGATGGACTTGCCGCTGCCGGAGAAGCTGATCGTGCCTTCCGCGGTGGCCGGATCGGCCGGGGCGGCGGCGAGGGTGAACTCCTCGGAGTGCAGGCGGTCGGCGAGCTGCTCGGCCTCGTAGACCGTGCGCACCGCCTTCATCAGTCCGGGCGGCCCGCACAGGTAGGTCTGCGCGAGGTGGAACCAGGGCGCGAGCTTTTCCAGTTCGTCGTAGCCGAAATGCGGGTCGCGCTGCAGCTCCGGATACCGGAACTCGATCCGGAAATTGCTGTGCTGCATGGCGATCGCCTCGAGCTCGGTGCGATGCGGCACCCATTCCGGCGAACGGTTGTAATGCAGGAACAGCACCCGGCCCTGATACCGCTCGGTGGCCAGGGTGCGCAGCATGGACAGCACCGGGGTGATGCCGCTGCCGCCGCTGATGAGCACGATCCGGTCGGGCCGCTCCGGGGGCAGGTGGAAGACCCCGGACGCGGGCGCCAGATCCACGACCATGCCCGGGATGGCGTTCTCGTGCAGGTAGTTCGACACCAGCCCCCGCGGATGCGCCTTGATGGTGAGCTCGATGTGCCGATCGCGGCGGGACTGCGTATTCACCGGTGAATAGCAGCGGGTATGGCGGATTCCGTCGATGACCACGCCGATCTGCACGTACTGGCCGGCCAGGTGCCCGGCCCACTGCCGGGTCGGCCGCAGCGTCAGGGTGACCGAGCCGACCGCGCTGCGCCGCACATGGGTGATCTCCGCGCGCATCTGGCGCAGCGTGAGGGTGGGGCGCACCAGCTCCAGGTAGCGATCCAGCGGATGCGGGGTGGTCAGTTTCTCCACGAGGTCGATGAGTCCAACCATGCGGGCCTCCTGTCGTGTCGGGTGGTTGTCACCGACACCCAAGTTTTTCGGTGCACATCTGTACACTGAGTTAGTGTGCCCGCTGAAGGCCTTCCACTTCAACCGGCAGTTCGTGTGACCCACACGACATCTCTCGAATGGAACGAATGTGAACGGATGTATGCTCATCGAAATGAGTGAGCAGGCGGCAACCCGAGTCGAGCGCAAGGAGCGCACCCGCGCGGCCCTGCTGGACGGCACCCTCGCCCTGGCCGCCGACCGGGGCTTCGCGGCGCTGAGCCTGCGCGAGATCGCTCGCTCCGCGGGCATCGTGCCGACCGCGTTCTACCGCCACTTCACCTCCCTCGACGAACTCGGCACCACGCTCGTCGAGGAAGGCGTCCGTCAACTCCGCTTGGCACTGCGCGAAATGCGCCGCACCCCGAATGCCCGGCTGGCCGAGACCGTGCGCTTCGTGTTCGAGCAGGTCGATCAGCGGCGAGACCTGTGGGGCTTCCTGATTCGCGAACGGCACGGCGGCTCCGCGCCGCTGCGCGGGGCCATTGCCGTCGAAATGCAGCTCATCGTGCGCGAACTCGTGGTCGACCTGTCGCGGATCCGGGCCCTGGACACCTGGTCACCCGATGATCTGGAGCTGGCCGCCGACCTGATCGTCTCGACGGTGGCCGATCGCATTGCCGACTACGTCGTCACCGATGCGCGGGAGCGCCCGCGCATCATCGACCGGGCGGTGCTCCAGGTGCGGCTCATCGCCCTCGGCATGGGCGCTTGGAAGCCCTGATCAACGTCCCTGTAAATCGTTGGCGCGCAGCGGAAGCAGTGCGGCCAGGCCGACAGCGAGGACCAGCACCAGGCCGATGATGCCGTAGCGGTCATCGCCGGTCGCCCAGACGAAAAGGCCGAAAAGGCTGGGCGCCATGAAGGATACGGCGCGGCCGGTGGTGGTGTAGAGCCCGAAGAGCTGCCCCTCGCGACCGGGCGGGGCGATGCGCGCCAGGAACGAGCGGGCCGAAGCCTGTGCGGGGCCGACGAATACGGCCAGGATCAAGCCGAAGATCCAGAACATGAGCGAACCGGAGACCACCAGCAGCGCCAGGCCGCAGGCGATGATGGCGGCCAGCGAGAAGACGATCACCGGTTTGGGGCCGATCCGGTCGTCGAACCGGCCCGCGATCAGAGCGCCCAGGGCGGCAACGACATTGGCGGCCACGCCGTACAGCAGCACATCGGAGTCGGCGATGTCGTACACCCGGACCGCGAGCACCGCGCCGAAGGTGAAGACGCCGGCCAGGCCGTCGCGGAAGATGGCGCTGGCGAAGAGGAATCCGACCGTGCGGCGGTCGGTGCGCCAGAGTTCGCGAATATCGCGGAACAGCACGCGATAGGACTCCCCCACCGCGTGGAACCAGGCGATCAGCCAATGCCGCTTCGGCCCGGCCTCGAGCTGCACGGCCGCGCCCGGATCGGCGTCGGTGCGCGGCAATTCGGGCACCGCGAAGAACACCGGCAGCGCGAAGGCCGCGAACCACACCGCCGCCAGCACCGCGACCAACCGGATATTCAGGCCCTCATCGGTGGGCACGCCCAACAGGCCGCGGAAATCACCATCCCCGCTGATGAATCCGAAATAGCAGATGAGCAGCAGGAAAATGCCGCCGAAATAGCCCATGGCCCAGCCGAATCCGGAGGTCCGGCCCACGGTCCGCGGCGTGGACACCTGCCGCAGCATGGCGAAGTACGGCACATTCGACAGCTCGAAGAAGGTCGCGCCGAGCGCCAGCAGCACCAGACCCAGCCACAGGTAGTGGTAGTCGTCGCGGACGAAGAACAGCCCCGCCATACTCAGCACGGTCAGCGCGGTCAGGATGCCCAGCGACAGTTTGCGGCGCGCGGTGGCATCGAACCACTGCCCGCTCACCGGGGCGGTGATGGCCACCAGCAGGCCGGAAATGCCGAGCGCCCAACCCAGCCAGGCGCTCGCGGAGGTGCCGCCGGGCAGATCGTCGCCCACCTTGTCGGTGAGATACACCGAGAAGACGAAGGTCAGCGTGACCGCCTGGAAAGCGGCCGACCCCCAATCCCACAGCCCCCATGCAAGGACCTGCCCACGTCCCGTGGCCTGCCCGATCGTCGCCCGACCCGGAACCTCCGTCATGCAGCGCAGACTATGCGACCGATTCCACCCGAGACAACGAATCGCCCGCGACCCGGCCGATCCGTGTCCGGCTGTTCAGGCGGGCGTCCACCCGTGTTCGCGCCGCCAGTGCTCCTCCCACGGCCGCCGCCGCTCCTCCTCGGACATGCCCAGCAGCCCGTGCAGCCGCTCCCATCCGGTCTCGTTCTCCGGCGTCCAGACCTGCACCCACGCCCCGGCAATGGACGGCAGCGACATGCTCGTCAGCACCATCTCCAGCTCCCCGATCGCCAGATTGCGGATCACTCGCGTGCGGCCCAGCGGGGCGGCCACATCATTGCGCGCCCACATGCTCGCGAATTCCGCGCTCTCCGAGCAGAGATCGTCCACGAATGCCGTCCACTCCGGATCCTGCAAATGCTTCGCGTACGCCGCGCGCAAATAGCCGACCATCCGCGCCAGATGCTCCGGATGACTCGCCGGATACGGATTGCAGCACTCCGCCGTCAGGAACACATGCCGCAGCACATTCCGATGCGCGCGAACGAATCCCGGATACAACGCCGCATAGGATGCGTTGTACGCCATCAGGTCGTATCGCGCATTGAGCAGCGCCGCCGGCAATGGCTGCAAATGATCGAGAATCACCTGCAACTCCGGCGGCACCGGACCATCCGCCGACGGGCTGGGCACCGTCGGCACATTCGCCAGCTGATACAGATGCGCCCGCTCGGCCCCGTCCAGGCACAGCGTCCGCGAAATGGCGTCCAGCACCTGCACACTCACATTGATATCCCGCCCCTGCTCCAGCCAGGTGTACCAGGTGACCCCGACCCCGGCCAGCTGCGCCACCTCTTCCCGTCGCAACCCAGGGGTGCGACGGCGTGATCCGGCGGGCAACCCCACATCCACGGGGGTGATGCGTGCCCGCCTCGATTTCAGGAATGCCGACAACTCTTCCCGCCGCGCCTTGCGTACCGAGCTCACCGAACCATCCTGCCGGTTCACAGCACCCGTATCCAGGTGCTGCCGATACCCGTATAAGCAGACTCCTATCTCCCAGCGGGGAGACAGCAGAGGCTCATCCGCATGACACTGAGCCCGACCCGCACAACCGACAGCGCGAACCCCCCGACCCCAAATCCAGCTCCAACGGCCACACGCCCGGCGGCGCGCCCGCGGATCGTGCTCGCGGTGATTCTGTCCGGCCAGTTCGTATCGGTGCTGGATACGTCGATCGTCAATGTGGCCATGCCGGCGATCCGGACCTCGCTGGGCACAACGGGTTCGGCCTTGCAGTTGATCGTTTCGGGGTATGTGATCGCGTATGCGGTGCTGCTGGTGACCGGGGCGCGACTGGGTGATCGGCTCGGGCAGCGGATCATGTTCGTGGCGGGGCTGGCGATCTTCACCGTGGCCTCGCTGGCCTGCGGTCTGGCGTGGAATGCGCCCGCACTCATCGTGTTCCGATTCCTGCAAGGCATCGGATCCGCCGCCATGGTGCCGCAGGTCATGACGATCATTCAGCGCACCTTTGCCGGAGCCACACGGGCGCGGGCGATTTCGGCCTATGCGGCGGTGACCTCGGGAGCGATGGTCGCCGGCCAAATCCTCGGCGGCCTCATCGTCAGCGCGGATCTCTTCGGAACCGGTTGGCGTGGAGTGTTTCTGGTGAATGTGCCCATCGGAGTCGCGCTGCTGATCGTGGCCCCGCGACTACTGCCCGTCACAGCGCGAGTGGACCGCAAACCGGACCTGGCCGGGCTCGCCGCCCTGACGACGTCGGTCCTGCTGCTGGTGGTGCCGCTAGTGCTCGGCCACGAGCAGGATTGGCCACTGTGGTCGCTGCTCGCAATGGCCGCCGCCGCAGTGGGGTTCGCGGGTTTCGCACTCGTCGAGCGGCAGGTGCACCGGCGAGGCGGGGAACCGTTGTTCGCCGATCGGGTCCTGCGCGCGCCGGGTCTCGTGCTCAGCGCCATCACCCTGTTCCTGGTGATGTGCACGGTCGGCGGCTCCCTGTTCGTCATGGCCATCCACCTGCAGAGCACACTCGGCTACAGCGCCCTGCACGCCGGACTGCTGTTCCTGCCCAACGGAATCGCCTTCGCCGTGTGCAGCCTGAATTGGCAGCGCATCCCGGCACGCTTCCACGCGGCCGTGGTCCCCACCGGATTGGTGCTGGCCGCCGCCGCATTGGCCGCCATGGGCCTGCTGCTGCGAGACGCCAGCGAGCCAGGCGCGCTGGAACTAGCGGTCTTCGCCGTAATGGGCGCCGGATTCAGCCTCTGCTTCGGCCCCCTCGTCGCCCGCGCCACCAGCCGGGTCCCAGCCGAACTCGCCGCCGACGCCAGCGGAATCCTGGTCACCGGCACCCAACTGGGCGTAGTGGTCGGCATCGCGACCTTCGGCTCCCTGTTCCTGAGCCTGGCCGGACCCACCACACTCTCGGCCTCACACGCGTTCGCCGTCGCGGGCATCACCGAGGGCGTGACAGCCCTGGCAGCCGCGACCCTAGCCATCCGCGCGGCACGCTGACCGCCAACATCGAGATGCGAGTCGACGACATCGACCTTACCGTGGCCACGCCCGGACTCGGTGCAGGTCCTCATTCGCAACGAGGAGGAGGTCTGATGCCATCGCCGGGAATCATCGTCCTGCTCCAGATGCTTCATGACCTCCCCCGCCCCACGTGCCAGAACGATGACCTCAGCGAATCTGCTCACCGCACAACACCTCTCCGCTCTGACTACATATCCCGGCCACGCCCCGACCCTGAAGACAAACGAATACACACGCGACCGGATATCCGCCCGCTTACGGCTCGAACCATCTCGTCCCGCTCGCCGCCACATTCCTTGCGATGCGGCGCATCTGGTCAACAACATCCGGCCGAAGTTCGAAGATCGCCGCCTCCCTCGAACGCTCTGTAACCCTCCGGCAGTTGAAATGACGTCCCGACGACATCCGCTAGCCGATTACAGGACGTCGGAGGGGCGATCAGTGATGGTCTAGTGACTCGGCAGGTGACGGTGACCCGACAACGACACCAGCACGCCAAAGGTATTGGTAGGCGGCTTCTCCTACCTCCGGATCGAAGAAATCCAGATCATCTTTGGTCAGGGTGCCACGTTGTGCGGAATCGCTCAGCTTCCAGACATCGGCGAGCTCGAGTGCCTCGGGATACTCCCCGGTGTCCTCATCGAAGTAGGGCTCGTCGCCGAGCTCAAATCTCCGGCGCCATAATCGACGTCCAACCGTCCACCCGCGATCGCTGATCGAGTTCCGATATCACGTGCTCTATCGGCGAAGTGGCGGTCAAACCCAGGAAAAGCGACCGTGAGGACATCCGACACCGCTGCCCTCGCCCACAGCACCGTCGGCGGTGGCAACTGAAAATCCATGCCCGGCAACCTAACACCGCGACCCGTGCCGGGCGTGAACGGCCCGATTCAGGGGGTGGCGGATCCAGGCCGGTGCAACGCACTACATTGCCGCTGGTCGAGCTGACCGAACCGGTCGGCGCTTGGCGGTCAAAGGTCAACCTGCCGTGGCCTCCAACACCAGGAACAAGAAGGCCAGGAACCTCGGGTCCTCGCGGTCCTGGAAGAACTCGGGGAACCGCTCGACCGCTTCCGGGGCAGGTGCCGGTTCCTCGACGCGGGTGATACGGAATCCGCTGTCGAAGAATGTCTGGAACATAGTCGACAAGGACCGATCCCAGAATGTGAGGTCTGCAGTCTGACCGGCCATATCGGTCACCTTGCGTTGGCGCGTGGCGAAGTAGTTCGTGGTCTCGCCGGCCTGAAGTTGCGTGAACCAGATGACCAGCGGGTGCTCCACCGAGAGGATCAGGCGGCCTCCCGGCTTGAGCACGCGGCGCATCTCCGCCAGCGGGGAGTGCCAGTCCTCGAGGTAGTGCAGCGCGAGGGAGCAGACAACGTCGTCGAATGTGTTGTCGCCGAACGGTAGAGGGGCTGCCAGGTCGCCGACGTGTAGCTCTGCGGCGCCCCCAACTCTGTCTGTGGCGATGTCGATCAAGGCCTGGCTGCCGTCGATTCCGACCGCAGTCGCTCCGCCTTCGATGAGGTCGACGAGCGTGGGCCCCGAGCCGCACCCGGCGTCCAGCACATGCTTATCCGTCACGTCGCCGAGCAGGTTCCGGATCGCAGGCCGGTTGTAGTACTCGTTGAGGAGACTCGTCGCGTTCTCCTCGGCGTAGGCCTTGGCGATCGGGTCGTACGCGGCCGCGCCGCCGGAGTCGGTTCGCTGCGTTGTTGTCCCCACGTGCCCGACGTTAACACGCCAGTAGCAGATGCGCCTGAACGCTCCCCGCCCACGTGCAGAATCCGAGTTCCTTTGCGCGCCAGACTATCCCCCGCTCAACACTACGACAGCCCAACTCGAACATCCGCTTCTGGCTCCCGTGGAGTGCGGACTGCTGGTGGCAGGGAGCACACTTCATGATCAATCTGGTCGACGGCGACACCGTCGAGGCGACGATGGTGATGGACGTATGGCCAGCGCCTCGCGCTCAGTTCATGAAGCACCCGGAAATCAGCGAGAATCCGTGGGATCCCCTCGGAGACCTACTCGGCAACCTGCCGACGTCGGAGATCTACGACGTTTCCATCCGCGAATACGACATCCCAAAAGAGACCGGCAAGCTGAAGACCTCAGTAGACCCCCAAACGTTCCCCAACGATTCTGGCGCGCAGAGTATTTCACCCCTGGTTAAGCCTCCCGCACGGGCGGCGGCGCGCGGTGGGAACTGTGGCGGCGAAGGTTTCCTCCCTTCCGAACCGACCGGCCTGTGGCCCGGCTCGGACTAATTCGCGAGACTGACGAGCACTATCGTCGCCACCACCACAACCCACAGACCCGAGAACACCATGCCCGCAATGGCGAATCCCTTGCCCCGTTCACCGCTCGACTGGATCTGGTTCAGGGCTCTCACGCCGCACACCACCGAGCCCACCACGCCGAAACCGGACAGGCCGAGCACGAACGAAGCGACAGCGGACCCGTTGGTCTTGGACGAGTACGGCATCTGACTCCGTCCGCCGGGCGGCATCGGATACGCGGGCAGCGAACCCAGTCCGGGTGACCCGCCACGCCGCGGCGCAGCATCGAGAGCGCCTCCGGGCCGATGCCCCGCTAGGCCCTGCGGCAGTTCATCTTTCGAATGCACGGTGTCCCTTCCCGGCTGATCAGTCCAGCAAACCTACCCGAAGATCAACGGCTCGAGAGCATCTCGGTCCGTCAGCATCCTGCGAAACATCCGCAACTGCCGATCACATGGTGGTCGGCGGGACGACGGTGATTATCAGGTGTGGCAGTCGATGCACGTGATCAGTGTGTCGTCGGGCAGGCGTGCGAACTGGTCGGTCACGAACGCTGTCCATTCTGCTGCCCGCTCGTCGCTGACATCGGCTCGCAGGCCGAGATCGCCACGTTCGTGCCAGAGGCCGTCGATGACGAGATAGGCCGGATGCCAGGTCGTGCGCGCCAGATACTGCTCACGGGTGAAACCGTTGATGTGCCTGTCCATCAACGAGTCTCGTCGCCCTTCGCGGAGTTCGGCTTGATAGCCGTTCCACTGCTGCTCGGCGCTCTCCTCCGCTCGACGTTGCATCGCATCGAAATCGATGTGGCGCTTGAGAGTCTGCGCCGCGTGCAACCGCTCGCTGGTCGGCGCCTGCTCCCACAACTCGGTCCGCTGAGGGTCGGGGGCTCCCATGTAGAACTCGTCATCAGCGCGCACCGCCACACCACCCTCACGGATGATCAGGTGCTGCGACCAACGACCACCGACAGTCCAGTAGTCCCACCTGGCTTTCCAATTCTCGGTGGTCCAGAAGTACCACCCCTGTTCGTCTTGCCCCACTCCCTCGGAGGCCAGCGACTCCGCTTCCGCCCACCGCAGAACTGCGGCAATATCGTCGGGATCCACACCGTCGACGGGAAACCTTCGCACGTAGCTCTGATGGTGTTCGAGCTCGTCGGCGGTCACATACTTGCGGTAGGGCGTGAGCCGCGTGCGGGTGCCCCAGAACGCCAACTGCCGCTGTACGTGGGGTCCGATGGCGATCGCCAGGAAGTGCACCGGTCACCACCCGCCAGCGATCACTGATACGTCCGCCATCTGCGTCCATCCGCCCATGCAGCGAACCTAACGCCGTGACGGTGCACATCGGTTCATCGCAACGCTGCCCCGACGGAACTCGAGCAGGCGCAATATGTTGTTCTCGCCGCGCATGAGGTCGTTCAGACAGACCGGGACCGGTCACGCACGCCAGGAGCCATCCGGGTATTGGACCAACTCGCGGTCACCGGATCGGGGAACCAACGGGCCCAGTAGCTGGTTCAGTTCGTCATCTGTCATCGTGCCGCCATGTCCGAGACCCACCCAGTCAGAGGCTTCTTTGAGAGCCTTAATGGAGATCTCGAAGGCGTGGAACATATAGCCGGCGAGCTGGAACTCGCGGTTTTGGGCGGCCCCGAGCTCACGCACCAACCAGGTGCCCACTTCGGCTGGCGTTTCTCCTCGCTGAGCCCGCGTTCGCAGCTCACCGACGATGCGCTCCCTGTCGCGCACTGCGATCAACCTCCCGATTGTGCTGGCGGGTGTGGTGAAATCCTCGGTCAGCCTATCGCGATACTTGATCCGTCAAATTCCTGTGATGGCTCCCGTATCGGTCATTCGGGAACGCGGCCTTCGTCGATCAACAGCGCACATTCAAAGAATTGCCCGACCTTCAGCCGAGGTAGGGCTCGGAGCGTCCCTCCAGATAGTGCCCGATCCTGAGCCGCTGCGTGTGGTGCATGTCGAGGCTGTCGAGTTCGGCCGGGGCGACGAACCGTAGGTCGGTCGATTCATCGGAGATGGCCAGGTCGCCGCCGATGACACGAGCCCGGAAACATACGTTGAACTGGCGTCGGACCTCACCGTCGCTGTAGGCGATCACGTGGCGGGGGTCGGTGTACGTGCCGACGAGTCCGGTGATCTCGATATCGAGGCCGGTTTCTTCTTTCACCTCGCGCACAGCGCATCCCGGCAGGCTGTCCGTCAGCTCCATGCCGCCACCGGGGAGTGCCCACAGATCGCTGTCAGCGCGCCGCTGTAGAAGAATGTGGCCTCGGTCGTCGCACACCACGGCCGACGCCGCGACAATGAGGCTGTTGGGCTTGGGTGCGGCTGGGTCGTCGTAGAACTCGGTGCGCGACATCGACTTACCTTTCCACCGGTTGGGCTGTTCGCCAGACCGCGTCGAAACTCTCGGCGTAGGTGTCGAACAGGCCGCCGTCGCGGGTACGGCGCAAATGCCAGACAGGTGCGCCGTAAGCGTTCACTCCCCACATGTGAGCATTCACCAGCATCTGGTCGTCAGCGCGATAAATGCTGTTGTAGAGGGTCGTGTCGTGCGTCCGCAGCTCGATGCCCGACGTCGCGCACAGCGGTTGGTAATGCATCAGAGCAAGACGGCAACGGGATTCGATGCCGTGCCCGAACTTCTCTTCCCTGCCGCGTTGCCTGACATTGGCGCTGTCGGCGTCACCGACAGCGATCCGTATCGAGCAGCCCGCCTCGGCCCTTTCCTTCAATAGATCGTTCAGACGCCGCCGGACGTGCCCATTCGTCGGTATGGCGTCGCGTAGATTGGGGTCGTGGGGTCGTACGCGGAGTTTCCGGCGAGTCTGTCGACCTCCCGACTCCGGCTGCGGCGATGGCTGCTCACGGACGCGGAGCAACAGCGGGCGTTGTGGGCCGAGCGCGATGTGCGGTCCCGGCGAAGGATCGGCGCGGACGGCAGACCGACCCTCGCGGAAATGCGGGAATGGTTGGTGGCCAACCCTCTTGGCGCTGATCCCGGTCTCGGTTTGCTTCCTATCGAGCGTCGAGACACCGGCGAGTTCATCGGCTACTGCGGTCTGATCGTCGGCCAAGCGTCATATGACGAGCCGGAGATCGCCTACGAGCTCGTCCGTCGAGCCCATGGACACGGGTATGCGACCGAGGCCGGTCGGGCCGTTGTCGAGGCCGCGGCCTGTACGGGGCGACGACGATTGTGGGCGACGGTGCGGGAATGGAACACTGCGTCGTTCCGCGTGCTGGAGAAGCTCGGCTTCGACCGCAGCGGGCGCGTCGACCCGGATGCCGAACGTGGCGACTCGATCTGGCTGACCCGCGAGCTCGATCCACCGACTGTGTAGATGCACGAAGTGGTATGCCTCTTGGTGCTCATGTGGATCGGCGAGATAGTCGTGGCCTTGATAGTTTTCGGGTGGTACGTGTTGCCCCGGGACTCCACTGAACCACCCGTCAGCCCTGGCGGACCGTCCTTTCCCGTGATCATCAAGCCGTTTGTGCCGTCCCCCGCCACGGTCACCTCGATACCGGTCTTCCCTCGCTGGCGCAGCGTTCGTCCTCAGCGGCCGATGTCGCGGCTGAGGAGGTCGTCGATGGTCTCGCGGCGGATGAGTTCGCGGCAGTCGCCGTCGCGGACGGCGATGATGGGCGGGCGGCCGACTCCGTTGTAGGAGGAGGCCAGGGAGTGGTGGTAGGCGCCGGTGCAGGGCATGGCGAGGACTTCGCCGGGGCGGAGGTCGACGGGGAGGCGGACGTCGGTGGCGAGGATGTCGCCGGCTTCGCAGTAGCGGCCGGCGATGGTGGCGGTCATCATCGGGCCGGTGGGGTGGCGGTTGGCGACGACGGCGTCGTAGCGGGCACCGTAGAGGGCGACGCGGGAGTTGTCGCCCATGCCGCCGTCGACGGTGACGTAGGTGTGGCCGCCTTCGACCTGTTTGATGGACAGCACCCGGTAGAGGGTGACGCCCGCGCGGGCCACGATGGCGCGGCCGGGCTCCAGGGAGATGTGCGGGCGGGGGTAGCCGTGCCGCTGACAGGCGGCGTCGAGGGAATCCTCGATGATGTCGGCGAGTTCGGGGAGGTTCATTTCCGCGTCGCCGCTGCGGTAGGCGACCGCGTGGCCGCCGCCGAGGTCGAGTTCCTTCAGGGTGAGGTCGTATTCGTCACGGATGCGCGCCATTTCGCCCACCATGCGGCGCACGGCCTCGCCGTAGGGGAAGGTGTCGTAGATCTGCGACCCGATATGGCAGTGCAGGCCGACGAGTTCCAGATTCGGTTGCCGCATAATGCGTTCCACGGCCTCGGACAGCGCGTGGCTGCCGATGGGGAAGCCGAACTTCTGATCGGTGACACCGGTGCGCACCGCCGGATGGCCGTGCACGTCGATATCGGGCGTCACCCGCAGCATCACCTGCTGCGGGTGGGTGGCCAGGGCGGCGAGCAGCGTGATCTCGGTGAGCGAGTCGACGACGATGCGCCCGACACCGCAATTGATGGCCGTCTCCAGCTCGGCGAAGGGCTTCCCATTGCCGTGCAGCACGATTCGCTGCGGATCCACCCACGAGGAGAGCGCGACGGCCAGCTCACCGGCCGAGCACACATCCAGCGAGAGCCCCTCGTCGGTGATCCATTCGGCCACGGCCCGGGTCAGTAGCGCCTTGCCCGCGTAGATGACCTCGGCGTCCGGGAACCCCTTCCGGTACGCCTGGCAGCGCGCCCGCACCTCGCTCTCGTCGAGCACATAAGTGGGCGTGCCGTACTGGTCGGCGATATCGGCGAGCGCCACGCCGCCGACGGTAATGCGACCGTCGGCGTCGTAGTGCGTTTCACGCGGCCAGACCGCCGGATCCAGCCGAGGAAGCATGCCCCCCGACCGCAGCGACGGGAATATGTCGAGCAGCGTCACGATGTCTCCTGAGTCGCCCCCGCCGTTCGGTATGCGGGGCCATTGTCAGGAGTACGCCTGTCCCGGGATTCCGGAAACACCTGGCTACACGCCCTTGACGAGCGAGTACCCGATCTTGACGGATCCTTGACCGCTCAGCCGGTCAGCTGCCCAGCTTCTTGTAGGCGGCGCCGGCGACGACCGAGGTGATGGACCGCGGCCCGAACTGCCCGGCCAGGCTCATACCCTTGCTGATCAGGCCGGGAACCACCCGCATCTTGTTCCGGGCCAGCGCATCGATGGTGATCTTGGCAGTGTGCGCGGCGGTGACCCAGATGAACTCCGGAATCTTGTTCCCGACCTCGTCCTGATCCGGATTGTCGGTGCGCACCGGCCCGGGAGCCAGCAGCGTGACGTGCACGCCGTGCTCCTTCATCTCCCCGCGCAGCGATTCGGCGAACGTATTGGTGAACGCCTTCGACGCCGCATAGGTCGTATTGTTCGGAATCGGCATATTGCCCGCCGCCGACCCGGTGATGAGAATCCCGCCGCTGCGCCGCTCGATCATGCTCGGCAGCACCGCGAGCGTCAGATCGTGCACCGCGACCGCATTGAGCTCCATGATGTCGCGCTCATAACCCAGATCGAGCTTGGCGAGGGAGCCGAAGGTGGCCACGCCCGCGTTGTTGCACAGAATCGCGATATCGCGCTTGGCCAGCTCCTCGGCCAGCGGCGCGCGCTGCTCCCGATTCGACAGATCGACCGCGCGGACCTCGGCGGTTATCCCGTACTTCGCGGTCAGCTTCTCGGCGAGCTGGTTCATCAGATCCTCGCGGCGGGCCACGAGGATGAGCGAATAGCCGCGCGAGGCGAGCTCTTCGGCGAGGGCGGTTCCGATCCCGGAGGAGGCTCCGGTGACGACGGCACGGTTCTCAGCGGTGGGTGCAGGCAAGCTCACGATGAGCGAGCCTACTGGGGCGGGGTCAGGTGCGGGGTTCGGGTTCCATGAAGGCGATGCCCCAGTTGGCGTGCCCACGCCACACGCTGGCGATGCGACCGCCCTGAACGGCCGGTTTGGGATCGCCGATGGGACCGCCCTGAGCGCGGATGGCTTCGACGCAGGCGTCCAGATCCGGTGTCATGAAGGCGACGCCGACCAGCGCGGGCGGCAGACCCGAGCCGACCGCTTCGATGAAGGCTTCGCCCACACGGTAGAAGGCCATCTCCGGGCCTTCGGGACCGCGCGGGAAGAAGCGGCGGCGCGGCGGAATGCCGAGCACCGCGGTGAGATTCGTGACCGCTTCATCGAGATCGGGCGCCCAGTAGACGATGTGATCGACATGAGTCACGCCATTCGGATGCGAGGCGGCCGCATCGGCCGACGCATCCGACAGCAGTGCGGGCACGCCCAGCTCGGCCGGATCGGCGTGCACTTCGTCGAAGCCCCAGGCAGCGACGCCCAGCGTGCAGGTGACCTGGCCGATCCGGATCTCGCCGTCAGTGATCGTGAATCCCAGTGCCGCCCAGGCCTGCTCGTCTCCGGGCAGGCCGAGGCGGGTCAGGTTCGGCATCAGAGGGCCGCGGCCAGGCGGGTGCCCTGGTTGATGGCGCGTTTGGCGTCCAGTTCGGCGGCCAGGTCGGCGCCGCCGATGAGGTGGATCTTGACGCCTGCGGCCTTCAGGGGTTCCTCCAGATCCCGCACCGATTCCTGCCCGGCGCACAGGATGACGTTGTCGCATTCGATGACGGTGGGCCGCTGGCGTTTCTCGCCGAAGCTGATGTGCAGGCCCTGATCGTCGATGCGCTCGTAGTTGACGCCGCCGATCTGCTCCACACCCTTGGCCTTGACCGCGGCGCGGTGCACCCAGCCGCTGGTCTTGCCCAGGTCCTTGCCGAAGGATGACGACTTGCGTTGCAGCAGAACGACTTCACGAGCGGCGGGGGACGGCTTGGGCGCGGTCAGGAAGCCGCGGGCATTCGGATCGTCGGAGACGCCCCACTCTTCCTTCCACTCGTCGAGCTTGAGGCTGGGATGGCCTTCGACGGTGAGGAATTCGCTGACATCGAAGCCGATGCCGCCGGCGCCGATGACGGCGACCTTCTTACCGACCGGCTTGCCATCGCGCACCAGTTCGGCGTAGGTGAGCACCTTCGGATGGTCGATGCCGGGGATATTGGGAATGCGCGGCTTCACGCCGGTGGCCAGGATGACCTCGTCGTAACGGCCGTCGATGAGCTGCTGCGCGGTGGCGCGAGTGCCCAGATGCAAACGGACGCCGGTGAGTTCGATCTGGCGGGTGAAGTAGCGGACGGTCTCGCTGAACTCTTCCTTGCCGGGGATGCGGCGGGCGATGTCGAACTGGCCGCCGATCTTGTCGTCGGATTCGAAGAGGTCCACGACATGGCCGCGCTGGGCCAGGCTGACCGCGGCGGACAGGCCGGCGGGGCCGGCGCCGACCACGGCGACCTTCTTGGTGCGGCGGGTGGGCAGCAGCTGGAGTTCGGTTTCGTGGCCGGCGCGCGGATTCAGCAGGCAGGACACGGTTTTCATCTGGAAGGCGTGATCCAGGCAGGCCTGGTTGCAGGCGATGCAGGTATTGATCTCGTCATTGCGCGCCTCCTGCGCCTTGCGGACCCAGTCGGGATCGGCGAGCAGGGGGCGGGCCAGGGAGATGAGGTCGGAGTCGCCGCGGGTGAGGATCTCCTCGGCGGTCTCGGGCATATTGATGCGGTTGGAGGCGCAGACCGGAATGCTCACCACGTCCTTGACCTTCGCGGTCCACTCCACGAACGCGGCGCGGGGAACCGAGGTGACGATGGTGGGGACGCGGGCCTCGTGCCAGCCGATATCGGTATTGATAATGGTGGCGCCGGCCGCCTCCACATCTTTTGCCACGGCTTCGATCTCGTCCCAGGTCTGGCCGTCCTCCACGAAATCGGCCATGGATAGCCGGAAGACGATGATGAAGTCGGGGCCGACGGCCTTGCGGACGCGGCGGACGACCTCACCGGCGATGCGGCGGCGGTTCTCGGCGTTGCCGCCCCACTTGTCCTTGCGCTTATTGGTGCGCGGCGCCAGGAACTGATTGATGAAATAGCCTTCGCCGCCCATGATCTCGACACCGTCGTAACCGGCGAACTTGGCCAGGTAGGCGCAGCGGGCGTAGTCGTCGATGGTCTCCTCGACACCCTTGGACGACAGGGCGCGGGGCTTGAGCGGATTGATCGGCGCCTTGATGGCCGACGCCGAAACACTGCCGGGCATATAGGAATAACGCCCGGCGTGCAGGATCTGCAGCGCGATCTTGCCGCCCTCGGCGTGCACCGCCTTGGTGATGGCGCGATGCCGGTAGGCCTCGGTCTTATTGGTGAGCTTGGCGCCGAAGGGCATCAGCCAGCCGGTGCGATTGGGTGCGTAACCGCCGGTAATGATCAGGCCCACACCGCCTTTGGCGCGCTCGGCGAAGTAGGCGGCAAGGCGGTTGGTGTGCCAGGCCCGATCCTCGAGGCCGGTGTGCATGGAACCCATGACCACGCGATTGCGCAGCGTGGTGAATCCCAGGTCCAGGGGTTCGAACAGATGCGGGTAAGCGCTCATTGCCGAGTGCCTTTCGGGTCGGACGCCAGGGACCGGGCTGTGTCCCGCTGCAGGGCGTCGAGTACTTCGTCACACCAGTCGACGAACCCCTCCTCCACGCGGATGCCACCGCGCAGGACGAGGTACTGGTGCAGTCTGCGGCCGGTGAGCTGATCCGGCGCGGGGTAGTCCTTCTTCTCGAAGGTGCGGTACAGCTCGAGGCGGTGCGCATGCTGATCGCGATGCCGCGTCACCTCCGCACACAGCGCGGGCACATCGCCGAGCGAGGCGGCCCGCAGCTTCACCCCGAGTTCATTGCGCATGGGCGCGATATCGATGGGCTCGGCGATCCAGCGCGTGAGCTCCTCCCGCCCCGCCTCACTGACCGTGTACACCTTCTTATCGGGCCGGCCCTCCTGCGCCACGGCCTCCGCCGTCACCCACCCCTGCTCCTCCATACGCTTGAGCACGCGATAGATCTGCTGGTGGGTGGCGTTCCAGAAGAAGCCGATGGACTTGTCGAACCGTCGCGCCAGGTCATACCCCGAACTGGCGCGTTCGGTCAGCGATACCAGCAGCGCATGTTCGAGGGCCATGCGGCCAGGGTAACTGAGACGATACGTACTATGCAACTTAGTGCATAGTACAGGTCAGCTCTGTCCAACCGCGGTCAGGAACCGCGCACTGGCGGTAGTAGAAGACCGGTGGAGTAGACGCGCCGACTCCGGCGTTGTGTCGCGTGTTGTTGCAGCGATTGCGAACGGGTTGGGCGGGAGTCCGGCCGGAAGGGGAGGGGAGCCGATGAGCCTTCGTCAGTTCGAATACGCGCTGGCCGTGGCCGAAGCGGGCTCGGTGACCGCGGCGGCGGAGCTGCTGCATGTCGCGCAACCGTCGATGTCGCAGCAAATCCGTAATCTCGAGCGGGAATTGGGCGTGACGCTGTTCGCCCGGACACCGACCGGACTGGTGCCCACCGTGGTGGGTCGTGCGTTTCTGCGGGAGGCTCAGGTCGCGGTGAACGCGGCGCGGCGGGCGCGGGCGACGGCGCGCGAGGGTGCCGAGGAGCTGGTGGGCGAGTTGGTGGTCGCGGCGCAGATGGGCTTCGGTACCAGGCAGCTGCCGGTTGTGCTGAGCATGCTGCGCCGACGATTCCCGCGGCTGGAGGTCACCGTCTTCGAGGAGCCCAGTTCTGCTGAGCTGGAGCGGTTGTGCCGCCAGGGTCTGCTGGACCTCGCGCTGATGGCGGCCTGCGAGCGTGGCCCCGCCGACGCCCAGCACCTCGGCTACGAAGAGTTCGTGGTGGTGCTGGGCGCCGGGCACCGGCTGCTTGCTTCGGATCGGGTCGAGCTGCGCGAACTGGAGCAGGAATCGTGGGTGCGGTTCGACCGCGACAGCGCGCTCGACGGTGTGCTGACGGGCGTACTGCGCGACAACGAGTTGACCGCAGCCACGGCCGCCCGCGTCTCTCAGACGGTGACGGCCGTGCGCTGGGCCGCCCATGGACTGGGCGTGACGCTCGTCCCCGCCTCCGCGGTCCCCCGTGGTGACGAGCACCTCGCCCGCCCGGTGGTCCCGGCCGTGTCCCAGCCCGTCGTCGCGGTGGTCCGCCACGAGGCAGGTCCGGCCGAGACGGCGCTGCTCGAACTGCTACGGGAGCAGAATTGGCACCGGCCCGCTCAAAGCTGGGTGACGCCACCGTCCACGACGAACTCGGTGCCCGCCGCGTAGGTGGCGTCGAAAGCGAGAAACGCTGCCGCCCGTGCAATCTCGTCGGGAGTGCCGAAACGCCGCATCGGATTGTCCGCGACCCGTTCGGATTTGAATTGCGCGGCCGCCTCGGCGGTCATCGAATTCTCCAGGATTCCTGTGTCGATGGGGCCGGGGCTGATCGCGTTGACGCGAATTCCGCGCGGCAGCAACTCCCGGGACAGGCTGCGGGCCATCGAGCGCAGCGCCGCCTTGCCGGCCGCGTAGACGCTGGTGTCCGGCAAGCCCATGACGTTCGCGTTCGAGGTCGTGAGGACGACGCCTCCGCCCGGGCCGAGCAGCGGGGCGAGCTTCTGCACCGTGAAGAAGGCGCCTTTGACATTGATCGCGAACAGCTCGTCGAACATCTGCTCGGTCGTCGAGTCGAAGGGTGTGAGGGTGGCAATGCCCGCGTTGACGAACAAGGCGTCGATCGTGCCGAGTTCGGCTGTCACCCGCTCCGCCAGAGCTTCCAGGTCCGCTATTGCTGCCACGTCGCCACGGACGGCAATCACGTTCTCGCCCAGTCGCTCCCGTGCCGTGTCGAGGGTCGCCTGCGAGCGACCGGTGATCAACACGCGGGCTCCGCCTTTCACCAGCAGCTTCGCGAGCGCGAACCCCAACCCGCTGCCGCCGCCGGTGATCACCACATTTCTACCGCTGTACGCACCCATGTAGAGCTTCCTCCGGCTTGCTTCGAACACGTTCAGCCCCTGGGGAATTCGCCGCCGTCGACGACGAGACCGCTTCCGGTCAGCCAGCTCGCCCCGGGCGAAACAAGGAAATGCACCGCATGGGCAATGTCGTCGGGCCGGCCATCACGCCCCATCGGTGCGGTGGTGTCGACCTGATCCGTTCCCGCGTCCAGGCGCGCCCACTGCTCCCGCGTCGCTTCGCCGCCGGGCGTGGCGGTTCTCCCCGGAGACACTGTGTTGACCCGGATTCCAGCCGGGGCCAACTCCGCGGCCAGTCCCCGGCTGTAGTTCTCCAGCGCCGCCTTTGCCGTCGTGTAGTGCAGAAACGGCGGCGCCACCGTGGGTACCGCGGCCAACTCCTGCGCCGCCGCGGCAATCGCTTCCGCACCAGCCCGCGTCCGCACATCGGCCGCCACAAAGGCGGCCTCCTCCGGCGCCGTGCCCGTTTCCGATCGTGCGGTCGTCAGCACCGCGGCGCCCGCGTCCAGCAGCCGACGCACGATTGCCGCACCGATTCCGCGAGTACCACCCGTCACCAGGGCCCGCTTCCCCGCGAGTTCGCGTGTCCCCGAGCTGTTCTCGATCGTGCTCATCCCAGCCGTCCTCTCGATCGCATACTTGTCGGCTCGACAGAAAAGTGCGATGTGCCCCAGAGCGCGAATCTTCGGAGAATCGTGTCGCGCACATCGTCGAGCCGTTTCACCGTATGTCGCTGAAAGAGCGGGCGGCAAAGACAAGAATTCAGCAGACGCCATAGAAAATTCCTATACCGCCCCCGGCTCTTTCGTTCATTGTCGACACAGAAGTCGTCGACCGGGAACTGGTGGCGTGAGCTTCTCGGGGTTTGCCGCCACCAGTTCCCGGTCGATGTCGTTTCGGTTCAGCGCTTGCGGGTGCCGAAGATGCTGCGGCTGATTTCGCGGCCGGCGACGGTGGCGGCGGAGCGGAGGAGGTTTTTGAAAGCCGGGTTGTTGACGATCTTTTCGGCCATCGACTCGTCGACCGGGGCCTGCTTGGAGCGGGAGGAGCGGGCTGGGGGCGCTGCTTCCGCTTCGGCCTCGGCCTGCTTCGCGGCGGCGGCCATCTTCTCGGCCAGGATCTCGTAGGCGGAGTCGGCGTCTATGGTTTGGCCGTATTTGGCGTAGAGGGGGGATTGTTGGGCGCGGGAGCGGATTCCGTCGTCGCCGATGGTGTCCATGAGGGAGCGTGGGGGTTGCATGCGGGCCCAGGCCACGGGGGTGGGGGCGCCCTTTTCGGAGAGGACCGTGACCACGGCTTCGCCGATACCCAGTGAGGTGAGGGCTTTTTCGAGGTCGTAGGTGGCGGTTTTGGGGTAGGTGCGGACCGTTTTGGACAGGGCCTTCTGGTCTTCGGGGGTGAAGGCGCGCAGGGCGTGCTGGATGCGGGCGCCCAGCTGGGAGAGAACGGAATTGGGGATGTCGGTGGGCAGCTGGGTGCAGAAGAAGACGCCTACGCCCTTGGAGCGGATGAGTTTGACGGTCTGCTCGACCTGGTCCAGGAAGGCCTTGGAGGCGCCGTTGAACAGGAGGTGGGCCTCGTCGAAGATGAAGACCAGCTTGGGTTTGTCCATATCGCCGATCTCGGGGAGGGTTTGGAAGAGATCGGCGAGCACCCACATGAGGAAGGTCGAGAACATTTGGGGGCGGGCCGCTTGGGCGCCCAGCTCGAAGAGGGTGATCACGCCCTGACCGCCCACGGTGCGGATGAGGTCGGCCGGATCCAGTTCCGGCTCACCGAAGAAGGTGTCGCCGCCGTCGGCCTCCAGGTTGACCAGGGCGCGCAGGATCACGCCCGCCGTGGTCGCCGAAACGCCGCCGATGCCCTTCAGATCCTCCTTGCCCTCCGGACTGGTGAGGAATTGGATGACCGCACGCAGATCCTTCAGATCCAGCAGCGGGAAGCCGTTCTGATCCGACCAGTGGAAGATCAGGCCGAGCGTGGATTCCTGAGTTTCGTTGAGCCCCAGCACCTTCGACAGCAGAATCGGCCCGAACGCGGTGATCGTGGCCCGGATCGGGACCCCGATGCCCTCGGTGCCCAATGACACGAATTCGCACGGGAATCCGCTCGGCGCCCAGTCGGCGTCACCGGTTTCCTGTGCGCGCGTGAGGATCTTGTCGTTCGATTGCCCGGGCATGGCCAGCCCGGACAGGTCGCCCTTGATATCGGCCAGCACCACCGGCACCCCCGCCGCCGAGAGCTGCTCGGCGATCCCCTGCACGGTCTTCGTCTTACCGGTACCGGTCGCGCCCGCCACCAGCCCGTGCCGGTTCATGGTCTTCATCGGAATCCGCACCCGCGCATCCGGATGCACCTTCCCGTCCACCATGACGGTGCCCAGCTCCAGCGCCAGCCCCTCGAAGGCGTACCCCGCCGCGATCTGCTGCGCCGCGGCCGCATCACCGCCCGCCGCACCGGCCCCGGCCGTCGTACCGCCGCCCGCATCCGCGGCAGCCGCGCCGGCCTTCGGCTTCTCGGCTTCGGCCTCGGATTCGGCCGCGGCCTTGTCCGCCGCCTCCTGTGCGGCCGCCTCTTTCTCCGCCGCCTCGGCGGCCGCGGCCGCCTCCGCCGCGATCCGCGCGGCCTCCTCCGCGGCCTTGCGGGCCGCCGCTGCCTTCTCCTGCGGGGTGGTCATCGCGCTTCCTCCGTCTGCTCTGCCAACTGCGACTGCTCGAGGGAACTGCCCTGCCAACAAACCGACCGCTATCGATCGCGCGGATACGCAGCAACCATAATCCCCGGTCAACCCGCAACCCACGCTCAACGCGGCCGGGTGACCCGGACGAGGGAACCAAAACGACTACCCTTTGCCGAGTGTCCGACAAATTCGTGGTGTGGATGGATTGCGAGATGACCGGCCTACGCCTGGACAGCGACAAGCTGATCGAGGTGGCCGCACTCGTGACCGACAGTGACCTCAATATCCTCGGCGACGGCGTGGACATCGTGATCCACGCCGACGACGCCGCGCTCGCCGCCATGCCCCCGGTGGTGACGGAGATGCACGCCCGTTCCGGGCTCACCGAGGAGGTCCGCCGCTCCACCGTGACGCTCGACCAGGCCGAGCAGCAGATCCTGGAGTACATCAAGGAGTACGTGCCCACCCCGCGCACCGTGCCCCTGGCCGGCAATTCGATCGCCACCGACCGCGGCTTCATCGCCCGCGATATGCCGACCCTGGACGCGCACCTGCACTACCGCATGATCGACGTCAGCTCCATCAAGGAACTGTGCCGCCGCTGGTATCCGCGCATCTACTTCGGCCAGCCGGAGAAGGGCCTGGCCCACCGCGCCCTCGCCGACATCCAGGAGTCCATTCGCGAACTCCAGTACTACCGCCGCACCGCCTTCGTCCCCGCCCCCGGCCCCTCCACCGCGGAGATCGCGGCCGTCGCAGCCGAACTCGGCAGCGCCAAGCCCCCCGCGCCGGCCACCGAGAATCAGACCGGAAATACCGCCTAACCAGCCGATTAGGTACTCGGAGCCGGATCGCGATACGATCTACCGCGCCGGAAACGCCCGGCAATGGTGGCTGTAGTTCAGTTGGTAGAGCACCAGGTTGTGATCCTGGCTGTCGCGGGTTCGAGTCCCGTCAGCCACCCGAAGTGAGAGGCCCCGGTCCCTGCGGACCGGGGCCTCTCGCGTTCATCCCCCCTCGCATTCGTACTGCGGCCCGGAATGTGTGCTGCGCCCCGGAATCCGGGATCACGTTCGGCCACAACCGAAATGCTTTGACCGGTTGGCCGCCGTCGCTATCGTGGATGGCACCGATTACAGACGACGACTCGGGGGAAACGTCGTGAAATGGCCTTGGTCGCCAGAATCTTCCGATTCCCGGAGGGTGCCGCCACAGCAGAGCTACCCGCCGCCGTATACGCCGCCACCACCGGGACCAGCACCACCGCAGGGTCCGCAATGCCGGCCGGCGGTCGCGCCCGATCCTGTCGAGCAGGCGCGGCGCCAACTCGCTCTCATCGAAGAGTTTCTGACCGGAGCCGATCTGCGTACCGTGCAGCGGGCGCGGGACCGGGTGCTCGAGGATCTGGTGGCGGCCGCCGCGATCGTGCCGGAGGCGGCGCTGCGTCTGATCCCGTTGGCCAAACGCCGATTCCATGTGGGTGATCCGGTCATCCAGGCGGTATTCCGCCAGTGGATGCGCAGTCCGGATCCGAGTGCGTTCGCGCAGGCCTGGGGTGTCGCCGCCGAGTTGATGAAAACCTATCCGGGGAATTCGGGGGCATCCGCGCTGTGCGTCTGGTTCGCCAATACGCTGCGGGCCGAGGATCCCGATGCGTCGGCGGCCTTCCGGAACCTGGCGGTGTCCTATCTCGCCGATCTGGTGGACGCGAACTTCGACGACCACGCGTTCAGCGGCGGGACCTCGGTGGTCTGGCAGGTGCTGTACGCGCTGGGGCCGGGCAGCCGCAGCGAGTGGTTCCGCCTGCTCGGCGACCGCGCCGAGAAACGCGGGGATGCGGCCGGCGCCAAACGCCGCTACGAGCTCGCCGAACGATTCGGCGGCGACGCACGGCGCGAGTCGCCACGGCATTGGAGCTCCGGCTCGTCGGCATCCGCCCCGGCTGGTCCCACACGCCCGAAACGGACGGCGCCGCCCGGCAGCGACCGGCCATCACGACCCGACACACCCGCCGACCCGAGCCCAACCGCGGTTCCGGCGGGCCCCGCCGATCCCCCACCCCCCGCGAAACCGGCGGCTCCCACCCCGCGACCACCCGTTCACCCGACCCCGCCGCGACGACCACCCAGACCTCCCGAATTCGACCCCGTACCGGCCTGGTCGGTGCCGGGCGGGCCGAGCGAGCCGGCGCGCCGGGGAATCGCCCTGGCCGTGGCCGACATCCTGCACGGCAGGCGGTCCGAGGCGCTGGAGACACTGCCCCAGAAGTCGGCCGGAACCGCCGTCCGCGGGCCGGCACTCTTCGTCATCGCGCTGGGTCACCTACAGGCGCGCGACCTGCCGCAGGCCCGGGAGGCCCTGCGGGAATTCCTCGGCCTGCCCGGCCACGGCGAGGCCGAGGCCGATATGGTCGCGAACGCGCGGATCATCCTCGGCGTCCTGGACGCGGACGGCCGGCTGCTGGCCACCGGCGTCGGGGCGCTGGCCGACCGGTATCGCGAGCACTGGGCCACCCGGTCGATGATGGCGCCGCAGGCCATCGGTGAGGCGGTGCTCGACCGCGGCGGCCCCCCGATGCTGGCGGAGCTCACCACCGCCGATGCCCGCGTCACCGAACTGCTCGCCACCGTGGCGGGATTCGATTCCCTGTACGTGGAGTCCGCGCGCAGACTGCTCGCGAAGGCCGCGCGGGCGGCACTGCTGTCCCGGCCCACCGAGGTGTCGGAGCTGATCGCACAGGCCCTGCGACTGGTCGCGGATCAGCCCGCCGGTGCGGTGGCGGCCCTGCACGAGGCGGCCGACCGCATCGAACGCCTCGCCGCGCGCCCGGACCACAGTGCACCGCGCGCCCTGGATCTGCTGGCCGTCGCCGCCCTCCGCGTCGACGGCGTCATGCATCCGTGGACCCGGCAGGCCGTCGATCTGTGGCGCGAACACGGCGGCGGCGAGGATCCGGAATCACTGCATCACCTCGCCATCGCCGAACACGCCCAGGCCTATCAGCTGGAGCTGGCGGGCGACGCCGCCGCATTCCCGCATTGGCGGCAGGCGCTCGCGCATTGGGCCCGGATCTATCACGACCTCGAGTTCTGGGACCGGATGCGGGCCCACCTGGGCGCCGTCATGCCGGACTGCACACCGGACGAGATCGACCGCGCGGTCTCCGGCGTGCGCGCGGAACTGCCGGATTACCTGCTCGACCCGCATGTGACGCGGATTCGCACGCTGTGGCGGGACGACTACACCCGCGCCCGCGCCCATATGGAGCTGATCCGGAAATCACCGTTCCCGGAGGGCTGCAACGCCACGGCCCGGCGCAAGGTCACCCGCGAAGCCGACCACCACATCCGCCGACCGGCGCGCGCGGGCGAGATCGAGGGCGCGATCAGTGCCGCCGCCACCTGGCTGCATATCGATCCGGGCAATCTGCATACCGCGGAGGCCGCGATCGATGTCGGTATCGACCATGCCGAGCAGTTACAGGGCACCGCGGACTGGGCGGCCGGGGCCCTTCGCATACTGCTGCGGATCTCGGCGACCGTCGAGCCGCTGTGCCGGAGCGCGGACGCGACGCCGCGCACCGGGCGGGGATCGGACAACGAGCACGCGGTCTTCGCCGCCAAGGCCGCCCGGCTCGACTTCTGGCTCGGCGCCTGCCTGTTCATCTGCAACTCGGAGCAGCCGGGCCGGTTCACCACGGCCGCTCATCCCGCCACAACGCATCTGGAGCGCGCCCTCCGGCTGGGACTGCCGCCCATCAGCCCCTACGACGCGGCGCCCGAGATCCTGGCCACCGCCCGGCAGTGGGAGCTGCATACCGCTTCGCGCCGGAGGCGGCGCAGGGATATCTGACGGAACAGGAATGACGGCAATGACCAATCCCTGGGCATGGCAGGATCGTAACCCGTACTACGCCACGGCCTTTCAAATCCTCGACCTGGATCCCACCGCGGCGCCCGCCGTCGTGCGCGCCCGCATCGCCGCCCGCCGCAAGCGAATCACGTACGACGCCACGCGCTTTCCGCTCTTCGGCGAGGTCCTCGACGTGGCGCGGATCAATGCCGCCGAGGAACAGCTGGGCACGCCATCGGCCCGCTTGAGGGCGGAACTGATCACCCACCGGCCGGTGCCCTCCGACGCCGATCTCGGCGACGGGCTCGAATTGCTGGAACTGGCCCGGACATTGGCGTCGGGCGCCGCCGCGGCCGACGACGCCACGAGTCCGCCCGCGAACGAATCCCCTTGTGTCCCACCACTTCGTTACGACCTTCTCCTCGAGCTGATGCCGACCACGCTCGGCTCCGAACTCGAATATCTGCGCGGCCAGAGAGGAACCACCCCATGACCTTCGTCGTCGGAATCGACCTCGGCACCACCAACTGCTGTGTAGCCATCCCCGCCGACGCCGATCTCCCGAACAAGCAGGAGCTCATCGACCGCCGCCGGTTGCGGCCGCTCGGCGGGGCGCTGATCGTCACCAATCCGGACCTGTCCGCGACCACGCCGTCGGCGGTCTGGATCTCCCCGGACGGCACCGCGATGGTGGGCGGTATCGCCAAACGCAAAGCGCGCCTGACGGGTGCGCCGCCCGCCATGTTCTTCAAGCGGAATATGGGCACCGGCCAGCCGGTCACCGCCGGTCACGCCACGCTGACGCCGCTGGAAGCCTCGGTCCATCTGCTACGGCATCTGAAGACCACGGCCGAGGACGCGCTGGGCGTGCCGATCGACCGCGCCGTGGTGACGGTGCCCGCCTATTTCGAGACCGGCGCCAAGACCCAGACCACCAAGGCCGCGGCCGAAGCCGGGCTCGAGGTGGTCGAAACGCTGATGGAGCCGGTGGCCGCCGCGCTCGCCCACATGCACGACAGCGGCCTGGGTGAATCCGAGCCGCGCCGCTTCCTCATCTACGACCTGGGCGGCGGCACCTTCGACACCTCGGTGGTGAGCTGGGGTCCCGAGGACGGGTTCAGCAGCCGCTCCTTCGACGGCAACCGCTATCTCGGCGGATACGACTTCGATCAGGCCATCGTCGACTGGATGATCGCGCAGCTGCCCGGCTACGATCTGCGGCTCGCGCCCTACGATCCGCGCGATGCGGAGCGGCTGGCGCGCCTGCTCAGCCTGGCCGAGACCGCCAAACACGAGCTGTCCCGGGACACCGAAACCGAGATCATCAGCCAGGACCTGGAAGACCGTTCCGGCCTGCCGATGAACATCAATCTGACGGTGCGCCGCCAGGACTTCGAGCGGCTGATCGAGGACTTTCTGCGCGGCACCCTCGACCATTGCGCCGAAGCGCTGGCCAAGGCCCGGCTGACGCCGGCGGAGATGGACGAGATCGTGCTGGTTGGCGGTTCATCGCGAATCCCGTTGGTGTCACGACTTTTACAGGAGCGATTCGGCATCACCCCGCGGCTGTTCCATCCGGAGCTCGTGATAGCGGTCGGCGCGGCGCTGAAGGCCGCGAGCCGGGGCACCGCCGGTCGGGTGATGGACCTGGAAGCCCTTGTCCCCCAGGATTCATCGGTCGATATCGCGGGCCGGGTGCGGCAGCCCCCGCCCGGCGCGCAGGAGATCGCCGTCGTCGTCGAATCCCCGGCGGGCGAGCGACTCGGGCACCAGCTCGTCGGCGCGGAGGGCACTTTCCTCTTCATCGACGTCCCGCTCGCCGGTGATGGTGAAAACTCGTTCACGGTACGGGTTCTCGCCGACGGGGCCGAAATCGACGCCGCGCGGGTGGCGGTGCGCCCCCGGCACGCGCAGGCGGTGCCGGATCTGGCCGGCGACATCCTGGCGCACGACTTCTCGGTGGAGCTGATCGACGGCCGCCTGGCTCAGGTGGTGAAGGCGGGCACCAAGATTCCGCATCGCACCCAGCATCGCCTGGAGACCGCGCGCCCCGGCTCGGCCCTGCGGGTGCGCCTCTACGAGGGCCGGGTTCCCATCGGCACGGTGCAGATCCACGATCTGCCCGACAATGTCCCGCCCGGCACCGAGGTGGAGCTGACCCTGGACTTCGCGCCCGGCTGGATCATCAATGCCTCGGTGCGGCTGCCGCACCTGGACCGCGCCGCGTCCGCGGCCATCGACATCCCGGTCCGGCAGGTCGCGCCCTGGGCGGAGATCCGCGACCGCGCCGCCCGCGCCCAGAGCGAATGGCGGCAGGTCCGACCGGAAGTGCATCGGGCCGAATCCGCCAAGGCCGCACCCGAACTCGAACAACGGCTCGATGCCGTCGACGGGCTGGTCGACCGCGCCCATGATCAGGCCAAGGCGCACCACATGCTGCTGGAGGCCGAGACCATCCTGCAGTCACTGCACGAGCGCTCGGGTCCGGACGAGTACCTGGAGCCCCCGCTCGCCAAATTCGAGGAGAACCTCGACGGTCTCACCCGCATGCTGATCGTGCTCGGCCGCGATGATCCGGCCGCCTCCCAGCCCTACCGCTTCCGCCTCGACGGCCTGGAGGCGGAAGCGCGCGCCGCCTACGACGCCGGCGACTTCACCGCATGGCGGCGGGCCAACGACCGGCTCACCGATCTGACTCGCGAGGTCATGCAGGTCCCGGAGATCCGCGAGATCCTGATCATCGGCACCACGCCGCCGGAGATGCAGCGCTGGCTGCACCGCGAGATCGATACCCTCGACGCCCTGATCAGCCGGAAATACGAAGCGCTACAGGGCGACACCCGGCTGGCTCCGCAGGAGCGGGCCCAGCTGCCCCGGGAACGCGATGCCTTCCTCGCCGAGCTCCGCGCCATCGCCCAGGCCGTGGACGCGATCGACCTGCGACCGGGCACCGCCCGCGAGCGCCTGCACAACCTCTATGTCGGCCGCCTGCAACCGCTGGAGGCCCGCGTCACGCGCTGGGGTCAGGAGACCGGTATCCGCACGACGCACTGATAGCTACCGCCGGAACTCCGCCACGAACGGCGTGTCCACTCCCAGCACGCCGACGCGCAGCGCGCCGCCCGGATCACCGAGCGGTGCGTCGCGACCGGGCAGCGGCTCGTGGAAGAAGCGCGCGTTCTCGGCCACGAAGGTCTCCTGGTCGGCGGGGACGTCGTCCTCGAAGTAGATGGCCTCCACGGGGCAGGCCGGTTCGCAGGCGCCGCAGTCCACGCAGGCCTCGGGCTGGATGTAGGCCATGCGCTCGCCGACGTAGATGCAGTCGAGCGGGCATTCCTCGATGCAGGCGCGGTCCAGGACGTCGACGCAGTCGGCTCCGATGACGAAAGTCATGATCTCTCCTCGTGGTTCACTGCCCCGCCGCCACGGCCGACCGGCCGCGCGCCGGTGCACGAGATCGAGCCTTGCCGTCGTGGGGCCGGGGCGGTAGCCATCGATTGCCGAGCACCCCATAATCGATCCTTATGACTCTGCCGCCGGGAACACCTGATCTGGAGGTGCTGGATCTGCTCGTGTCGGTGGCGGAGCTGGGGAGTCTGGGGGCGGCGGCACGGCGGCACGGGATCACCCAGCCGGCGGCGAGCATGCGGATCAGCGCGCTGGAGCGGCGGCTGCGGCTGCGGCTGCTGGAGCGCGGGCCGACGGGGTCCCGGCTCACCGAGCAGGGACGGACCGTCGTCGAGCACGCCCGGCCGCTGCTGGCGGCGGCGCACGCCTTCACCGACGGCGTCGCGGCGGTGCGGGCCGCCGACCGTCCCCGGCTGCGCATCGCCGCCTCGAAAACCATTGCCGACCACCGCATGTCCCACTGGCTGGCGGCCCTGCGCGAGGCCCGGCCGGAGGTGTCGGTGGCGCTCGAGGTCGGCAACTCCCGGCAGGTGCAGGCGTGGGTCCGGGACGCCCAGGCCGACCTCGGATTCGTCGAAGGCCCCCATCCCCCGGCCGAACTCGGCAGCCGCGTGCTGGGCGCCGACGACCTGGTGGTCGTGGTCGGCCGCGACCATCCGTGGGCACGCCACCGCACCCCGGTCACCGTGCGCGAACTCGCGGCCACTCCCCTGCTCTGGCGCGAATCCGGCTCCGGAACCCGCGATACCGTCTGGGAGATCCTGGCGGCGACGGCCGAACCCGCCGAGCCCGCCGCCGAACTCGGTTCGGCGGCAGCGATTCTGGCCACCGCCCGCACCGGCCTGGCCCCCGCCATTCTCAGCGGGCTGATCGCCGAACCGGACCTGCGCACCGGCGCCCTGGTCGAAATCCCGCTCGCCGATGCGGTGCTCACCCGCAAGTTCCGCGCCATCTGGCGCCATCTGGCCCCGCCCGCCGAGCCGGCCGACCTGCTCGTCCGCTACGCCGAACGGGTCGAACAGACGCGCGGCCAGCGGCGGACCGGCTAGTCCCGGACGCCTGCACGGCGCGAAGGATCCCGGCTCGCGCCCCTCGTTCAGCGGAATCCGGGGCAGCGAATCATCGTCGGATAGTCGCGGAATCAACAGCGCACGCGTGCTGTTTCGGGTGAGAGCGAATCAAGTTCTGCACCAGTGGGCTGCGCGATAGCGTGCCTGGCGAGAAGCCGAAAGCCGCTGGGGGTGATGGCCTATGGCCACCTATTACGATTCCGATCCCTACACCGAGCGCACGCCGCCGGGGTCCGCGCTGCGGCCCCTGCGCGGGCTGACGCTCGCGCTGTCCGCGGCCGGTTTCGCGGTCGCGGGCATCCTGGTTCTCTGGGTGATCGGCTTCGCGCGAATCTGGCTGCTGCTCAGCGACTACGAAGCGGGCCGGATCGGCGACCGCGAGTTCGTATCGTCGTTCAATGCCGCCATACCCTGGCTGAACTGGTCCACGGCGCCATTGCTCGCCATGCAGGCCGTATTCGGCATCCTGCTCGTGATCTGGTTGTACCGGGCGCGGGCGAATGCGGAACTGCTGTGCGCCACACCGCATCGCCTGTCCCGCGTCTGGGTGTTCGCCGGCTTCCTGCCGATCGTGAACTGGTTCGCCCCGCCGATCGTGCTCGACGATGTCCAACGCGCGAGCGATCCCGGCACGGCGCCGAATTCGGCGCGGTTGCCCGCGAATTCCACCACGCCGCTCGTGGTGCTGTGGTGGGCGAGCTGGTTTCTGTCGGTGCTGCTGTGGTTGATCGGATCGATGGCGAGCCTGGCCGTGCGCTACGGGTGGTCCGAGGATTCCGGGCGCGCCGGTGTAGCGGTGGCACTCTTCACGGCAGCGTTCGCCACCGCCGCGGTGTCGGCCTTCGCCGTGCGGACGGTGCTGTCCCGCGTCACCGAGTGGCAGACCGGACGAGCGATTCCGGATATCCCGGCCCCGCAGCCCTATCCGGCCGCACCGGGGCAATACGGCCGGGCGCATCCGGAAACGATTGTCGTGGGCCGCCACCTCGGGCCGATGGCCTCGGTGTTGCTGTTCCCGGTGCTGCTGGGGCCGGTGATCATCGCCTCCGGCGCGGCGAATTACGAGCGTCTGAAAGGTCTGTCGAAAGACTCGCCCGACTACGATGAGGCTCTCAATGCCTGGGCCGCGCCCACTCTGCTCGGCTTCGTGGCGCTCCTGATCACCGTGCCGATCGCGGCAATCACTCTCATCTGCTGGCAGTTGCGCGCGCATCGCAATGCCGAGGCGTTGCACCCGGGCTTCCCCCGCCTCGGGCGTTCATGGGTGGTCGCGGGCTGGATCGTTCCCATCGCCAATCTGTTCCTCCCCGCCGTGGCCGTTCATCAGCTGACCCGGCCGGGCGGTTCGGGCGGGGCGGCCGTGCTCACCGGAGTCTGGTGGATCGCTTGGCTCGGCGGGTGGGTCGCGTTCTGGGGCGGGTTCTCGACCGGCAGCGGACCGGCGCTGTGGGCCGCCTGCGCCCTGCTGTTCCTCGCTGCCGTCCTGTTGACCGTCCTCGTCAACGGGATCGACCGGACCCAGCGCGCCGCCTGAGCACGCGCCCGGATCAGCGATATGCGGTGGCCGTTACAGAGCGTCGTGCGAAAATGCGGTGTGGCCGTCAAGATCGACAACCTGGATGCCGCGCTGCTGAAGGAACTGGCGGCCGATCCGCGCACGCCGATCCTGGAGTTGGCGGCGCGGTTGGGCATCGCCCGCAATACCGTGCAGGCGCGGATGAAGCGGCTGGAGTCGGCGGGGGTGGTGCGGGGCTATCCGCCGACCATCGATCTGCAGGCCGTCGGGTTCGCGGTGCACGCGTTCCTCGGCGTGGAACTGGATCAGAACAAGATCGACGAGATTGTCGACGCGCTGCGGGCGTTTCCGCATGTGCTCGAGGTGCACGCGACCACGGGCCGATCCGACCTGCTGGTGCGCATCGCCGCGCAGACGCAGCAGGATCTGCTGGGCATCATTCAGCGGGTGCACGCGGTTCCGGGCGTGCGGCACACCGAGACCATGCTGGCCCTGGCGACGCCGATCGAATACCGCTCGCTGCCATTGGTCGAACATCTGACGAACAATCCGGAATCCGCATGATGTGATCGGGGACACGCACCACCGAGCAGATTGACTCATTAGCGGTAGTGCTCCAGATCACTTTTGAGCAGTCTGATCAACTTTCCGGGCGGCTATTGACACAAAACACACATCCCGGCAGATTTCGCTGCACCGATTGCAAGTCCCTTCGTTTGCAGCTCACGATCTGGGCTGTGGAAAGTGTGGTGACTGTCCATGACCAGCGTTGCCTGCCCGTCATCCCTACCGCAGGCCGAGACAACCGCACCGTACGACCTCGCCGACCGCTATCGCTCCGGCGCGGGTCCGGTCCTTCTCACGGGCGTGCAGGCCATTGCCCGATTGCTGGTCGAACAGCACGTCAGAGATATTCGCGCCGGCCGCCGGGTGGCGACCTTCGTCTCCGGTTACCAGGGCAGCCCGCTCGGCGGCGTCGACAAGATGCTGCTCGGCATGCCGAATGTGCTGGCCGAACACGACATCACCTTCGTTCCGGGCCTCAATGAGGAACTCGCCGCCACCTCGGTGTGGGGCAGCCAGGCGGATCTGCCGGCCGGAAAGCCGACCCATGACGGCGTCGTCGGCGTCTGGTACGGCAAGGGTCCCGGCGTGGACCGCGCCACCGATGCGCTGCGGCACGCCAATATGTACGGCGTGAACCCGCGCGGCGGGGTGCTGCTGCTGGTCGGCGACGACCCGGCTTCGAAGTCCTCCACGGTGCCCGCGGTGAGCGAGCGGTCGCTGGCGGCCATGGGCATTCCGGTGCTGTTCCCGCGCAATGCCGAAGAGATCATCACCATGGGCATGGCCGGTGTGGCGCTGTCGCGGGCGTCGGGCTGCGTGGTGGCCATGAAGATCGTCGCCGATGTCGCCGACGGCGCGTGGACGGTGGACGCCTCGGTGGCGGACCTGCCGCTCACGGTGCCCGAGGTGGTATGGGAGGGCAAGCCCTTCGCCTACCGGCAGCGGCCCATGGCCGCGCCGACCGACAGCGTGCTGGCCGAGGCCGACCTGTACGGGCCGCGCTGGGAGATGGTCCGATCCTTCGGCGCGGCAAATGATCTCGATGTCATCGAGGTGAATCCGGCCGACGCCAAGGTCGGCATCGCGGCCACCGGAACCACCTTCGACTCGGTGCGCCAGGCCCTGCTCGACCTCGGTGTCGACGATGCGGCGCTGCACCGCGCCGGGATCCGGCTGCTGCGCATCGGTATGCCGTATCCCGTTGGGGCGCAAAAGGTCACCGAATTCTCCCGCGGCCTCGAGCAGCTGATCGTGGTGGAGGACAAGACCGCCTTCATCGAGACCCAGATCCGCGAAATCCTCTACGGCACCGAGAACGCCCCGCGCATCCTCGGCAAGCACGACGAGCGCGGCGCGCTGCTCATGCCCTTCGACGGCGAGCTGACCCCGGGCCGCCTGCTCGGCCCGCTGCGCCGCGTGCTGCGCGACCGAGTCGAGCTGAAAAAGGCCGCGCCGCCGCCGCTTTCGCTGGAGGTGCTGTCCACCAAGCGCACCGCCTACTTCTGTAGCGGCTGCCCGCACAACCGCTCCACCGCGCTGCCCGAGGGCTCCATCGGCGGCGGCGGCATCGGCTGCCACACCCTGGTCACCATGTCCGGGCGCGAGGACAGCGCGGTCACCGGCCTGACCCAGATGGGCGGCGAGGGCAGCCAGTGGATCGGCCAGGCGCCGTTCACCGATGTGCCGCACCTGTTCCAGAACATCGGCGACGGCACCTTCTTCCACTCCGGTCAGCTGGCCGTGCAGGCGTGTGTGGCCGCGGGGGTGAACATCACCTTCAAGCTGCTCTACAACGAGGTCGTCGCCATGACCGGCGCGCAAGACGCGGTGGGCATCCTGTCGGTCGAGCAGATCACGCAGAAGCTCGCCATCGAGGGCGTCGAGCAGATCATCGTCTGCGCCGACGAACCCAAGCGGCACAATAAGAAAGCCCTGGCCAAGGGCACCCTGCTGTGGCATCGCGACCGGCTCGACGAGGCGCAGCGGCTGCTGCGCGAGATCCCGGGCGTGACCGTGCTCATCTACGACCAGCACTGCGCGGCGGACGCGCGGCGGCAGCGCAAGCGGGGCACGCTGCCCACCCGCAATACCCGGGTGATCATCAACGAGGCCGTGTGCGAGGGCTGCGGCGACTGCGGCGTGAAGTCGAATTGCCTTTCGGTGCAACCGGTCGAGACCGAGTTCGGGCGCAAGACCCGCATCGATCAGACCTCCTGCAATACCGATTACAGCTGCCTGGACGGCGACTGCCCGTCGTTCGTCACCGTCGAGCTGACGCCGGATACGAAGGGCCGCAAGGGCTCCAAGCGCAAGACCGCCGAGCCGCCCGCGGTCTCCGATCCGGGTCTGGGCGCGCCGCAGGGCACGCAGAACGTGCTGATCGCCGGCATCGGCGGCACCGGCATCGTGACCGTCAACCAGGTGCTGGCCACCGCCGCGCTGCGCGCCGGCTACGAGGTGGAGAGCCTCGATCAGATCGGCCTGAGCCAGAAGGCCGGTCCGGTCGTATCGCACCTGCGGTTCTCGGCGACCGAACTGGAGCCGTCCAACCGGCTCACCCCGGGTAACGCGGACTGCATCGTGGCCATCGACCTGCTGACCGCCACCGATCCGAAGAACCTGCAGTACGGCAATGCGGCGAGCACCATCGCCATCGCCTCGACCAGCCAGACGCCCACCGGCGACATGGTCTACGACAAGAACGTGGCCTACCCGCCGACCCGGTCGCTGCTGGATCGCCTTGCCACGGCCTCGAATTCGCTCGCGCACTTCGATGCGCTCGCGGCGGCCGAGCAGCTGTTCGGCAATACCGCGGCGGCCAACTTCCTGATGGTGGGCGCGGCCTTCCAGTCCGGTGGCCTGCGGCTGCCGGCCGCGGCCATCGAGGAGGCCGTGGGCATCAACGGCGTCGCCGTGGCCGCCAATATCGCGGCCTTCCGCTGGGGCCGGGTCGCCGTCGCCGATCCCGCCGCCTTCGCCGCGGCCGTCGGATCGGCGCAGCCGCAGCGTGTTCGGGCCGAGGCGCCCGCGGACCTGCTGGCGGGCACCACCTTCGACGGTGAGGTCCGTCGGCTGGTGGAGCTGCGCGCCGCCGAACTGATCGGCTACCAGAGCGCGAAGGTCGCCCGCCGCTACATCGAGACGGTGCAGTTCGCCTGGAGCGCCGAGCGGACCGTCACCGAGCGCACCGATTTCAGTGCGGCCGTGGCGCGCGGACTGTACAAGTTCACCGCCTACAAGGACGAGTACGAGGTCGCCCGCCTGCTGGTGGATCCGGCCTTCCTCGACCAGGTGGCCGCGCAGGTGCCCGGCGGCGAGAACCTCACCTACAAGCTGCATCCGCCGGTGCTGCGCGCCCTCGGCCGCAAGAAGAAGATCGGCCTCGGACCGAAATCCCATGTGGCGCTGAAGCTCCTCGCCAAGGGCAAGAAGCTGCGCGGCACCCGGCTGGATCCGTTCGGCTACGCCCACGTGCGAAAGGTGGAGCGGGAGTTGCTGTCCCACTACACCGAGATGGTGCGTCACTTCGCGGTCACGCTGAGCGCGGACACCTACGACACGGCCGCCAAGGCGGCTGGACTGCCCGATGTCGTCCGCGGCTACGAGGACGTCAAGCTCGCCAATGTCGAGCAGTACTGGAACGGTCTGCGGGAGCTCGGTATCGAGCACTGACCCCCGGCGACCGAATCACCGACCCGACCATCCCACCCGAGCCCACCCACCCGTCATCCCGGCGCGCTTTTGGCCGGGATCCATACCCGCAACGCCACCACTGATCGCGGTGGATTCCGGCCAAAAGCATGCCGGAATGACGAAGGCGGGCGGGATCGGAGAACCTCGCCGCCCACCAGCGGCACCCATCACCGCCACACCCAGGCGGTAACCGACACCGTCCTACCCGGGCGGCATCCCGAAAGGAATCGATCGTGACCGCAATGCAGACCGAGGCAGGGGTTTTCGGCCGCTCGCACGAGCTGAGCCGCCGCAGCCACGAACAGGTCGTGTTCTGCGAGGACGACAAGACCGGCCTCAAGGCCATTATCGCGATCCATTCGACCACGCTCGGCCCCGCGCTGGGCGGCACCCGCTTCTACCCCTACGCCACCGAGGGCGCGGCCCTGGAAGACGTGCTGCGGCTGTCCTGGGGCATGACCTACAAGGCCGCGGCCGCCGGCGTCGATCTGGGCGGCGGCAAGGCCGTCATCATCGGCGATCCGGCCGTGGCCAAGACCGAGGCGCTGCTGGCCTCCTACGCGCGCTTCGTGGAAACCCTTGGCGGGCGGTACATCACGGCGGGCGACGTCGGCACCAATACCGACGACCTGGACATCATCGGACGGCACACCGGTTACGTGACCGGCCGCAGCACCGCCGCCGGCGGCTCCGGCGACAGCGCCCGGCTGACCGCGCTCGGCGTCTTCCACTCCATGCGCGCGGGCGCCGAATCCGTGTGGGGCACACCGTCGCTGACCGGTCGCACGGTCGGCGTCGAGGGCGTGGGCAAGGTGGGCCGCGAGCTCACCGCCCTGCTGCTCGCCGACGGCGCGGAGGTCTGCATCACCGATGTGAACGAGGCTGCCATGCAGCGGGTTTCGCAGGAGCACCCGCGGGTGCGGCTGCTGAGCCACGTCGCCACCGCACCGGTGGACGTGTACGCGCCCTGCGCGCTCGGCGCCACGCTCACCATGTCCAGCGCCGACGCCATCGCGGCCAAGCTGGTCTGCGGCGCGGCCAACAACCAGCTCGCGCATCCGGAGGTCGAGCAGGCGCTGCGCGGCCGCGGCATCACGTGGGTGCCGGATTTCGTCGCCAATGCGGGCGGCCTCATTCAGGTGGCGGGTGAACTGCGGCAGGCCGAACCGGCCGCCGTGGAAGCCGATGTCACCAGCATCTTCGATCGCGTCCGCGACATCATCGCGGCCGCGACGGACGAAGGAATCGGAACGGGCGAGGCGGCGAACCGGTTCGCCGAGCGGCGTCTCGACGCCATCCCGCGGTCGATCTGACCGCAGCACCGGAGTTTCAAGGAGGAAACCAAGAGTGGCGATCACGAGCGGATTGTTCCGCACCAAATCAGTTGAACAGTCGATCCGGGACACCGATGAACCGGATTCCAAGCTACGCAAGGACCTCACGGCCCGGGATCTCACGATCTTCGGCGTCGCGGTGGTCATCGGCGCGGGCATCTTCACCCTCACCGCGCGCACGGCGGGCACCGTGGCGGGACCGTCGGTCTCCCTCGCCTTCGTCTTCGCGGCGATCGCGTGCGGTCTGACCGCCCTGTGCTACGCCGAATTCGCGTCGACTGTTCCGGTAGCGGGCAGCGCGTATACGTTCGCGTACGCCACTTTCGGCGAGATCATCGCGTGGATCATCGGCTGGGACCTGATCCTCGAGTTCGCCCTCGCGGTGTCGGTGGTGGCCAAGGGCTGGTCGCAATACCTCGGTGAGGTGCTGGGCTCGAAACCGCCCGTGCTGGAACTGGGTTCGATCACCTTCGACTGGGGCGCGGTGCTGATCATCGCGATCGTCGGCGTGCTGCTGGCCACCGGCACCAAGCTCTCCTCGCGAGTGTCGGCCGTCGCGGTCGCCATCAAACTGGGTGTGATCGCCCTGGTGCTGGTCGTCGGCGCCACCTACTTCAAGCCGTCCAACCTGACGCCCTACATTCCGCCGGCCCAGCCCACGGAGCACGCCGACGGCCTGCGGCAGTCGCTGTTCTCCTTCCTGACCGGCTCCGGCGGCACCAGCTACGGCTGGTACGGCCTGCTCGCGGCGGCCTCCCTGGTGTTCTTCGCCTTCGTCGGCTTCGATGTGGTCGCCACCGCCGCGGAGGAGACCCGCAACCCGCAGCGCGATGTGCCGCGCGGCATCTTCGGCGCGCTGGCCATCGTCACCGTGCTGTACGTGGGTGTTTCGCTGGTGCTCACCGGCATGGTGCCCTACACCGAGCTGGCCAGCGGAAACGCCACCCTGGCAACGGCTTTCGCGCTGCACGGCGCGACCTGGGTGAAGTCCATCATCTCCATCGGCGCGATCGCGGGCCTGTCCACGGTCGTCATGGTGATGTACATGGGCCAGACCCGCGTGCTGTTCGCCATGGCGCGCGACGGGCTGCTGCCGCGCGGTCTGGCGCACACCGGATCCAAGGGCACGCCGGTGCGGCTGACCGTGCTGGTGGGCGTCATCTGCGCGCTGCTCGCCGGGTTCGTCGACTTCGGCACCCTCGAAGAGATGGTCAATATCGGCACCCTGGCCGCCTTCGTGCTGGTGGCCATCGGCGTGCCGATCCTGCGCCGCACCCGCCCGGATCTGAAGCGCGGCTTCCGCGTTCCGCTGGTCCCGCTGGTGCCCATCCTGGCGGCGCTGGCCTGCCTGTGGCTCATGCTCAACCTCTCCATCGAGACCTGGCTGCGCTTCGTCATCTGGATGGCGCTGGGCACGGTGCTCTACTTCGCCTACGGCCGTAAGCATTCGCTGCTCGGCAAACAACCACAGCCCGACGATCGCACGCCCTCCCCTGTGCGCTAGCGGGAATTCCCGTGGCCGACCGTCTGCCGGGACATAGGCCACTCGAGGAGCCCCGGTCCAACCACCCTGGACCGGGGCTTCCTCATATCCGGGAGCCGAGGATGGCAGCGACCTGCTCGGCGCTCAGATAATCGGCGGAGCGTTCGAAATCGCCGATGGTGTGCGGGGCGTCGTCGCCGAAGCCGAGGCGGATGAAATCGTCGCCGGTCACCGCGTGCAGCGCCCAGTTGAAGGCGATGCGGGCGCGAGCGGTGAAGGTGCGGGTGGCCATCAGGTGATAGCCGCGGGTCACCAATTGCGCCGGGGCGCCGCGCAATCCGATGCCGAGCGGACGGGCCAGGGCGTCCCGGCCGCCGAGGTCGACGACCATGCCCAGATCCTTGTGGCGATAGTCGGTGCGCGGCTTACCACGCAGGGCCGCAACCAGATTCGCGCCCATATGACGTCCCTGCCGCATGGCGTGCTGGGCGGTGGGGGCGCAGAACGTGCCCGGATTCGTCACGTCCGGTACGGCGGCCACATCACCGCAGGCCCAGACGCCGGGCAGGCTCGGCACGCTCAGATCGGCGTCGGCGACCATGCGGCCGTGCACCGTCTCCGCGCTCAGATGCTCGGCGAGCGGGCTCGGGGTCACGCCCGCGGTCCACACGACCGTGCGGGTCGGGATCACCTGTCCGGTGGTCAAGGTGAGCGTGCGCTCGCCGACCTCCGATGCGGAAGCGCCGGGGATGAATTCGATTCCGCGCTTGGCCATCAGCTTTTTCGCGCTCTCCCCCAGTCGCTCGCCGAGTTCGGGCATGACGCGGTCGCTGTGGTTGATCAGATGGCAGCGCACCAGGTCCGGATCCAACCGCGGATAGTATTGCCGGGCCGCGGACCGGGCCAGCCGGGCGAGCACGGCCATGGTCTCGGTGCCCGCGTATCCGGCGCCGATGGTCACGAAGGTGGCGCGCTCCCGCTGCTCCGCCGGATCCTCGGCAATCGCGGCCATATCCAACTGGCGCAGCACGTGATCGCGCAGATAGACGGCCTCGGCGAGGGTCTTCATGCCGAAGCCGTGCTCGGGCAAGCCCGGAATGTGCAGGATACGGGTGATGCTGCCGGTGGCCAGCACGAGATGGTCGTAGTCCAGGGCGTATTCACCGCCCGAGGGCCGCCGCACCACGCATTGCCCGCGCGCCGCGTCCGCGCCCACCACCATCCCGGGAATCAGTTCGGTGCGCTTCAGCACCCGCCGCAGCGACACCACCACCGCCTGCGCTGGCAGCACACCTCCAGCAACCTGCGGCAGCAGCGGCAAATACAGCTGGCCCGCACCGATCGCCCCGACCAGCCGCACCTCCGCCTCGCCCGGGCGCAACCGGCGCTCCAGGTATCGAGCGCATTCCACCCCGGCGAAACCGCCGCCCACGATCACGATCCGTGCGGTGCTCACCCCGACGACGGTAGTTCACCGGCCGCCCTCGCCACGAACAACGCACCGTTCGCCGCCAAGTAGCCACCAACCCATCCGCATCCCCATCCGCCCCACCCCTATCCCCGCCCGTCCTTGTCCCTGCCCGTCCTTGTCCCTGCCCGTCCTTGTCCCTGCCCGTCCTTGTCCCTGCCCGTCCTCGTCCCTGCCCGTCCTCGTCCCTGCCCGTCCTCGTCCCTGCCCAATCCTTGTCCGTGCCCGTCCTCGTCCCAGCCCGCCTTCATCCCCATCCGCCCTCATCGCCGTCCGCCCTTCTGTTTTGGGGGTATTGGGGGGTAGCCCTTTG
>NZ_JBHXVO010000032.1:0-81530 GCF_042672265.1 Nocardia sp. NPDC127526 | reverse complement strand
GAAATATATTTCTCTTGCGTTTCGTATCCCCCCTACGGGGGGAATGGTTGACAGGGGGTAATAATTGTGCTGGTGGGATTCGGGTTGTCATGGCGGCCACCCTACCACATTGGGGGGATTCGGTCCATTTCCCCCGTGTGACCTGGGGCTTTGGCTTCGGCTCGTCGTTTCATGTCTCTAGTCTACAGCTATTACCCCCACTGCTGCAAGTCATTTCCCCCTTTTTTTTGCCATTCTTCCCCTCCAATGTGTGGTGGTAATAGTGATTGGGGGGTATAGTTAAGGGGGTAATGATGATTTCCCCCTTCGGGGTGAATGGGAGTCACTGGGAGGACATGATGAAAGCCTCGACAGCGATCCGGCGCACCGGCCGAGGTGACGCCGGTCCTCTCTTCGGGCTGGCCGTACTGCTCGCGCTGCCCCTGCTCCTCGGGGTCCCCACCGTCGCCTACACCAGCACCCACAATCCGGTGGCCCCCGTCGTCGCGGTGGCCGTCCTGGTGGCCGCCGGTGCCGGCTTCTGGCGCCACGCCGTCGGTGAGGCTCGCCGGCGCGAAGAGGCCCAGGCCGCCGCCGCGAAGGCCCGCGCCGAGGCTGAATGGGCGCAGTTCCTGGATGGCTTCCCGGCCGCCGCGCGCGGCGTGGTCGCGCGGCTGTACGTCGATGCCGAGCGCGCTGCCGCCTTCGCCGAGGTCGGTCTGGCCCCGGCGCCGATCGCTACCGGTCGCGGCGGGGACTGCGGGATCTGGCGCACCGAGTGCGGTGTGGCTGTGCGCCTGCTGGGCATCGACGCCGAGGCGTTCGCCAGGGCCTCGGTCGTGCTGGCCGACGCGCTGGGCGTGGCATCCGTGAGCGTGCGCCGTACGCGCCGTCGCGACGGCGCGTACGAACTGCACCTGACCACCTACTGAAAAGCTGACTTCGAGCGAGGGAGACGACGATGGAACTGGAGCTGCCGGCGTGGGTGGCCGAGACGCAGAACGGCCGGCCCCGCGTGCCGATCGGTGAGGTGGTGTCCTGGTGCCGGTGGCCGGTGAAGGTGAACACTGTCACTGCCGGGCGCAACGACACGCTGGCCTCCATCGCGGCCGAGGCCTACCCGATGTACTGCCTGGCGTGCTGGGGCGCCTATCGGGCCGCGGTTGCCGAGGCCGAGGCGGCGGGCCGGGACGCGGCGGAGGTTCCCGTGCCGGTAGCGCATCGCATCGACGCGCTGACCGAGGACCCGGATCCGGGCTCGCGCGCGCTGGAGGGTGTGGCGTGCCCGGTGTGCGGCACGGTGGGGCTGTGGCCGCCGAATCGGCCGATCAAGGAGCTGCACTGGGCCAACAAGCCGCTGTGGAAGATCTACGGCGCCGATATGCCGCTGCCCGAGGGTGAAGTGGTGTACGTGCCCGAACTGCACGGGCACGAGGTGGTGCAGCGCGCGAACAACGGCGCGCAGCCGACCTACTGCAACCAGACCCCGGGCGGGGTGCCCTCGCATATCTCGGACAAGGCGGACCGGCCGCGTGAGCGGGAGCTGGCCAACGCGCACGCGCTCGTACCGCCGCGGCCGGTGGATCTGGACGCGCTGGCCGAGGCGCCGGTGGTCGACGTGCCCGAGGGTGCCGAGGCCGCCGAGGCGGCGGTGGTCGTAGACCGGTCCAGCAGCCCCGTGGAGGCGCCGGCGGTCGCGGATGGACGCTCGGACCGGGAGGCCGCTGTCGAGGCCGCCTCGGCTGCGCTGGCGGCTGAACTCGCGGCGCCGGAGACTCCGGCGGTGAGCGGAGATGAGGCGCTGGATGCGGTGCGGGCCGAGCTGGCGGCGGCGGCGCAGCTGCTGGGGGATTCCGCGAAGCGGGTCACCCGTGCGGTGGGGGCGTTCGACCAGTTGGTGGAGGCGCTGATCCGGGAGCGCGCCGACCTTCAGGACCGCTGCGCGACGGCGGAAGCGGCGGCGGAGACCGCGCGCGCCGAGTTGGAGAAGGTCACTCGGGAGTCCGATGCGCGGGTGGCTGCCGCCGAGAGCCGGGCCGAGGAGGCGAAGCGGGAGCAGCTGCGGGCCGAGGGCCTGGCGACGTTCCTGGAGAACCAGCTGGAGGAGGCCCAGAACGGTGAGATCCAGCAGGCGGTGGCGGCGGCCATGGATCGGCTCGGGCGGCGCAGTGCCGGCGGTGGGGAGCGGCTGAGCACGCCGCAGCGGAACATGATCGTCCAGATTGGTGACGGTCGGCTGCGGGTGGCGCGGGCCGTGGACGCGCAGGCCTGGCATATCGACGGCAAGCCGGCGGTGGACGGTCCGGTCAAGACGCTGGATTCGCTGCTGCGGCGCAAGTTCATCGCTTGGGGTGATCCGGATGCCGACGGACTCGCGCCGGTGTCGCTGATCGGTGTGGGCGCGACGGTCTACAGCGCGCGTACCGGCCGGGTGCTGCCCGAGCCGGCGGCGGCCGCGGAACGGGCGGCAGCGGCTGAATCAGAGGGTGCTGCGGCTGGCGGGTGGGAGCCGTCGGAGCAGGTGGTGACGGACATGCTGAAGCGGGTGGGCTATGGGCACATCACCCGGGGCGGGGACGGTATGTGGCTGATCGGGAACGTGACAGCGACGCGGCCCGCCGCGCGGACGCTGGACTGGATGCTGGGGCGGGAGCTGATCGAGATAGGCGCCGGTGATCCGGCGCCGGTGGTGGCGATCGGATTCTGAGGAAGTGTGCGGATCGGCCCCTCGCCGTGGATGGCGAGGGGCCGATTTTTGGTGTGCATCATGCGCCTGGGGAACAGCATCGCGGTGCCGGTTTCGTACCGTCGGCGCCGGGTTGCGTATCGCTGGCGAAACGGAACGTCGAACGTTTCGTTTCTCCTGCTCAGATGGCCTTTTCTTCCCCTGGCTCGATGTTGTCTCCGGGCTTCTTTTTGGGGTTGAGTTGGCGCCAGTGCTTCAGCTTGTGCTTGTTCGAGCAGTACTTGCCGGGCCTTCCGGTGTGTGGCTTCTCCACCGGTTCGTCGCACTCGGGCAGCAGGCAGATCACCACGTCCTCATCGAGGTCCGTGATGTCCTCGGCTGCGGTGGTGTCGGTTTCGGTGTCGAAGTCGTCGGTGCCCATCGGGGGGCGCTTGGCGCCGCGCGCTTCGATGATCTGGTCCCCAATGTCGTAGCAGGCCTTGGCCGCCAGGTAGTCCACGCGCATGCGCACCGGCCGCTCGTGGGAGGCCAGGCGGGCGATGGCCACGCCTTGGGCCATGGGGCGTTCGGAGTTGGCGGCCATCGCGGCGAAGGTCGGCAGGCCGGGCAGCACGTGGTCGAAGTCGTGGCGCGACTGCACGCGGTGGCACAAGATGTCGGACAGGTTGACCTTGACCGTGCCGGGCAGGTTGTCCACGTTCATCTTCTGATCGGCGATGTTGAGCCGGCCGCCGAACTTGGCCACCTGCTTGGCGACCTTGGCCAGTTTGCGCTTGTAGTCCAGCGTGTCGTAGTGGCTGTTCTCGTCGATGAAGATGTTCCACAGCGGCAGCTGCGGGGAGAACCGGGTGATGGCGGCCTCGCGCATGGCCGGGAACATCTTCTTGCGGGCGTACATCGCTTTCAGCACGATGTCGAACACCTTGATGGCGTCCTCGGGGTCCTCGGAGTCGCACACGTAGTCCGCGCATTCCCAGAACGGCGCGACGGTCGCCCCGTTGGGGTCGATGATCACGGTGACGGTGTCCCGCATGAGCAGCGAGTACGCGATCATCGTGTTGAAGGTGACGGACTTGCCCGAGCGGGTGGCGCCCTGGATCGCGCGGTGCACGTCGCGCGCGAAGTTCAACGTCATGCGGTCGCCGTACTCGGATTGGCCGAGGCGGAAATCGTCGTGGCACGACAGCGAGCCGACGGGCACCAGCAGCTCGTACTTGGTGCGGGTTTCGCCGTTCAGGCTCTTGATCTGTACCTGTTTGACCAGCTCGGAGGTGGCGACTTCGGCGATCGGGTCGAACACGCGCAGTTCCAGCAGGGCCTTGTTGCCGTCGGATTCGATCAGCTGGACCGCGGGCACGTCGAGTGCGGATGCCAGGTTCTTGGATTTCTTCTCGTCCTCGAGGTCGTGGGGTGACCAGCCGTCGGGCATGCGCAGCCGCAGGCGTACGCCCACGTCGTTCTGGGTGATCCCGTCATCGTTCTTGGTGGGGTCGGCGGGGTCGGTGTGGGGCACCAGGGTGGGGACGGACGCGGGTTCGTGGGCGCTGGGTTTGCGGCCCAGTTTCAGTTCCGCCCACAGGTCGGCCGCGTCCCAGGGGTCGCGCAGGCGGGTCAGGGCGATGTGCACGCGCTCGGGGTATTTCTTCAGCGTCTGCGGGTCGATCCTCGGGGCCTCGGCGCGGATCTCGAGCACCAGCTGGTTGCCGTCGGCCGCGATCACGCGCACGCCGCGCACGTCCATCGCCGAGGCGATATCGCCGGCCTTGTTGACCAGGTCCTGCGGGGACCAGCCTTCGGGCACCTGGAGCCGGACCCGCGCGTCGCCGGAGCGCAGATCCCGCCAAATGCCGTCGTCGGGCGGGTCGGCCTGGTCGGAGGGCAGCAGGACCGGCCAGGCGCCCAGGTCCCCGTCGCGGGGTTCGCGGCCAAGTTTGAGGGAGGTCCACAGCTGGCAGGCCTGCCAGTCGTCGGTCAGGCGTGCCAGGGCCGGGCGCAGCCGCGGGTGGAATTCGGCGAAGCGTTCGCGCTGGGTGGTTTCGCGGGTGGTGATGGCGCGCGCGTCGGCGGCGGCGGCGCGGCCCTTCATCCAGAGGGCGCCGACCGCGATGACCGTCACCACTCCGGCGCCGGCCACGGTTGCCCCGACCCACCCGGGCAGGCTGGCGGCCTGATGCGTCTCGGGTGCGGCCAGGAGCATGGTCAGGCCATCGCGGTAGGCCATTGGACACACCACCTCACTCGCGTTCCGAACTTCCAGCGTCGTCGTCCAAGACCATCTTCGATCCGCACCATCCCGAACTGCCACATCAGCGCGGAAATGCGCACGATCTTGGTCTGATAGTCGCCCTCGGGCGGACCCAGGGTCAGGTACCGCTCGGGCTGTAGCAGGCCGCTGCGGCCGGGCGGCAGCGCCTTCTGGACGGGCGCGTTGCCGCGCGTGAACACCAGGCCGATGTGGTCGTGACGCTTCTTCGGGTTGTCCACCAACTTCACGTGGCCGGAGGTGGCGCCGAAAGCGATGGCCAGCGACGGCGCGACCTCGGACCAGTCCGCGGGCTTGTGGTGGGACAGCATCTCCACCGTCAGCTCATCGGTGCCGTCAGCGGTGACGACCTTGCGCAGCTTGGGCACCAGGACCCCACCGCCGGCCTTCTTGTCGGCCAGGCCGTGCTTGATCATCGCGGCCGCCCAGCGGCTGCGGTAGTGCAGGCGGATCCGGACCAGGGCCAGGAGCAGGGAGCGGGCCGAGCGGGCGCACAACACCAGGGCGCTGAGCAGGGCCAGGGCGCCGGCGCCACAGAATGCGATGGTCGGGGCCAGGACCTTGAATTCCGCCACGAAGCTCTCCCACCAGGCGATCATGCGGTCGATCGACAGATTCCCGGAGGTGGCCGCCAGGCCTCCGCAGACCAGCAGCAGGAAGCCCAGCCCCTGGGCGATGCCCTTGACCCATTCGGCGGATTCGAGCTGTACCTGTTTGCGGCTCATCGCGCACCGCCCAGGTAGCGGGTGATCACGTAGCCGCAGAAATGGTTCCGCGTGAGGACGGCGGCCGCGGAGGTGCCGGCGGAGATGACGAGCTGGCTACCACCCAGCTCGGCTACTCCGGCAGCAGCAGTCCCTGTTCCTGGAGCTTGGAACGCACGTCGTCCAGTTGCACGCTGCCCGACAGCCAGCCTTGCACCAGCAGCTCCACCACGCCCTGCCAGTTCTCCTCGTCCTGAGCGAGCTTGATCCGCACCTGTTTCCAGCGCTGATCGTCCAGACGGACTTTGCGCTGCGGCCAGGTGTTTCGGGGCGATTCGGGCGTGGTCACAGGGACCATGGTCGCATGTTGCCTCGGTAACAGCCGCTTTTGACCGGCCAGAAGCCGCTCTGCCATGTGGGTTCTCATTGCCTTCCATTCCTGCCTCCTCGGGTCTACCATCGGATCCCATGGTACCATGGCATCTAGGGATCATGGCACCACAAGAGGAGGGCCGGTGACCGCAACGAGGACACGGCCCACCGAAACCCACATCCCCATCGAGAACCAGACCGACCCGATCCCGTATCGGCTGGCAGAGGAGGAATCCGCAATGAACGCATCCAAAGGTTGGGCCATCCGGTTGCCCAAGGACGGCCCGAACGGAGAGCCGCGATTGTGGCGCGAACCGGTCCACATCGCCGAGGCCCCGCACAGCACCAAACCCGACGTGTGGCCGACCAAGGCCCGCGCCCAGGAGGCACTGGACAACCTGATCGAGGCCGTCAACGACCTGTACGCCCCGGAGGACTACCAGCCGCGCCTGGTGGAGTGGAGCGAGGATCTCCAGGCGGTGACCCGATGAACACGGTCACCACCGATAAGGGCACCGTCACCGTGGGCGACCAGTTCCGCGACAACCGTGTCTCCAACATCCGCACGCTGGAGGTTCGGGGATTCCTGGAGGACGGGCGCGCGGAATGCACCGTGATCCGCCAGGAGTACCAGGGCGAAATCACCCACCCGAACCGGCGCACGCCGATGACGGTGGAGCGCCTGCTCAGCCGCAGTTTCGTCCGCGTCGACGCCGAGGCGGTGGCGTGATGAGCAGGCTGAGCGCATTTCTGGAGCAGTCCCGACTCTGCCCTCTCGGAATCCATGTCTGGAAGGACGAGTGGCGGGAGTCGGAGTGGTGGGGTCCGCAGTGGGAGCGGCAGGTTCGGCAGGTACGTAGCTGCAAGTACTGCTGTGCACTAGACGTTCGTGATGCGACGGCCGAGAAGGCGGTGGCGTGATGTCGCTGATGTCGCTGCTCCGCCGCAAGCCCAAGCCCCAGCCCATTCAGCAGGTGCGCCGGACGCTGGGTTTTCACGTCCTGACCGGTGAATGGCGTGTGGATCCGTGGGACTGCCGCGATCCGGAGGCGTTGACCATGGCCGAGGCGCTGACCGTCCATCGCACCCACGGCCCCGGCAAGTGCGCGACCCCGGACTGCCGGATCTTCCGCACCGCGCGCCAGAAGCTGGCCAGCCAGATCGACCAGGAGACGCAGCCGCTGAAAACGGTGGATCTGCCCACCGTGACCTTCGCCCCGTACAAGGGCTGATTCCACCCCTTGGGAGGACCCGAGGCGGGTGGTAGCCGCCTCGGATCCTCCCCCAATTTCCCACAGGAGGCTCCGATGCCCAACTTGATCACTTTGGGAATGCAGACCGCCTACCACGACACCGTTCTGATGCGCGGGGAGAAGGTCACCGAGCACTTCGCCATCGCCCCCGCACTGACCGATATCCAGCACACCCCGGTCGGACTGGCGGGCGGGATGCGCCTGGTCCACCTGCCGACCGGCCTGGTGATGACCTCCGGCGATTTCCCGGTCGAGAAGCTGCGGGAGCTGGCGGCCGCGCTGGAAGACCTGCCGCTGCGCTGGGATGTCCTCGGGCTCTACAGCATCGAGCAGGCCCGGCTGTTCTGGACCACCTATGCCCGGGTGCTGGGCGAATCCTTCGGCCACATGGTGTTTTCGCCGCTCAACCACGGTGGTGAGCAGCGATGACCGGCGCGGATGTGTCCTGGCGGCGGCTGCTGGCCGAGGCCCTCGGCCCGGAGTTCCTCCGGACCCACATCCAGGACCTGGTGCCCTCGCACATGCGGTGCGCCTACTCCGGGCCGCTGACCACCGAGCAGGCCCACGAGGTGATGCAGGTGCATCTGACCTGCACCGCCGACACCTGCCGGATCAAGCACACCGCCGTCGCGACGCTGGCCGAGGCCAAGCACCTGGTGCCCGATTCCGGACGCCAGCACCACTGAAACGACTGGGGGACCAGGCATCTCATCCATGCCTGGTCCCGCCGTCAAGGATCACCGAAAGGGACACAGAATGCCAACACGCAAAAAGCGCGATTTGGGGCCGCGGATCACCGGCGGCGCCACCGAGCTGGCCGCCACCGTATCCGCCCTGGCCGTGGACGCGACCGCCGGCGGCCGCGCCGACTTCGCGGCGATGCGCACCTGCGCCGAACACGCCAGCGAACTGGCCGCGGACCTGGTCGTATCGCTGTCGATCCAGACCACCGAGGGCGCGGCCGCCGCCGGCGGGCACACCCCCGCCGACCCGCAGCTGGTGGGCGATGCCATCCGCACCGCCGTGCTGGCGGACATGCGGGCACGGGTCGGGGGTGAGCGGTCGTGATCATGATTCCGCCGATGGCCGAGTCCCAGCTCGTCAACGCCCTGGTGGAGCTGGGCCGCACGCTGGCCGCGCTGGAGGGCCGCACCCGCACCGCGCTGGCGGGGATCTCCGATCCCGAGACCCTGTACTGGAAGCTCATCGCGGTCGACCAGGCCGCCACCGACCTGGCCAAGGCCGCCGACCAGGCCCGCCTGTCGCTGCTGGATACCGGCGACTTCGCCCTGGACGCGGCCCGCCTCGTGGCCCGGGTCCAGGCGGCGGTGCCCGAGGTGGTGCGCTCCCGTATCGGCGCGGCGGATCCGGATGCGGTTCCGCCCGATCCCGGGGAGTAGGCCGTGCACCGATTGCAGCGACGCGTCTTACGCCAGGTCAGGAAGGCGGCGCGGGCCAATCCGCTGCTGGCGCTCCTGATCGCCGCCGGTGTCGCGGCCGCGGGGGTGAGCCTGGTCTACGCGCTGACCTTCGCCCCGCGGCCGCCGGTCGCGCCCGTGCCACCGCCTCCGCCGCCGGGGTCCTGCCAGTTCTTCTGTGAGAGCCCGGCATGACCGGCATCGATCCCGATCCCGCCGAGGACTGGCTGGTCATCCTGACCGGCCCGGTGGGCAACACCTACGTCCGGATGCCGCTCACCGCCACCGAGGTGGCGGTGCTGCGGGACCTCGTATGGGAAGCCGCGGCCCTCGCTGGCAGCGACACCCTGCCCGGCATCCGGATCACGCCCTGGGCCGAGGTCACCGACACCCAACGCCGGCGCTACGCCCAACAGCGCCGGCACCAGGCCTCGGCCTGACCCCATCACTTCATCGCTCCGAGAGGGAGATATCCCCATGTCACACAACATCTCTTCGCGCCGCTTTCACGCCGCGACCCTCCACCCGCCACGGCCGGCGCAGGTGCCCACGGCTGCCGTGCAGCGGGTCTACCCCGCTGGCCCGATCGTGGCGCTGACCGCCGTGGTCACCTCGGCCGGATTCGTCGCCGGATTCCTCATCGGCTGGCAGAAGCGCGAGGAGTGGGCATGACCAGCCTCGATGCCATCCGTGCCGCCGAGAACATCGCCCAGTGCGCCTGCCCGTGCCACGACGGACTCGAGCACTGCGACCACTGCTGTCAGCAACAGCTGTGCGACGACTGCCTGACCTACGCAATGGAGGGATGAACCCATCATGACCAGCACGAACGAACCCCCGGACACCCGCACCCCGGTGCAGATCCATCACAAGGTCCACGGCATGGTCACCGTGCCCGGCGATATCGTGGCCGAGCACTTCGCCATCGTCCCCGAGCTGGACAGCGACGGCGCTCCGGCCTTGTTCGGACTGCAACTGATCCATATCCCCACCGGCGCCTGGGTGCCCGTGGACGAATTCCCCCACCTGCACCGCGATGAGTTGCGATTGCTGGCCGAGAAGCTGACCAGCCTGCCGATCGACTGGGCCACCGCCATCCCCGGCAGCTGGCGCTCCGAGCAGCTGAGCCTGATCCACGGCGCGCTCGAGGAGTGGGAGACCGCGAAAGCGGCCGCGCTTCGTGAGGTGGTGGGCGATGCCTGACACCTGCTACGCCGAACCGCCCCAGCTCACGGCCGGGATGCCCGAGACGCCGACGGCGGTCGAGCCCGAGGAACCGTATGTGGCGGCGGTGTCGGTGCGCGAGATTTTCGCCGATCCGGCCTACCAGCGGGATCTGGATCTGCCGCGGGCCCAGCACATGGCCGAGCACTGGAATGTGCGCCTGGTGGGCGTGATCGAACTGTCCGACCGGGGCGAAGGCGCGCAGCCGGACCGGTACGCGGTGATCAACGGGCAGCACCGCGTGGAAGCGGCCCGGCTGTGTGACCGCGATATGCACCTGGTCGCCAAGGTCCACACCGGGCTGAGCCTCGCGCAGGAGGCGCAGCTGTTCCACGAGATCGACGCCAACACCCGGCGCCTGACCACGTGGGACCGGTGGAAGGCCCGCCGCGCCGCCGGTGACCCGGTGGTGTCCGCCATCGAGGCCGTGGTGGTAGCGGCCGGGATGCGCGTGGACATGGCACCGGTCAACGGCAATATCCGCTGCACCTCCACCCTCGAGCGGGTCTACAAGCTCGGTGGAGGCGGCAGGGGCCTGCTGTTGGAGAACACGCTGACCTTCATCGCCGAGGTGTGGGGCAAGCGCCTGGACTCCGTCGACGCGCCGCTGGTGCTGGGTGTCGCGCTGCTGCTGCACAGCTACGACGACGTGCTGGACCACGAGAAGCTGGGCGACGTCCTGGAGGCGATCGCGCCCCGCCAGATCAAGGCCCGCGCCGAGGCTCTGCGCGAGACCGAGAACGGCCAGACCGGCCGCCTGGCCGCCCTGGTGATGATCGGCGCCTACAACAGCGCCCGCGGCACCAAGAAACTGCCGCGCGCCCAGCTCGGCAAACCCGCCCCCACCCCCAAACCCGCCCCCTGAACCCACCGATATCCGGAAGGGAAAACCCATGCACCGCAACAACATCAAGCCCATCGCGATCGGTGTGGGCGCCGGCGCGGCCACCATCGGCGCGCTGATCGCGTGGTTCGAGCTGGACCCGCCGCAGCGGGTGCGCGAAGCCGTCGAATGGCTGCGGCTGAGCCCGGCCGAGCGCGCCGAATGGAAGCACGCGAAGGCCCAGGAGGCCGCCCGTTCCGCCAAGTTTCTGCGTGAGCACGAGGAACGCAAGGCCGCGCTGCGCGCCAAGTTCGATCCCGCCATCCTGACCACGGCCGCGGCCGGCACCGCCCTCGAGGAGCTCACGGTGCCCGAGCTGCTGGCCGAGATCGATGCCGCCCAGGCCGCCAAGAAATCCGCCTGGGCCGCCGGATGGACCGAGGAGACCTCCAAGGCCCGCACCGCGTGGGACGACCAGTTGGGCGCGCTGCGGGAGGAGTTCGACCGGCGCCGCTGGGGCCGCAACCGGCTCGAGGTGTCGCTGTTCGACCAGGCCCGCCTGGGCATGGCCTGGGACTGGGTCCACGACCGCGACCGCGAAATGCCGGAGCTGTCCCACTGGACCCCGCCACGGCCCGTTCTCCCAGTACGGCCCGCCATCCAGGAGCCCGCCGCCGCGGCCGCGCCGGCGCAGCGCGATATCCCCATCCCGGAGCGGGCCGGGCGGTGCTGCGGCAAACCCATGCGGGTCATCCCCGCCAATGGCCGCTACGGCGCGGACTGGCTGATGTACTGCGAGCCCGACGAAGGATGCGGCCACAACGAGCCCTACGAACCCGACGGCCCCTCAGGGGACCCGGAGGAAGGGTTCATCCCCGACCCGGACCCCTTCATCCTCTACCAGAGCCCTTTCCACAACGACCCGGAACTCCACAGCCACCTGGACCGGGAAGCGCCCCGCCCTGCCGAACCGGCCCGGGACCGGCAAGATGATTTCTGAGCCTTCCGAGGCACGAAACCCCGTCTCTCACAAGCTTTTCCGAGGGGCGGGGTTTCCGCCGGGCCTGTGGCCCCGCGTGTCATTCCGCCCGTCAGCGGCCCGGATACGGAAAGCTGACATGACGGTGGCATGTGCCGAGGAAGCAGATGCCCCCACGGACACAAAAGAAAAACCCCGTTCTCTCCCACTTTTGTTTGGCGACAAAAGAGAGAACGGGGTTTCCAGAAAAGGCAGCTTCAGTTGTGACTGCGTTCCACACACGGTGTGGAACACCACGTGCGGCTTGAGATTACAGGGCGCCACCGACAGGTGTCGATCCGACTCACCGCCGAACTGCGCAACGCGGGCTGCCACCGATCCCGAAAGGGGTGGTGACATGAACGCCGTAGTTCCTGGTCAGCGCCAACTGGTCTCCCCCACTCCCCTCTCCGAGCTGGCCGGACACTGTGATCGGACTGATACCGATCTTGCTCGGCGCGTCGCACCGCCGGCGGTGACCCCGATGAGCGCCACCTCCGGATCCCTGTGGGCCATATCGGCCGCTCCGGTCATGGACCTGGCCCTGCGTGATCATGTCGTGGCTTCGGCGGTGGCGCGATGAACTACGGGCGCATTCGCCGTGGGGACATGTCCGCTGACAACTACACCGCGGTGGCCAATGCCATCTTCCGCAGTGCCGAGCTGTCCGGGAACGCGGTGAAGATCTTCGGTCTGCTGGCCTCGCACAAGAACGGGTACGGGGTCACGGTGGATCAGATCGCGAAGCACATGAAGTGCAAGGTCGATGCCGTGCGGACGGCACTGAAAGAGCTGGAGACATTCGGGTTGCTCGTACGGACTCGTGAACGTCGGCCGGACGGCACGCTCGGGTCCGATACGGAGTACTTCATCACCGACCAGGAGTTCCTGGCCCGCGAGCGCGAACGAGAGCAAAACCGCAGGTCAGAACCTAAACGGGAAAATCCCGTCTTGGCTGTGACCAGCGGAAATGCCGAGAACTCGGAGGAACTTGGGACCGTAGCCGAGGAATTGCGCTCATCTGACAGCAAACCCGCAGGTCGGAACCAAGATGGGAAAAACCCTATTCAGGCTGATCCGGGTACTAAGAAGAACAAGAACTACAAGAAGACCAACACTCCGTCCGTCCGTCCGGAACGTAACGCGGGCGCGACGGCCGAGACCGCAGCGGACGGACGGACGGACGGAGATCCCGCCGCCATCCAGAAGACGCACACCGAGCCGATCCCGGCGCAGGCGCCGGCCCAGACCGCGCCGGAAACCGCTCTGGCCCCGGGGACCGCGGCGGCGCTGCTGGCCGAGCCCGAGGTGACCGCGCACCTGGCCCGCATCGACATGCGCCCGGAGCAGCGGCGCCGGCTCGAGACCGCCGTCGACGCCGCGTTGCTGCGGTTCTCGGCCGATCGGACCGCCCGCTACCTGCGCGAGAAGGCATGCGACGCGGAAACCGCTATGTACCTGGTCCGAGCCTTCGAGCTGTACGCCGACAGCATCGCGCTCGTTGGTGCGCCCTCCCCCACCCCTGAACGCCACCCAACCCCTCCAGCCGAGAACGTCCCCGTTTCAGCCCCCAGCGCGGCCGTAGACGCGACAGGGCCGTTCAACCGACCCACGGTGACCGCGTGGCCCGAAACGGCGGCTGTGATCGAATTTGGGGGCGATAGCGCACAACCCCCCGCCACGCCGCTGCCCGAGTCCTCGCCTGGCCGGCAGACATTCCGGGCCTACCGCGCCGCCTACCAACCCTCGGGCAAATTCGCTGCCACCAAGCCGAAGCGCCCCAAACCAGCGGTTGACCTGGTGAAAGGATGACCTGATGTCCGATCCGGCTCGGCATGCGGCAGACGCGGCGGACGCGGCCGCGACCCGGATGCACGAACTCCTCGACGCTCGGGCCCGGCTGGCCGCCGAACTCCTGGCCACCGAGCAGCAGTTCATCAGCAACGTTGCGTTGGTACACGAACTGGGAGGCCTGGACTATCGCGGCCTGATCAGCGCCTACGAGCAGGTGCGCGAATGGGGGCTGACCGGGTACTCCCGGCGCTGGCTGGAGTGGATCGAGCACGATCTCAACAACTTGCGCCGGTTCGCCAATGCCACGCCGACGACCGCAGACGGCACCTGGAGCGGCAACACCGGTTTCGAGGGCCTCGACGATTCCGTGCACCCGGCCCGCGGCATGCACACCGCGTTCGTCCTCTTCGGCGAGGGTGGCACACCGATCCACATCGGATTCACCCAGCAGTTCCGATCCAACCTCAGCCGACTTCATCACCAAGCGGGATTGCGATGGGCCTCCTGGAAAGCGTGGCCCTGCGCGAGCCGGCACGACGCCATCGAACGACGCAAACAGCTGGGCACCCAATTCCACGTGCCCAACGTGGCCGAATCCGGCTCCGACACGGTGCCCCGCACCCCCGGACCCCACGGCACGACCGAAGGACCCAAGCCATGGACGTGATCCGCTTCCCCGCCCCCACCGACGACCACATGCGTGCCCTGCACGAGTTCCTGACGGCCCGGGGATGGGCGATCGAGGACTACGGGTACCCCGAGCAGACCCCCGAACCCGAGCCCGAGTCCGGCTGGCGATACCAGGCCAGCTACCAGGGCTCAGCCATCAACCACATCCCCGATATCACGCCCGCCGCCCTGCACTGCTGGTTCAGCCTGGCCGAATCCGGCGGCGACGACACAGCTTTCGCCGTCGCCTCCGCGGGCAACTACGGCGGGTGCGACGACCACATCCAACGCGAGTGGCGATTCCCGCTCAACGAGGGCGACGAACTGCGCCTGGCCGACCTCGGCGAGCTCCTGGACGAGCTCGAGCCGCAGGCCCGCGACCTGGACCCGCGCGTCCTCATCGAATGCCGGTTCTTCGGGCCCTGCGGAGCCGGTGGCTAGCCACCCGCCCGCCGACCTTGTACAATCACGGTGGCTAGCCACCGTGATCAGGGGAAACAACCAGCGATGGCGAGCGCAACAGAGAATTCACCGCCACTCCACCCCGAGTAGCGGGCATACTCCCCCACCGACGCCGACGACAGGTTGCCGAAAGAAGGCGTGAGCATGACCATCACCGAGACCGACACCACGACCACGGCCGACGACCCGGACGGATTCGACATCCACCGCGCCGAGCTGGAGGCCGCGGCGGGCAAGGCCGAACAGGTCCGCTACGCCTGCACCCAGTTCGCCAAACCCTCCGCCGCCGGGGTCCGCGAATGGCTGGAGGCCTACGGGGTGGAGGTCGGAAAGTCCACCATCTACGACGCACTACGTGAGTACCGACGCGAGCGCGGCCTCGACGACACCGGCGAACAGCAGAAGCTGACCCCCGAGAAACTGGCCGAACTCGACGCCGCCCACCACGCCGCCCGCGCCGATTCCGAAACGACTCCGGACGCCGTTCCGGAAACCCCGGACCACGCGCCGGAAGCGTCCGGAACCTGGCCGGACACCATCGGAATCCCGTTCCCCTTCGCGCCGGAATCCGGGTTCGGACAGCATCTCCCCACCACCACCGCCACCGAATGGCCGGACACCTTCCAGACCTCCGAACAGCCGATTCCGAAGTCCGAACCCGCTTTCCGGAACTTCAGCGGAAACATTCCGGACTCCTTCCAGCCGCTTCCGGAGCCACCCCGGAAGCAGTCCGGCACCGTCGCCGGACTTGTTCCGGAAATCGCGCCCGAACCGCGGGCGACCACCGCGTCGGACACCGGTCCACAGGTCTCCGATCGCGAGTCCGGCGCCGCGCAGGACGGTCCGCCGCGGTCGAATTCCGGACAGCGCCGGGAACGCCCGCTGGTGGTGTGGCCCGTGCTGCTGATGGCCTTGTCCGCGTTCGTCGCGATCTGGTCAGGCTGGGTCGGACTCGGCGAAGCGACCGGATTCGGGGTCGTCCGCCCCTTCCCGGGGATCTCGGAGTTCGAACTCAACACCGCGATCACCCTGCCCATCGGAGTGGAGGCCTACGCCAGCTACGCCCTCTACGTGTGGCTGTCGGGCCGCGCCCGCTCCGAGGCCACCCACGAGTTCGCGAAATGGTCGGCATTCGGCAGCCTCGCCCTCGGCGCGGCCGGCCAGATCGCCTATCACCTCCTGGTCCAGTCCCAGGCCGACGAGATCAGGGACCGCCAAGCCGTCGCCGACGCCACCGCCAAGGCCGCCGGCCACGCCGCGGCCAAGGTCCACGCCATCGCGCCGTGGTGGATCACCACCTTCGTCTCGTGCCTGCCCGTGATCGTGGTGGGCATGGGCGCCGCGCTGGCCCACATGGTCCGCCGCGAACGCCACCACTCCCCCACCACATAGCCTCGCCCCGTTGGCTCGGCGGGCCCGGAACCGACTCGGTTCCGGGCCCGCCGTCGTCTGCCCGGACACCGGAATGCCGGTCCGGAATCCGGCACGCCCGGAGCCTGATCGACATCGCCCTCCGGAATTCCGGAGCGAGTCCGAGGCATCTTCCACTGTCCGGTCCGACCATTCCAGCGCCGCCGGAAAGACTCCGGACAATCGGCAACCCAGCCCGGAAGCCTGCCCGCGATCTCGCCCTCCCCTGCGCGCGCACGTGCCTCTGATCTGCGTCCGGAGCATCATTCCCAGCTCGGCCGGAATCCTCGGAATCTCTCCGGAACCTCATCGGACACCCGGTCGGGCTGCCGGTCTCAACGATGGAGCACGCCGGACCGTGACCGCGGTTCCGGGAGATGCCCGGAAAGCATTCCGAACGATTCCGGCCGATTCCGGCTACCGCCGGCCCCGCGTTCCGGAGTCCGCTGGAATCACGGACCACCGCCACCGGATTCCGACCGGAAATCATCGAGTCCGGAATCCGCATGTCGCTGCGTCGGTCGCGCGGATCGGGATTCAGCGGGCCGGTGCGGGTCCATCGTTTGTCTCCCATGGGGGACAGACGATGAGCGCCGGGGGAGTCGGGCCATCACGGATATAACCGCGGTAATACCGGCGTGGTCGGCGACCTATAACCGCGGTTATAGGTGACGGCTGCGGAGGGATGTGATCGGTTTCCCGGCCGCCACGCCGCGGGACCACTTGACGGCCTCGCTCTGTCTCCGTAGCTTCCGTCCCAGCTGCCACCACGGCGGCACTCATCCGAAGTAGCCCGACTGGGTGAAGCAAACGGAGGACAATTCCATTGGCTGATGCCGAAATTCGCGTCTTAGTGAACCAGAAGGGCGGGGTGGGGAAGTCCACCACCGGCATGAATCTCGCGGCCACCACCGCCGACACCCTGACCGGTGGCGACCCGGAAGCGGATTCACAAACCGCGCTGGTCAGCATCGACCCGCAGGGGTCGGCATTGTGGTGGGGTGCGCGCGTCCCGCAGCTCCCGTTCCATCTCGTCCAAGCGGACTATGACCGGGTCGAACTGCTCCGGGCGCTGCCGAAGTCGCCGAACATCAAGCACTTCTTCGTGGACACCCCCGGCTGGATCGGCCACAAGGGCACCGACGACGACCCGATCGCCGGGTTGCCGTTCGCGAAGGCCCTGCACACCGTGCTCGATGTCGCCACGCAGGTCATCGTCCCCATCGAACCCGAGCCGCTGGGTTTCGATCCCACGGTGCGCACCATCGAGAAGCTGATCAAGCCCCGTGGGCTGGACTTCATCGTGGTCATCAACAATTGGGATCCGCGCGACGGCAAATCCGACCTCGAACAGACCCAGAAGTTCGTGCAGGCGAACGGGTGGCCGTTGGCGAAAACCGTCATCCGCCACTACAAGCTGAACTCACGGGCACCTGCGGATGGGCAGGTGGTGACCACGTATCAGAAGACCCGGACCGGCGTCGAATGTCGGCTGGACTATTCGAGGCTGGCGCTGGAACTGAGAATCGGAGGGCGGCGGTAATGGCGGGCCGTGTAGACCTGGCGGATCTGGTCGGCGCGACCGGCGCGAACTCGGTCGTGGACGGGGACAAGGTCACTCAGGAGAAGCGGGAGAAGGCCGGCACGGCGCTGGCGGTGCCGGTGGCCGATATCGCGCGCAACCCCTACAACCCGCGCCGGCTGAATCCGGACGTGTCCGATCTGGCCTCCATTAAGGACAAACAGCTCCAGGCCGGCCGTGGCATCACCCGCGCGGCCTTCCTGGCGCTGTACCCCGACGACGCGGACAAGATCGGCAACGCCAAGTACATCGTGAACATCGGCAACCGGCGTCACCTGGCCTGTGAGGTCTACGGCCGCAAAACGATGGATCTGGTCATCGATGACGATATGGCCACCTCCCGCGCGACGCTGCGCGCCTGGGCTCTGCTCGAGAACATCGACCGAGAGGATCTGGACGTGATCGACGAAGCCGAAGCCCTACAGGCCCAGGTCAAGGACTGCGGATCGCAGTCGGCCGCGGCGAAATCGCTCGGCAAGACCCAGGCCTGGGTATCCCAGCGGCTCTCACTGCTGAAGCTCGCCCCGGAGATCCAGGACAGCGTCCGTGCCGGAGAGATCGCGATCCGTGAGGCCCGCAAACTCGCACTCGTCCCTCGCGCCGAGCAGGTCGCCCGCTGGAAGGCCGCGCTGGACAAGCAGGACAACGGCAGCACCAACCCTGAGCCGAAACCGACACGGGTGGTCGGTGCCGTGGAGATCGCCAGGGCCTTCAAGCGATGGAACGCCAAACCCGACGTGCTCGCCACCGCGCTCGTGACCCAGCTCGAACCTGCCGATATCCGTCACCTCGTGGCGACTCTGCAAGAGGAGCTCGCGGCCGCCGAGAAATCGGTATAACCGCGGTTATAGCGCCGCAGTCAAACCGAATGCCCCCATGGTCACCAGATCATGGGGGCATTCGCGCAGGTGGGGGAGTGGGTGCTAGTTGACTGCGGCGCAGGCTATTTGGCGATTCGTATGGGCCGTTCGGTGGCGGCGGGGGTGCCGAACCGGTCCGCGAAATTGTCCCACCAGGCCGACGGATCGGTGTGCAGCGCGGCATCGCGCAACGCTTTGCCAGTGGCAGTGGTGATCATCGGGATCATCGACTGTATGTAGCGCTCGATCGACTTCGGGGCTCGGCCGGCCTCCTGGTATTCGCGGGCGGTCAGCAGCAGTTCCAACTTGTCCGCGTCCCGAGAGCACATGGCCTCTTTGCTGGCCCCGGGACGCTTGGACGATTCGTGCTCGGCGATGGCTGCCCGAATGCGCTCGGCCAGCTCGGCGGGCAGGCCGGCGGTCTGGTCGGCGACGACCTCGGTCGCCGGCACAGTCTGTACATACGGTTTGCCGACCGCGTCCACATCGCCGTAGCGCGCTTCGGGAACATCGTGGAACAAGCCGAGCACCGCGGCCCGCTCCGGGTCGGCGCCCTCTCCGACCGCGATCACGAATGCCAGCGCCGCAGCGCGCCAGCTGTGGGCGGCCACATTCTCGCCGTCGCCGATGCCGATGCGGCGCCAACCCGATCGCGACACCATTTTCAGGTGACCCAGCTCGTAGGCGAAGACGGCCGTTTCGGTTGCTGTGTTGGTCGCGTCGCTCATGCTGTGCTCCCGATCAGGTAGTGGACTTGTTCAAGTCGCTGCCGCGCGTTCGCGCTCAGCCGGTTATCGGAGGTGGCCTGTTCGACGGTACTCGAGATGCGCGCCGTCCAGCGTGGTTGCGTGACCAGCATCCGGCGTGCCTTGGCCAGCGCCCACAACGTATGTGCGCACAGCTCCCGATACGGTGCGCCGGTCACCCCGGCCAACAACGACGGCAACAACAGCTCTCCCGACCACGCTTCGGCATTGGTGCGCACCATATCCGCGTCTGAGGCCCAGGGGCCAGGGAATTCCCCCACCCAGTAGGCCCAATACCGGAGATTCGCGGCCTGGGTTTCCTGGTCGCTCAGGCCCTCGGCCACGAACCGGTGCAGCGGCTCGGCGTCGCCCTCGCTGGCCGCGCGCACCGCCGCCGACCGGGCCACCGCCCATTCGGGTGACCAGCGCCGCAGATCCGCCGCGCGAGCCTGTCGCCGAATCTGGTCGGCGGCCCACCCTTCGCTCGGCTGGTGCGTCGCATCGTGGGAGGCGACCAGGAACACCGTCTGCCGGCGCAGCATCGCGCCCTGTTCCCCGCCGGCCGCGGATTCGGCCAGTGCACGCAGACTGGCCACGGCCTCGGTGCGCTGGCCTGCCGCGATGTGCAGTACCGCCGAGGTATCGCGGAGCTGGCGGGGGAGTGCCCCGGTCAACGGCCAGGTGAGCATCTCGGTGGTGGCGCGGTCGGGAACCGTCAGCCCAAGGGGATGCCGCTCAGGGTCGCGTTGATCAAGCCCGGACAGGATGTCATCGGCAGCCAGCGCCGTTTCGAATGCCGCCACCAATTCCGGGCGGGCACCATGCGCCAGCAGTGCCCGCTCCAGCTGCCGCAGGCGGGCAAATTGCAACCGGATCAACGGATTCCGGCCCTGCTCCCACGCCTGAACGGTCTTCTCCGCCACTCCCAGCAACTTCGCCAGCTGCTCCTGGCCGAGCCCGAGCTCGCGGCGGATCGCAGCGAGCACCGCGCCGGAGACCCGGCCGTCCAACCCACTCCCATTGGCTATGGGAGTGCTTCCTGTCTCGCGTGCCATTCGGGCTCCTCGCGTCGCCGGAAGTCCTATCCATGGTGAGTCCCGGATCGGCCCGCCCGTCGATACCGTGAATACGAGCTGGTAGCCGGGCGAACGAGACCACCAGGGACAAGCATCCCAGGTTCGTCCAGGACATGGCGACTGTCCGGACTGGTTTCCGGCTCACCACCTGATGCCCCTGGGCCAGTGCTTCCTTGGCCTGTGGAGCACGGACCGCACGCCGATAGGCCCTCCAAAGCGGCGCAGGTCCCCCAGGACATCAGGCGAGTCAGGACCGTTCATCGATCTCATGGGCTTATGCGCGGTGCATATTGTCGCGGCCTGGCGAAGAATCGGTACGCGTATTCCGAGCAGGAACGAAAGCGCCGACATACGTGACGCTCAGGGTTTACGGCCGACTTCTAAGTCTCAAGTTCCTTGTACGCCAGGGCGTTTCCGGCGTGCGTCAACAGTGCGCTGACCTGTTCGGCGGCTTGTGCCCGGATCTCGTCGAGTCGTGTGGCGACGGCGCGCATCGACTCCGGATCGTCGTAATCGATGGTGTTCACGGTCGGTGTGACGTTTCGCAACGTGCCGGCGATCTCGGCCACCAGCGCCTTGGTGGTCTCGTCGGACAGCAGCATGGCCATGCGCGCGGCCCGCAGGACGTCGTTGAGCGCGGGCCGCTGCTTCTCGACATCGTGTTTCACGATCGTCGCCCGATCGCGGAGCAGCTTGATGTCGGGGGCGGTGGCTGCGACGTCAGATGCGTGCACCTTCAGCACCGTGGCGAAGTAGCTGCCGAGGTGTTCCCACACGGTGACGTGGTGGGCCAGATCGACGATCGCGGCCCGCAGCGTGTCCCGGTGCGCCTCCACTCGGTCGGCGCGGTACCGCTCCTCGGTGCGTTGGTAGGTGTCCTGCGCCAGTTCGAGAGTCTTGCCCGACCGCTTCAAGGTCACGAAATTGAAGATGCTCGACACGACGATGGCGGCTACGCCGACGGCAATCGTTCCCGAGGACATGGCCGGAACCTACCTGTCGCCCACGGATATTCGGCCGAACCGCACCCCAGGTGTCGTTGCGGGGGCCGAGGCGGGTGAGGACCGGTCAGGGCAGTTCGTCGAGGTCGATACGTGGGTCCAGGTCGCGAAGCTGTGCGCCGCGGCTGGTGAGGCAGGGGAAGTCCCGGCCGACCGATTCGGCGACGGCATGGGCCGCCGACAACGCGTCCACCGCGTCGGGGGATGCGGCCAGCACACCGGCGACTCCGGTGTGCGCGGCGCGGTCCAGAGCGGTGACCACGGTGTTGGGCAGGTCGAGCAGGACGTCGAGGATGTCGTGGCGATCGGTCGGGATCAGGGCGCGGGCCTCGGTGAGCGCGGTCGCGGGGACCACGATCGTCGAGCCGACCTTGGCAACGGCGAAGCACATGGCCTGTGGGTAGGGCTTCTGCCAGGCCCAGTCGATCAGGGCGGCGCGGTCGAAAACCACACCGCCCACAGCGTTTTCGCTCACGCAGCGCCGGCGTGTGAGGCGGATCCGCCGGAGCGGCCGAGCACATCCAGGGCGCGCTGGACCAGTTCCGGATCCGGTTCGCCGCCGGGGATCACGGCGCGGATCGAGGCGAGTGCGCGCTCCTTGTCGGAGTGCAGGCGCGCGGCGACGGCTTCGGCGACGAAAGTGCTCTGGTCGTCGATCTGGCCGGCGGCCTGCAACGCGTCCAGGCGCTGGGCCAGTTCCTCCGGCACCGGGATCTCACGCTCGGTCATGGCTATCAGCGTATCCGTGGTGACCAAGCGGCGGTAGCGGTCCGGGGCGGCGGGCATTCGCGTGTCAGCCGATGTTGTCGACGTTCGCTGCGGCCGCCATGCCTGCGCTCCTTGAGGTCGGCCGGAGGGCGCACGGTCAGGGGCGGGTCGCGGTGCTGGCCCGGCCGGTCGAACACGGTGCACGATCTGATCGGCGAGCCGATACTGGCGCGGTGGACAGCGCCGAACGTGACAGCCAGGATCGCTCGCCGGCGGTGTGCCGGTATCGGGTATGGGTGGAGATGCCACCGCCGGACGATTACCTCTTCGATGAGGCGACCGCACTGTTCGAGCTTGAGGTGACCAGCCCGTATCTGCCGCGTATCGGTGAAGAACTCTCGTTCCAAGGCGTGGACGGGAAGAACCTGGAAGTCACCGTCACTGGCGTGACCCACACGTTCCACACCATCGATGCTCGGTCGTCCCGGCTGGCGACGAGTGTCGTGGCTCAGGTCCAGGCGCACACCCTCGCCTTGGGGCACAGGCTCCTTGTCGACCCCGAGCTGCTTGTGCGGTGGGCCACGAACATGCCCGGTGTGGAGGTCGTGCCCATTCCCATCCTCGCCGAGCTGGCCGTCGAATACCGTCGGCGGCACCCGTAGGTCCCGTCCGCCGAAGGCGAACCGTCGACCTTTGCAGAGAAAGGGTCGACGGTTCGATCTGTCCGACAGTAGGGTCATCGTGCTGCCGCCCTGGGGTAAACCGATTCTTCAGCGGACCGCGTGTCGCGGTGGTCGGCAAGGTATGCGAGGCGCTCCGCGCCCGGTACGTACACACCGTGGTGCCGTTTCACTTTCTGCGCTGTCGTGGCGGCTACCGTCGCCGGTCATGACCGTCATCGTTGAGGCACCGGCCGACGTTGCCGAGGTAGAGCTATCCGACCAGTCCACCGATCTCGATCTCGCGGCCGGAGACGGGGACCACGTCAAAAGGTCGGCCGCCTACCACCAGGCCGGCCACGCTGTCGCTCTGTTTCTCACCGGCCTGACCTACAAGTCGATCCATATCGACGACCCGGCCGCCTCCCTGCACATGTCCGGCATGGGACGGCTGGTGGTCACCAAGAAGCAGAGCGGTGTCGACATTCCCGCCCACACCATCAACCTCATCGCCGCCGCCGGCCCCATGGCCGAGATCCATCACCACCGCAAGGCATTTCAGTGCAGCCGTGATATCGCCTGGACGCTGGCCGCCCGAACCGACTGTGCACAAAGCGACATGCACGCAGTAACCCACACCGAAATGCATGTCCGCGCGCGCCACATGGTGAAATTCGAATGGGAGGCCATCGACGCCATCGCCCAGCGGCTCTATCGGGAGTCCTCCCTCACCTACGCAGAGGTCACCGAGATATGCAGCGAGTACGCCTACTAGCAGCAGTGTCTCCAGTTACAAGCGATCGAGGGTGATGAAGCGGGCGGGCGGCTTCGTAGCGTGGCCCGCCCCAGCCTCCGGATACCGCGAGCGAAGTAGCGGTTTCGCGCCTCCATCCCGGTTGATGCAGCTATTGGTCGCCGCGGCGAGACCAATATGCGCCGCGCATAATCCACGCCGGAGTCGAGAATCCGATCGATACTGCACCGGTCATGGATCCAGAGCTGGCGATGAACCCGAGCGTGTGTGGTCGGCAAGATATGCGTGAGGGAAGTGTTCACGGTGGTGGGGGCGCCGCAGCGGTCGGCAAGATATGCGTGACGTGACAATGGACTGCGGTTGTCCTCGGCCGGCCGGGTGTACAAGGTCGGCAAGGTATGCGAGAGGGGCAGCCGGGACCGGGTTCACCCAGGGGTGTCGGCGGCGGCGAGAGCCTGGGCGACGACGAAGTCGTCCACGCTGCTGCCAACGCTTTCCGCGCGAACTTTCAGTCGCCGAAAGGCGGGCAACGGCACGCGCAGCATGAGAACCACCAGCATGTCGTCCGGGTCGGTCACCGGCGGCGGTAACTCGATCGGGGATGCGTCCTCGTCCTCGTCGAAGCGCAGGTTCTCCACGAGCCGGTCGGGCCAGTGCTCGCCGTAGGTGTCGAGCATGTCGGCGTAGAACCGATACAGGGCGGCATCGGCGGCAGGATCACCCATCGTTGACCCCTTCCGTGCGGTGACGCAGCCGATGGGCACACGAAATTCCAGCCGGGCGTGAGCTCGACGGTTCGCCCTCTCGGGCGCGCAAAACAGCCTGGAAAACGCAGAGATGCCCTGGTGGGCGGGGGTGTTCCTGTAGAGGTGGGCCGGAATCCATTCACAGCCGCCGCCAGCCTACTAGAGGTATCTCTCTAGAGGAAAGAACTAAAGGCGGAACCGATTTTGTGCGTGTCACCTGCGGAAATACCGGGCCTCGGTCGGCAAGGTATGCGAGTCGGTCGGCAAGGTATGCGAGCCATCCTGGGAAAACACCGTTCCGGCGGTCGGCAAAGTATGCGTGGATAAACCGCCCGGAATCACCGGATCTTTCACAGGTCGGCAAGGTATGCGTGCACAACCAGGCAGTCATACCCAGGTCGGCAAAGTATGCGAGGACAACCCGATTCGGTCGGCAAGGTATGCGTGCACAAACCGATCCGACCCCACCGATCCCGCCGCCCACATGCCGATCTCCGTCGGCGCGGTCGGCAAGGTATGCGAGCCGGACAGGGCGTGTAATTCCCCCCGGGTGTGGTCGGCAAGGTATGCGTGCGAGCGGTGAAAGTCGAGGTGGGGGACACGCCGTCGGTCGGCAAGGTGATCACGGGCGGCCTCGGTGTGGCAGGCTGACCCCATGCCACGGCAGACGCGCAGCGAGCTGGATTTCTTCAACGCAGCGGCCGAACTCTGGGACGCCGATCCCGAGATCGGTTACCTGGCGCGGCTTTTCACCCAGACATCGCTGCCCTATAAGGAGCCCAAGGGCAACCTGGCGGCCTGGCGGCGCGTCAACGGGCACACCCAACTCGTGGTGCAGCCCGGTGTCATCTTCGGCCCGGACGGCGAACCCATCTCCCTCGGATTCCCCTACGGCAGCATCCCGCGGCTGGTGTTGACCTGGGTGTGCACCGAAGCGGTCAAGACCCAGCAACCCGAGCTCGTGCTGGGTGCCAGCCTGACCGAGTTCATGCGCAAGGTGGGCCTGATCAAGGACCACGAGCTGCCCACCGGCGGCAAACGCGGCAACGGTACCCGCGCCAAGCAGCAGATGGAGCGACTGTTCCGCGCCAACATCACCGTGGAGTACACCGGGGACGAGAATCGGCAGCTCGGTGTCCAGATGCGCGTCGCGTCCGGGCACGACCTGTGGTGGAAACCGCGTGTGGGCGAGGATCAGCCGGCGCTGATGGAATCCAAGGTGCGGCTGTCGCCGGAGTTCTTCGAACAGATCATGGAAAGCCCTGTGCCGGTGGACATGCAGGCCCTGCGGCTGCTGCGCGAGTCCCCGATGCGCCTGGACATCTACACCTGGCTGACCTACCGCATGTCCCGGCTCAAGCGGCCCACGACCGTGCCGTGGGCCGCACTCAAGGGCCAGTTCGGTTCGGAGCTGGCCGACACCAAACAAGGCAACTACCAGTTCAAACGCGACTTCAAGAAGCGCCTGGCCGAGGTCACCACGGTCTACCGGGAGGCCAACGTCGACGTCACCGACTCCGGCCTGGTGCTCCAGCCCAGCCTCACCCACATCCCCAAGAGCCGCGACTTCCGGGCGCTCGGCGCTTGACCCGCACCCACGACCCCGAACGAAGAAACGGTTTCGCTCTGCCGGCCTCACGAAGCCAGGACTGCGCTGCCCGGCGCCCTGGCGGTGGCCCGCGAGTCTCGGCTTACCGATCTGCGGTGTCGGCTGGGTCCGCCGCAATGCCGGATTCGGTTGAGGGCACCGGCTTGGCCGGGCGGGCGGGGAGGTCGTCGGTGTCACCGACGAGCCAGCGCAGAAATTCGATGATGTGCGCGTTCATGTTCGACCCCACATCGCTCGCGGCCGCCTGAGCACGCTCGTACAACACGTCGTCGGGACGGTAGACCCGGGCGCGGTTGAGGTGCTTGCTCGGCATAGATAGCAGCATCCCATGGTGGCTAGCCACCCGTCCATCAGGCGCGTGAAACCGGGCGGCGGCTAGCCACCTTGATCTGGGGTCTATCTGCTACTTCCCTGGTATGGCGCTGGCCCCGCCCGCCTTCTGTGGGCTGGGGTCCGCGGCCTTGCGTGGCCGGCCCCGCGGTGTGGGGGCGGGCCAGTGCGGGCGTAGCCATTCCAGGACCTGGTCCGGGTCGGCTGCCGCGCACCGAATACCGCTGCACCTACGCCGCGCGGCAGGTGGCGGTGAAAGCCCGCTACGGGCTGTGGGTCACCCCGGCCGAACGCGACGCCCTGGCGCGCATCCTCAACAGCTGCTGAACCCACAGACTCACCCGCGACACCCGATATCACCCGCTACACGGCATGATTCACACAGTTCGACCCCCCAGCCTCGGCTGAGGGGTCGAACACGTCGGGCGGGGATGGTTGCCGGTCAGTCGGCGTGATGGCGCCCGCGGTCGCCGTGCTGGAGCGCGTAGTCCCATGCCTCCACCACGGCGCGGGCGGCCTCCTCGGCGGTGGTGTAGGGGCCGAGGCTGCGCGGTCGGTCGGCGTAGCCCAGATACGCCTCCACCTGCGATCCCCGGGCCACGATGTGCCCCAGCACCTCCCCGGTGTCCCGCTCGGTCACATCACGCCCCAGCGTGGGGCTCGGATCGCTCGGCACCACGATCACGGCGGCCTTGGCCACCCCGAACTGCGTGCGGGTCAGCTCGAGACGGATCGGATGCAGGTCATCAGCGGCCACGGCGGTGTCCTCCTCTTGGTGCGGGGCGGGGCGCAGGATCGGCGGGTTGAGCGTGGTCGCGGGCCCGCGCCGGTACAGCTCGGCGGGGCGGCCGCCGCGGGTGGTGGTGACCTGCTCCCCGGTGGGCACCACCAGGCCGGGGGTGCCGCTGATCTTGCGGTGGAAATTGCGCTGGTCCAGCGGGGCGCCCCACACGATCTCGTAGACCCGCCGCAGCTCGGCCAGGGTGAACTGCGGGCCGACGAACGCGGCGGCCAGGGCGGTGGTTTCCAGCCGCGCCCGCGCGCGCTCCACGCCATCGGCCACGATGCGCGCGTGGTCGAACGCCAACTGCTCGTGGCCGTCCAGGATTCCGGCGACCGGTACCCACCGCGCGGCGCGCGCGTCATCGCCGGCCACCAGCTCCGCAGGATCGGGCACGAACGCCACGTAGGCGATGGTGACGTAGCGGCCGCGCGGGTCGCGGCCGGGGTCACCGTAGGCGCCCAGCTCCTCGAGGTGGGCCAGGTCCACGCTCAGCCCGGTCTCCTCTTCCAGCTCGCGGGCGGCGGCCGCGCGCAGGGTCTCGTTTTCCAGGTGGCCGCCGGGCAGCGCCCAGGCGCCCTGGAACGGCGCCTTGCCGCGCTCGATGACCAGCACCTGAAGCGCCTCATCACGCACGGTCAGCGCCACCAGATCCACGGTGACGAACACGGGCTCACGATCGGTGTTCTTACTCGACATATCAAGTCTCCCAAGCAAATTAGGTTTGTGTCGCAATGACATTTACCAGAATAGGCGGGAGGGGTGGTTTGTGTCAATCGGGTGTAAACCGGTGTCCGCGATGGGCTTCGGATGCCGGGAAGGGGCGACATGCGCCAGCCTCCCGGCATCCTCATCGTTTGCGCTGGTCAGTCGCGGTCCAATGGTGGGCGGGGATATGGACCACCAGTGGCTGCGCGGCCGGGGGTATCGGGCTGTCGCACAGCGCGGCGGCCAGCCATCGCGCCGCACGCTCCCGTTGCACGTCGTCCAGGGGTTTCAGGGCCAGATAGGCCGTGCGCATCGCCTCCAGCTCGGCGAAACCGTCTGCGGTATCGGGGTTCTCGTGCGTGGTGCCGATCATTGTGTCCTCCCTTGTAAGCAGCCTCGGTCGGGCTGTAGCCAGGCTCGCATCGCGGTGTCGCGCTTATGTCGCACGCGGAAGTTGTTGATCATCAACGGAATTCGTCATTGCGCGGTCTGTTTTATTGGTCATACACTCGCGTGTATCACTGATGAAACAACCCGTTCAGGGGGAGTTGTGACCTACGAATTCACCGCCACCGGCGGCACCTACACGATCGAATGGCCCCTCAGCGGCGGCATGCCCGCCTGGGAAATGGCCGACTGGACCGACACCCTGGTGCGGTTCATGGTGATGCTGCGCGAGGACGACCCGCGCCTGCTCACCGACTCCAACGTCCTGTACGACGCCATGAACGCCGCCTACAAGCTGGGCCAGGCCGGCGAAGCCCTCCGAGACGCGCTGATCCGTACCGCGCGGCGCAGCGTGGACGGCAAGCCGGTGATGACCTTCGATGAGATCGGCAAGGCGCTGGGAGTCCAGCGCAGCACCGTCAAGGCCCGCCACGACCGCCTGGAGGCCGGAGAGCAGGCCCGCTACGCGCACTGGCTGGCCGGCACCCTCCCCGATTACGGCAACCTCGAGCCCGGCTACGAATGGTCGGCCGACGTGCTGACGCTGGCCGATCCCGCCGGCATGTACGCCATGCTGCTGGACGACACCAGCGAAGCCGCGGCCGTCGCCGCCACGAAAATCCGTGAGCGGCTGCACGATCCGGCCACCGCGCGCACCGACTGGCCCGTGGCCGCCGAAATCAACCTGATCCGCGCCGCCCTGCCCGCCGAGGTGCTGGCCGACCCGGACGCCGATCGCGCCATCGAACTGGCCGCGCGTGGGCTGTACGTGCTGCGCGTGCTCTACCCCGACCCGGCCGAGACCGGCCGCGCCGGACTCATCGTGGGGGAGCTGGAGCGCCCGGAATATCGCGCGCTGGCCACCTACCACCACGCCGGTGGCGCCCTGGCCGCCATCGGCGTGCTGGTGCGGCAGCTGACCGGCGTGGATGCGTCCACCGGTGACATCCTCGATGCCGTGGCGGCGGACATGTGGTCCGATGCCGTCTACGGCAACGGGCGCCGCAGCGACAGCCCCTACGGTCACGACGAACGCCGCAGCGCCGACCTGGTGCAGGCGCACGCCCTGGCCCTGGGGCTTGGGCGCGAGCGGGCCGCGCGGCTGTGGTCGGCGGTCATGGGCACGACCTTCGACGAGACCACCAAGGCCCAGATGGGTGCTACCGATCCGGACATCGTGGTCCAGGCCGTCGCCGGTGCGGACCTGCACGTGCTGGCCACCCCCGAATCCACCGCCGCCGCAATGGATCTGGCCATCGAGAACTTGACCTCCGCGCGCTTCCGCCCGGAGCGCCACCTCGGCCACGTCCTGGCCGCCGCCGGTATCCGCTCCCGCTCGGTGCCCGAGATCCTGGCCTGGGTCGACGCGCACCCCGACACCCGCCCGGTGATCGACGGCGCCGAACAGGACCTGACCGTGCGGGAAATGATCGGCAAGGCCCTGTACTTCAACGCCGCCTTCGTCCGCGATCACCACTACCCCGAGACGTGGCGGCTCGATGACCAGGAACAACGCGAACGCAATGCCGAGCTCCAGGCTCGGCTGGGTTCCCAGCTGATGGCCGGCGAGATCACCGCCACCGAGGCCTACCGCATCGCCCAGGCGGCTGCCCGCGGCGAAAACTGACCGGCCACAACCCGATAGCCGAACGGCCCCGGATCCTCTCATCCGATCCGGGGCCGTTGCCGTGCCCAGGTCTCACCCCGCCCACATGACAGCACTGAAGAAACGGTTTACCGCCGCCTGGCGCTGATCGCCCATCGTGCCTGCTGGACGTGGGCGCCACCGTCCAGATCACCGAAACCACCGCCCCTGGAACCGGTCCCGCCGCCGGAAGACACCCAGCCCGCCGAGCAGCCCCGCACCCGCAGGCCCCGCGGTGTGCTACCCCTTCCAACCCGACTGCTGAGTCCGCAAGTCGCTCCAGCCTTTTTGCATTGCTGATTGCCCGTTTTCGTTCGCCCGCTGGTTCTTGTTGTGAGAGAAATCCTTCGAGGACCACGGAGGTCGATCCGTTATGTCGATACAACAGAGCTTGCCGGTGCTGGTGCCCGGGATCCCGGTCGCCCTGGCCGGCATCGTCGCCGCCGTTCGCAGCAGCGGCGTGCTCGGTGCCATCGAGCGTATTCTGCGCAATAAGAACAGAACTCGGGTGGAAGTTGTCCGAGAACAGGCGCGTATGGCGTCCTTGTCGCTCGCGCCGGGAGTGGAGCTGTCCCACACACTGGCGGACGGGTCCTCGCTCACGGTTCGGCAGACCACCGTGCGTGAGGACTCCGAGGAGACCGAAAAGTGACCATGGACGAAAACCAGCTGGCGCACGGAGAGCCGCCCGAGGATCCCGACGATGAGGATCCGCCCGTACTCCGCGGTGAAAACGCCGCTGTCCTGGAGCGGCCCACCTCACGGCGTATTCGACCCGCCCGCCCCGAATGGAGCGCCGAACACGCGGTTGTCCGATACCCACGCCAACGCGGCCCAGCGCCCGCCGAGGACCGGACCGAGGACGCGGAGCTGTCGACGACGTTCGACATCAACGACCTCCTGATCGCCAACCGGCGGCCACTGCTCCACAAGCTCTTCTGGTTCTGTCACGGCGACCGCGAGCTCGCCGAAGACCTCGTGCAGGAGACTTGTATCGTCGCGTACCGCTATCGAGACCAGCTCGCCCAACATCCCAACCCGGCGGCATGGCTCTACACCGTCGCCACCAGGGCGGCCATCGACTACTTCCACCGCGAGCACCTCGGACGACGAAAACACAGCGAGGCCGCCGAGCTTGCCCCGCCGTCGCCGGGTCGAACCGGGGCTTTCGAGGAACTGGTCGATGCCCTGTCCGATGCGCGGGAGCGGCAGGTGATCACCCTGTTGTTCCTGTTCGGGTATCCACGAATCAGTGTCGCGGAGGCACTGGGAATTTCGGTGCGCACGGTGACGTCGGTGAAAGCAAGTGCATTGCAGAAGTTGAAGTCGCTACTCACGACGGAGGGAGACAAGTCGTGACCGGACATGACCACGGGGAAGAGGACACCATGCGGAAATCCTTCCTCGCGCTGAAGCGGCAACTGACCGATGTGAAACTCGATGCGCTGCTGCGAGAGCCCGAACCCGCCTGCGACATCAACGATTTGGATGCGATCGTCGCCGAGGTGCTCGCCGGTGTCGAAGGCCGTCGGCAAGCGCGATCCGCGAGCAGCCAGCACCATCGCGCGCCTTCCGGTGCGCCCGGAGCGCGGGAGCGTGACCTCAGTGGAGCCCCCGGCCAGCCAGGCTCTGCATGACAGCAGACCCGGCACGACGCCTGAAAGCACGGTTGGATTGTTTTGCGGCCGAACAAGACCCTGCGATCGTGCGGGACAGCCGTGCCGCCGCCGAAGCCGCCGAGATCATGGCGGCTATCGGTGACCAGATAGCCGAGCACGCGGAGGCGGCAGCGCTGGTCGGCCTACTGCGCTGGTACCGGTTCCAGTATCTGCCGGAGCCTGATTGCGAAGTCGAGCTGGACGAGATGATCCGGATATTCGGTGTGCTCGCCGGACACCGGCCCGACCTGATCCCACGCTCGGTTCTTTCCCAGCTGCGTCCACCCGCGGCGGCCGACTCCATCAGCACGTTGATGTTGTTGGCCGCGGAATTCCTCGAGGAGCACCGCCAGACCGGAGCCGTGGACGCCTTGGACGCGGCCGCCACGACGCTGTACCGGGCGCTGTCCTCATGGCCCGAGGACGAACGGCTGGCCGGCCTGGCGGTGGAAGTGTTGCGTTGCTACGAGCAGCTGGTCAGCCGGAATCGGATGCCCGACACCAGACCGGGGCCGAACCCGTCGGGCCGCGAATCACCGCGCCGCGATGTCATGATCGGCCTCGCACAGATGCTGGGCACCTGGGTTGCTGGCGCCACGGTGGCAGGACATCCCAGTGAAATCATCGATGCGGGCCAGTCCGGAATCACCGTCGAATCCCCCGATCAGGACGCCATGCTCACCGTGGGCGGGGTTTCGGCGACCGTGAAGAACCTGCGTGCCAACAGCGCGGTCGCCGAAAACACAAGGGTCCTCCGCGAATCCGTCGACTTGCTACGGCACATGGTGACCTTGATACCGCACGATGAGCGCGCGGTGCCGCATATCCAGTTCAACTTGGCGCTGGCACTGCTCGCTCTGTACAGGCGCACTGGGCAAATGACCATGCTCGAGGAAGCGGTCAGGTTGTCCAGGGAAGCCCTCACCAGCGGGTTGGAAGCCGAGCGCGACCGCGCCGACAGGCTTTTGCTCTTGGCAGTTGCGCTGTTCGCGCAGTATGAGCGCACCCGGATTTTGGGTGTGCTCGAAGAGGCGGTCCGAACGTTCCGCAAAGCGATCGGGGGCTATTCGCATGCTGATGTCCGCCGCGCTGAGGCGCTGACCAACCTCGCGCCAATGTTGCACGAGCTGCATCGGCGCACCGGCGATATGGCCGTGCTCGACGAGGCGATCCTGGTGTCCCGCACCGCAGTGGAGGCGTTGCCGTCGGCCAATGTCCGCCGCGACGAGGCGCTGGCCAACCTCGCCTTGGTGCTGCTCACGCGCGGCGAGCTCATCGGCATGCCGGCTGATCTCGATGAAGCGCTCACGGCGTCACGGGAGGCCTCGAGATTGACCTCCCGCCATCACCCAGAGTTCCCTGAAAGACTGTCCAATCTCGCGTTGGTGTTGCGCGCTCGATTCCGGCGCACTCACGATTCGGCTGATCTCGACGAAGCCATCAGCTGTGCCCGTGAGGCGCTCACATCGATTCCGGCAGACCACCCGAGCCGCAGCCGTCACCTGACCAACCTCGCGCTCATGTTCCAGACCCGGTATGAGGCCGAAGGCGACCCGTCACTGCTCCGGGAGGGCCTGCACTTGGCACGGCTCGCGGTGGAGGGCGAGGCACCCGACCACCCAGACAAAACAGGTCTGCTGATGAATCTCGGTGGAGCCCTGGCACAGTTCGGAGTGCACACCAACAGCGCGGACGCATGCACCGAAGCAATCGCGGTGTTCACGCAGATCCACGAGGCACCCAACGTCAGTTGGTCGATGCAGGCCACCGCCGCGATATCTGTGGGGGAGTTGGCGGCGCATACCGGCGATTGGCATTTGGCGACACAAGGATTCGAACGCGCCATCTACACAGTGAGCACCGTAGCCCGCAGAATCTCCGACGATGACGGAGAGATTCACCTCACCCGATTCTCCGGAGTGTCCGCGGACGCGGTTGCCAGCGCTCTCAATGCCGGTGAAGTCGGCGAGGCAGTAGCTCTGTTCGAGCGCGGCCGCGGTGTGCTGTACAGCCGAGCGATGGACCTGCGGAGCGACCTCGTCGAATTGGCCGGCGTGGCACCAGATCTGGCTAGACGGCTTACCGATCTGCAACAACAGTTGCAAGCCGACGTGAAGAACCGCGCGCTGTTGACCCGAGAGTGGAACTCGTTGATCGACCGGGTTCGCTCGCTTCCCGGGTTCGAGAACTTTCTGACGGCCCCGTCACTGGATGAGATGCTCCAGGCCTCCGCAGAGGGGCCGATCGTGCTACTGAACGTGAGCCGGTATCGCTCGGACGCGATCGCGCTGATAAACAGCACGATCCGGGTCATCCCCCTTCCGCTTCTGACCCCGGAATCGGTGGAAGGGCAGCACTCCCAACTCACCACCGCGTTACATGAGGCGGGTTACGGGCCTACCTCTGCGCGCAGGGCTGCGGCGGGGCATGTGAGCAGGGTTCTGGAGTGGCTCTGGGACTCGGCTGTCGGTCCTGTTCTCGATGAACTCGGCCTGATCGGATCCTTCGGCAAGGCGCAGAGGTTGCCGCGGGTCTGGTGGTGTCCCTCCGGCCTGCTGTCGTTTTTTCCTCTGCATGCCGCGGGATATCAATTGGAGAGAAACAGGAACGCTCTCGACAGAGCCGTCTCCTCCTATACCCCCACCGTGCGGGCCCTGGTCCACGGCCGACGCAACACCGGAAATCCCCCATCTCAGTTGCTCGCCGTGTCCGTGCCCGATGCCACGGGCATGGACAGGCTTCCTTTCGCAACCCGCGAGGTCGAGATACTCGCCGAGCACTTCCCCGGAGCCACACGAGAACTCAGCAGCATGGCTGCGACCCGCAAAGCGGTCCTGGATTCGTTGCCGCAGACCAACATGGTCCACTTCGCATGCCACGGCGTTGCTGATCCCGATGCCCCCGCATCGGGTGGGCTCCAGCTGGCGGATGGGCGTCTCACGGTTCGCGAGATTTCCCGCATCAACATGCGCAGCGCCGACCTCGTTTATCTGTCGGCGTGTAGCACCGCTCAATCAAGTCTGGAGCTGCCCGACGAGGCCATCAATCTCGCCTCCGCCTTTCTGCTCGCCGGCTATCACAATGTTGTCGCCAACTTGTGGGATGTCGTCGATCGCGCGGCCGTGGAGATCGCCATGAGCTTCTACGAGCACCTTTCCCGTGCCTCCATGGTCACGGGCAATGAGGTCGCAGCGGCACTGCACGCTGCAATCCGCAATATGCGGGACAAGCATTCGACAACACCAACGCTATGGGCGGGTACCACCCACATAGGCCCGTGACCTGCTCGGGGTGGGCTGCTCACTCACATATGCCCCATGATTCGCATCTGCACCATCCGCGCCGTGGCGTGCAGACCCAGCGGTTTGCGCATGTTCTACTAGAACGTATGTTCGACCAACGGGAGCAGAAGGGCGGAGCGGCCGCGCTGAAAGCGCTGCCCAAAGCGGAACGCCTCGCGATCCTCCGGGAGCGGATGGCCGCAGTACCCGGACGTGTCGGCGCGACCGCCACGGCACCGGCGGCTGCGCCCGTCGCGGTGCCGGCGCACGAGCTGCTGCCGATGCCGGGAGCGCTCGGGGAACTGCTGCCGCACGGCGGGTTGCCGCGCGGCACCGTCGTCTCGTGCCCGCGCGGCGCGGTGGTGTGCGCGGCGCTGGCGGCCGCGAGCGCGGACGGCCAGCACGCGGCCGTGCTCTGCGGGCCGCACGGCGTGCAGCTGGGGTTGCTCGCAGTGTGGGAGATGGGCGGCAACCTGGCGCGGGTCGCCCAGGTAACCGTGCCCGCCGACCGGGCGGTGGAAGTCGCGTCCGTCCTGGTCGATGGCGTGGCAATCGTTGTCCTGGATATCCCCAGCCTGCGGATGCGCCCCGCCGAGGTCGAAGGCCTGCGCGCCCGGATCCGGAACAAGGGCGCCGTTCTGATCACCACCGGGGGCGAATGGGTGCGGCGCCCGCACCTGGGGTTCGAAGTCCGCCATCTCGGCGCCGGAGGCCTCCTCGGCCAGGGCTGCGGCCGCGTGCGCCAGCTGGACCTCGAGGTCCGAGTGTCGGTGCAGGGGCAGCCCTTTCGGCGCGGCCGGGTGGCACTGACCGGCACCGAGGACGGACATACCCGCTGGGTGGAGGCCAACGACGCGGCGGCCGCGCGGCGGCTGGATATGGTGCGCACCGGGTGACCGAACGAGCCAATCACAACCCGGCCATGATGCGGTGGCTACCCTGCCCCCGGCCCGTCCAGGTCGACCCGCGCGCCGTGCTCGTGCTGCCCCGCGACTGGCCACCCCCGAACCGCCGCGCCCTGGGCGTCCTCGCCGGCGGAGTCGACCTGGGCCTGGACAAGGAATGGATCCCAGCGACTTTGCACCGCTGGCTGCGCGTACGGCTCGGATTCTGGCTCGGCGAACTGGAAATCGAGCTGGTCAGCCCGAACAATCAGCTCCGCGTGCCGATCCGGCAATGGGTCCACCAGCACGCGATCCGGGAGCCCCACCCGTGACGTGAGCGGTGGACTGCGCCATGGCCCGCCGCCACAGTCCATGACAGATCAGAAGATCGTGGATTCGGCGCTGGGTGGCCCACACGCGCGGGTCGTCGGGATCGAGGCCGGCATCCAGCAGGGCCTGGCGGTCGATGAAATCGTCCATGCCGCACTTTGACGCACCACATCGTGCGCACGGTTCCCTCGACAGAGCCTGACCCCGATGTGTCAGCGTTCGATGCCCCGGTCCCGCCGATTACGCAATGCGGCCTCGGAGAACGCATTTCCCGACCGTGCTGGTGAATCGGACCGCGTAGGCGAAGCGGGACGCGATTGCGGTTCGGGGCTGATGACGAGCGGATTGCGGGCGGCATCGACCTGGCGGGCCAGGATTGCGGTGGCCGCTCCGCTCAGCGTGAGCAACTCCCGCCGCTGTGACGGTTCCATGCCGGTATGGCGGAGCTCGTAGTCGAGATTCTCGATCTCTTTGCGGATCTCGAGGATTTCCGACTCCGGGGCGCTGGCGTCGATTCTCTTCGACCGTTCGATGATGTCGGTGTATCTGTCTTTCAGACTGCGCATTTCGCGGACCCCTCCGTGGGTGGACCTGATCGATCCAGGCTAGGCGCGCCCACCGACCACGACCGGATTCAGGAGACGGACCATCCCATAGCCGCACACAAAGGGGGCAGAGTTCCGCGCTTAGACTCCGCCCATGCCCGAGGAGAGCAACCGGCTATCGACACGGCAGCGCACGCTGCTGCTCGTGGTGATCGCGGCGCGCAACGCGGGCATCACCGATGTGACCGGTGCCGTGCTGGCCGCGGTGCGGCACCCACCGCCCTCACCCCAGGACGTGGCCGCCCTGGTCGACCTTCTCGATTCCGAGGCGGTGGCCTACCAGCCGGGCGAACCCGCGCAAGTCGTCATCACGCGCGTGGCCGGCCTACTCGGCGAACACCTTGCCTGACCTACAGCACACCTCCGGGCCGGATGCGCCTGCCCGTCCCATTCGGGAGCCGGCTACAGGTGCGCGGCCGCGAACAGGGCGGCTTCGCTGAGGTGCACGGTGTAGGCGACGTGCGCGGTGGGCAGGAACCCGCCGGGTTCGCAGACGGGATCTCCGGCCGTGCACCAGGATCCGAGGCGGTCACGGTAGGGCTCGGGCAGCTGCTCGCCGCCGAGCAGTCGCAGGGGGTCGCCGAACAGCAGCACCGCCGCGATCCTGCTGGTGATGTCGGTGGGCAGTTGGGTGGCTCCGGGTATCGCGGCCGTGATGTCGGTTCCGGCGGCGGTGTGCACCACCACGGCACCCTGGCTGTAGCCGACGACAACGAAACGTGTTGCGGGACATGCGATGGAGACGCCCACGATGTGGTCCACGAGATCGCGGCTACCGTTGCCGATCGAATCCGGATTCAGCAGATCGGCGGGGTAGTTCACGCGGTAGGCGGACACACTCATCGGCAAGGTGTCACGCAGCGCCCCGACCAGCGGGTCGCCGACCGCAGCACCGAGCAGACCGGGTTCCTCGGTGCCGCGGGCGACCACGACATCGACCTCCGCGCAGCCATAGGCGTGCGCGGTCGGCGCGCCACCGACGGCCAGCCCTCCTCCCACCGCTATCAGCATCGCCGCCGCAGCGGCACCCAGAAGGCGAGCAGGGGCGAACGAGAACGAGGCGGTTCGTACAGTGCTCATGGCCGCTCCCGGTGTGTCGGAACGCTGCGGTTTCAGCGTTTTCCGACATTCGACCGCCGCCGGGGGTGGTGCCAGAACGGACGAATACACGGACGAACACCCGGAAGGTTCGCTGCCCGATACCGTGTCCTCGGGCCTAAGGTCGTGGAATGACCGCTTGGGACGTGGGGTGAAGGCGATGACCGAGAAGGATGCAGCTCAGACCGCGGCGAAGCCGTACACGCCGGCGTTCCTGGCGATCTACGACCTGTGGGTCATCAAGCTCTCGGACCGGTATGCGTGGCGATGCCCGGCCGAGGTGATGCTGGAGCCCTACAACAAGCTGCTCGGCGCGCGCCATCTCGAGGTGGGGCCAGGCTCGGGGTGGTTCCTGGTCAACGCGGCCTTGGCGTCGGATGCGGAGATCACGCTGCTGGATCTCAATCCCACCCCCATGGGGCACACTCGCCGCCGGTTGCACGGCAAGGCGCGCCAGGTGCATACCGTGACCGCGAGCGTGCTCGAACCGCTGCCGGAGGAGACGAGCACAGGAGGCTTCGATTCGGTCGGCATCAATTTCGTGATGCACTGCCTGCCTGGTGATTTCACCGAGAAGGGTGTGGCGTTCACGCATCTGGCGAAGGTGCTCGCCGACGACGGTGTGCTGTTCGGATCGACCATCCTCAATCAGCGCCCGGCCACCCTGTTCGGGCGGGCGCTGACGGCCGCCTACACCCGCGTCGGGGCGTTCAACAACGCCGGCGACGACCACGCCGGGCTGCGGTCGGCGCTCGAGCCCGCCTTCGAGGAAGTCGAACTCACCGATATCGGGGATGTCACGCTGTTCACCGCGCGGCGGCCGCGCCGCTGAATCCTGTTGCCCTGCCCGGCAATTGCCGGGCGGTTCAACTAATGGGCCTGTTTGGCGCGGGGCCAAGCCTTCGCCAGGGCCACGAGCTGACCCAGCTCGCCGGTGAGATCGCGGGTTCCGAGCTGCACGGTGGTGGCGGGCGCGGCTGCGGTGGGCGCGGCGCCGGAGTGCTTGGCGGCGATGGCGGCGGCGACGTGCCGGGCGTAGGTGTCCATATCGGTGCCGGGTGTGGCGGGGATATCGGGACCGTAGCGCCTGAGCTGGCGTAAGGCGTCGCGGATTTCGACGATCATGCGGTGTAGCCGCGTCGCGGGTTCGACCCGGCCGCGCGCGTCACGGGGCAGCTCGAGCACGATTTCCGGGACCGCTGCGGTGAGGTCGCGCCACAGCGGATACAGGGCGCGGCAGTAGCGGCCGATGCGATCCCATCCGGTCACCGTGAGCACGGTGCTGATCAGCGGCAGCGCCACCGCCGCGCTGGCACCGACATTCGCGAGGAAGAAGATCCAGCTTTTCGTCGACATGTCCGGGTCACGAGAGGGCTTGTCGGCCAGCACTTCCGCAGCGGTGATGATCGGTGTGGCGATGCAGTCCAGGCCGATGATCGCGCCGCCCCCGACGATCGCGACGTAGAGGGCGCGCTCGCGCAGCGTCGTATCGGGGGCGCGCAGTTCCTTGTAGGCGACGCGGATGAGCAGGACCGCGGTGGCGCCGATCGGCGCATAGAACGCCACCCATGCGATGACGGCGTTCCAGCCCATGTATTGGTCGATGAGTTGGTCGGCGCGCAGTGCGGGGAAACCGGCGAGCAGGATGACGACCGTGGCACCCGCCGCGACCAAGTTGTAGATCCGCTGGCGCTGCCACGTGGTGGCGGGATCGGCGCCGCCCCACAGCTTCACGATGCCGTAGACGCCCGCGATCGACCACACGATGGACCCGAAACTCAGCTGGCGCAAGAACTGAATGGTGTAGGCGTCATCGATGGGAAGCGCCGCGGCCACCAGCTTTTCGAACCACGCTTCCCGCAGCAGCAAGCCGGAATAGCCGGCCACCAGGGCGTGATTGATCAGCTTGTCCACGGGGGAGTCATTGAGCAGGCGGTAGCGTCCGAGGATGATCAGCGCGGAGACAATGAGCGCGGGCCAGGCGATCACACCTGGGACGGCGGAGGTCATCGGTGCCGGGCCCGGAAGAAGGTGCTGCGCAGCCGTGAGGGTGTGCGCTTGGGCAGGGTCGCGGCGACCATGACCATATCGGCGAAGGTTTCGGCCTCGATCTCACGGTCGGTGCCGTAGTCGCGGCGGCGCAGCACGCTGCGGATGGCATCCAGCGACAGCGACGGCATCAGCGTCGCGAGGGGAAGATCTTCGCCCTGATCTGCGGGCTTGTCGGGGTCGGCGGGGCTGGTGTCGTGGCCGAGCAGCATGTGCCCGACCTCGTGGGCGATGATGTGGTCGGCGTGCAGCTCGGTTTCGGCGCCGAACATGATCACGTCGTCCTCGGCGCGGGCGATCCACAGGCCGCTGCCGGTGCCGCAGCCGGTCCCGGACAGCGCGTCGGGATCGATGGGACACAACACGATTGGCCGCCCGCGGAACTCGGCGACTCGTGCGATGTATTCGCGGGTGTCCCACGGATACGGAATCGGCACGAGTTTGGCCAGCTCCTCGAATCGCCCGGCCACGTCGGTCACTACCGCGGCCCTCCCCTCTAACCCCTTTTTGATCTTTCTCTCTGCTTGGTGGGTAGTCTAATTCGCCTGGTCAGGCGGGGGAGGTGGGTTCTCGGCGAGCTGGGTCAGCTGCTGGGTGAGAACGTCGATGTCGATGTCGTCACCGCGCAGTGCCAGATGCCGGACACCGGCGTCGCGGGCGGCGGCCAGCAGGCGCAGCTCGCGGTGGATATCGGCAGCGGCGGCATCGTCGCCGGTGAGATAGACGGCGGGCACCTGGAAATGCTGGGCGAGCGCCGCCAACAGCTCCGCGTCGGCGGGGGAGCGGTCGTTCTCGGGTGCGCGCAGCGCAGCGATGTCGTCGGCGGAGACAATGCGCTGGGTCAACGCGCTGACCGCACGGGCCACGTCGCCGGCGGACTGCTCGGGCGCCGAGGCAATGTGGAAGGTGGCGAACAGCTGGGCGACCCTGTTGCTGCGCGGCAGTGGGGCCGTGGTGTTGTCGGTCTGCATCGGATTCAGCTCCTCTCCTCTCCTCTCACCGAGTGATTCAGATGAACCACATGCGGGTCACGGGGTCGTCGATTTCATCGAGGTCGAAATCGTCTGCGCGAGAATCGGATCCGGGGACTTCGGGGGTGGGCTCGCTGGGGGCGGAGGCCCTGGCGGCGGTGTAGCGGCGCATCTGCTGTTCGCGGTCGGCGGCGATCGCCACTCGGCGCGCGGCCATCGCCTCGGCGGGGGAGCCGCCGGTGGACAGCGCGGTGAACAGGGCCAGCGCATCCTCGAGGGCTTCACGGGCGCCACGAGCGGCGGCCGGGGAGATGGCGTGGTCGGCGTCCCCGGCGAGAATGACCGGGGCCGTGGGTGCGGCGGCACTGGTGAATTCGACGTTGCGGCAGTTGGAGACGTGCACGGTGTCGGTGGCGGCCAGGATGGCGTCGATCAGGTCGGCGGCGGAGCGGTCGGCGCTGCGGACCGCTTCGGCCCACGTGGCGACAGGGTGAACGCCGATGTCGCCCAGGGGGATCGGGGTACGGGTCAGGCGCGTGAACCAGTACACCGTGCCGTTCTCGCCCTCGGTCCACATGTGCCCGAAGGTGGTCAGCGGGATCGGTCCGGACCCCAGGCGGCCGTGGAAGTGCATCAGGTTCGGTTCGGTGGGCAGGGCCACCGGGCGGGTGGTGGTGCCGTAGAGCACGATCTGCCCGGCGTGCACGGCGTCGCGCTCGGGCTCCAGGCAGGCGCGGGCCAGGGAGTCGATGCCGTCGGCGGCGATGACCAGCCCCGGGCCGCACAGCTCTCCGGAGCGACCGGTCAGCGCCCCGGTCGCGGGGTCGATGCCGGTGACGAGCTGGTCGTAGCGGATATCGGTGCCAGCGGCGCGAGCGAAGTCGGTGAGCACCCGCATCAGGTCGGCACGCTGGTAGAGGCGGTGGCCCTGGCTGGGCACGATCCGGTCCTCGGGCAGGTAGTGGAACCGGAACCCGGGACATGCGTGGGATGCGGTGTGCAGGGCCTCGCTGGGGACGCCGAGACCGGCCAGGGCACGGTGCGCGGCGCCGTCCAAGGTCATGAATGCCCCGGTGGCGGAGGGCGCGGGCGAGCGCTCGAACACGGTGACCGGGTGCCGGTGGTGTGCGAGTGCACCGGCGAGACCGAGACCGGCGATGCCGCCGCCGAGGATGGTGACCACGCGGGGTTTCTCCTTACTGAGGGACGAGTCGGGTTCGGGCATAACTGTGGGCAAGTTCGACCAGGGGATCGGTGCCGGGATCTTCGCTGGTGAGGATGGCAACCGGAGTGGCCGGACGGGCGGGGCTGGTGGGGTCGTGGCGGGCGTGCAGCTGGGCGAGCGCGGCGGCCACCGTGTCGGGGTGCTGGCGCTCCTCGGCGGCGAGCACCTCACCCAGCAGCGGGCTCAGCGTCAGCAGCCGGTCCCGGCATTCGATGCGGGTGCGCAGCAGCATCGCGTGCGGGCGCATCAACAGCGGCGTGTGCCCGGTGCGGGGATAAGCGAGCGTCGGTGGTGACATGGCTTCCAGATCACGCAAAAGCCCTCGCAGCAGACGATTCTCACGTACGGCGCGCCCCCCGGCGGCCAGCTGCCGGGAGCGATGCGCGGCAGCGACCGCGCCGAACGACACGATCCACAACACGGCACCCGCCCAATACAGTCGCCGCTCGCCAACGGCGAGCAGCTGCGGGGGGTGTTGCCCGCCGTACTGGATGAACACATCGGCCAGGAACATGTAGCCCGCGACCGCCAGAAGCGCCAATCCGGCCGCTGCCAGCAGCAGCGCCGCCCGCAGCGCTCCGGTGGCCCGGCCCGCGGTGCGGAGAGCCAGGTAGCTGGACAGGGCTTGCGCCAGCGGGAAAAAGCTGAAAACGGCGACGTAATAACGGAGGACTTCGACGTGCTGGAAGTCGCCGCGGCGGATCGTGTGCGGGATCAGCGCCGCGGCCGTCACGATCAAAACCCCACTCACCGCCGCGAACCCGGTGATGCCCACCGCGATGCGCCACCCGCGGCGGGTGCCATCGGCATGGGCGTAGTACCCGACGGTGGCGCACCAGGCGACCAGCAGGATCAGGACCTGAATCGAGGCCAGCACATACGGACGGCCGTCGGGGTCGTCGGTTTCGGCGTGCACCATGGCCTCCACGACCAGGCTCGCAGCGGTGGCCAGAAAAGCCGTGGTGATCATGGCGGAGGGCAGCGACGGCCGGCGGCCGGTCTGGTAGATCCGCCACACCGCGATGAGTACGAGAATCGCTGTGCGCCACCACCATTGATGTAGCGATAGCCCATTCATGAGGGACTCCTCTCGCCGGTCATGCCCACGCGATCCGATCCTCGAGGCTGCGCATCAGGCGCGCGGCGTGCGCGTCGGCCTGGGTCGGCAGGCGGGCATCGAGATCGGCGCGTATCCAGGTGGTGAGGGTGCGGGCCACGAACTCCGCATCCCGTTCCTCGGGATTGGAATAGTCGCCGGTGCGGTGGGTGCCGTTCACGATGGCCTGCGCCGCGGATTCGGTGGTGCCGCACAAGATGTGCGCGAGCTCGTGCCCGGTGATGTGGGCCTGGTGCTCACGGCTGGTTTCGGACTGCACCAGGACGTGATAGCCGTCGTCGGTGCGGATGGTGGCCGCGAAGAACCCCGGAACCCGGAACGGGTATTCGGCAAGGTCGATCGAGACCCCCAGTCGCTGCGCCACCGCCGCGGCGAGGGTCTCGATGCTGTCGGTGGAATCCACACCGAGCGCGCGCAGCAGCCGCGCCAACCGATGCCGCAGCAGAAAATACCGGCAGGGCATCCGCGCGGGCGGGACGATCAGCAGCGGGGAGTCCTGCATGATCTGAGCCCTTTCTCGTCTCGCGCCCACTGAAGGGGAAGGCCCGCCCCAGGGGGTGTCAGGTGGTGAGGTCGCGCCCGGAGGGCTTGCGACGGCGTTGCGCGATCTTGGCGAAGATGTCGGCCAGCTCGCTCGGATCGACGCTGTCCCCACGCAGCGCCAGTCCGGACACTCCGGCGTCGCGGGCCGCCGCGATCAACCGCAGATTGGCGTCGATCGCCGCCACGCGTTCGCTGTCGGTGCCGACCAAGTAGGCGGCGGGGACCTCGAAATGCGCGGCGATCGCCGCGAGAATCTCGGGATCCACGACCGCCGAGCCGTCGAAATCGCCGGCGGTCATCCGCTCGATGTCGTTGGCCGACACCGGCTTTCCCAGGGCAGCCGAGACCGCGACCGCGACCGCGTCCTCGGGCTGGGTGGGGGTCTCCCGGAGGTGGAAGGCGTCGAACAGTCGATGCAACCGCGCCGACAACGCCAGCGTGCTCGTATCGCTCATCTCCTCGCCTCCTCGTCTCTCCGGAACTCTAGTCCCACCTGGCCCATCAAGGTCGTTTCACAACAGAAGCTGGCACGTTAGAGCGGTCCTCGGCACCGCGGGACCGATAGCGCTGTTCGAACCGCGCCACGGTCTCCTCGTCCAGGTCCTGGGCGCGCCCGATCAGCCAGCGCCGGTACAGCCGTTCCTCGCGCTGTGGGTCGTCGTCGGCCACCGGCGCGGAAAGTGCTTCCCCGAAAGCGATTTCGATCAGCGGCAGCCGCCGTCCGCGGTTGCGTTCCAACATGTCGGTCACGAACGGCCCCACCAACGCGCTGACGGCGGCATCGAGTCGGCTCATCGCCTCGGGCAACTCGGCGACCGAGGCGGCGTGCAGTGCGCGCTGGGCGTCGAGCAGGGGGAGCAACTGGTCCAGGTCCAGCGTGATCGCGGTGGTGCCGGGCGCGAATTCGGTGGGCTCATCGGACAGCGGGATCGGTTCGCGGCCTTCGCGGTACGCGGCCATCGCCGAGCCGGGCACCCACCTCATCGCCGTGTCGTACTTATCGAAGGTGGAGGGCCGCACGTTCTCGCGCAGCCGCTGGCCCTCGGCGTCGATCTGCGTCGGTGCTGCCGGCCCACCCAGCGCGTGGACCTGCTGCATGGACAGTCCCCGGCGTTGGCGGTGTTGCTGTACCACACGCGCGAAGAACTCGTCGTGTGCTCCCATGCCTCAACCGTACGTCAAAAAGTGTCAGAAATGCAGCGGCCTGACGCCGTTTTTTGCCCACGTCAAGGCGCATTGGTAAGAAATCTGAAGTTTTCTTATTGAAATTTGACCGCGAAGATCATAATCTTCATGTGAGACAGGTCACGGCGCAGGATCATCGACCACCGGTCGTGACCAGCAGGGAAAGGCGAACGGGAAGGGGTCCGGCCATGACTACTCCCTCGGTGAATCTGCTGGCCGCCGCGCGTATGGCCCGAGGCTGGACGCAAGCCGAACTGGCCGAGGCGATCGCCCGCTGCATCCAGCACACGTCTCACACCACAACCGGCATCGACGCCGACTACATCAGCCGCCTCGAGCGCGGCCTGATCAGCTGGCCCGCCAAACAGACCCGCATGGCCCTGGAAGAGTTGTTCGACTGCTCGGCCACCGAGCTGGGCCTGGTGAACCGCCGCCTCGGCGGGCCGCAACGGCGTCGCCGGCCCTGCGTCTCCGTCGGCCGCACCTGGCCTGTCGCGTCCGATCACCCCACCGCGATCACCGGACGCGCACGCGGGAGGTGGACGCCGTGACCGTGCAGATCCGAGGCGAGCTCGCCGAGTACGCCCGCGAAATCGCTGCCCGCCGTTCGTCGCTTCTCGAATGTTGGTATCTCACAGCACCTTCCACGCGTTCGGTGATTCTCGCCCATCTCCTGGCCCGAAAGGATGGCACTGCCATGGCCGCCACCCCCACACGCAAGACCGCCCTGACGCTGACCGCGCTTCCGTTGGCGATCGCGCTCGGCACCGGCGCCGCCCACGCCGCCCCGGCCGGGCAGCCCGGCATTGCCGCGCCCGATCCCGGCCACCCCGCCCTCACCGTCGAACCCGCCGCCCCGGCCCCGCCGGCCAATCCGGTGCAGTGGGTGCCCGACGCCGAACAGGTGATCCCGGCCCCGGCGCGGCCGCGCCCGCAGCATCAGCAGCCGCAGATCCAGACCGTCATCGCCCCCGAGGCCTCCCCCGAGGTGGAGACCGCCGCCGACCCCGAACCCGCTCCGCCCGCGCTGTGGGAGCAGGGCAAATTCCGTTTCGGCGAAGCCACGTTCGACGTGCCCGCGGGCACCGACCCGGTGACGGTGCGCAAGGCGCAGGGCTACGTCGACATGATCGAGTGGCAGGTGGCCGCCGCCTACGACGGAATGGGTTTCTCCCGGGAGGAATCCGACCGCCGCGCCGCCTCGGCCATCGCCGGAGCCGTCACCGGCGTAGCCGTCGGAGCCGCCGGTGCCGGAGTCCCCGCCACCGTGGTGGGCGGTATCGGTGGCGCGCTGATCGGCGGCACCATCGGCGGCATCGCGGGCGCGGCGATCGGCACCGTGATTCCCGTCCCGGTCCTGGGCACCGTCACCTCCGGTGTGGTCGGTACCGCGATCGGTGCGGTGGCCGGAGCCGCGATCGGCGCGGCCGTGCTCGGCATCCCCGCCACCGTCGTGGGTGGCGCGGCCGCCGGAACCGCCGGAGGCCTCATCGGCGACGCGGTCGGCTCCGGCCCGCACACCGCCGAAGTGCCCACCCTCGAACCGCTCATCGACACCGCCCCGCTCCCGGCCGCGCCGGTGGCCGCGCCCGCGCCGATGCCCGCCCCGGTCATCGAGGTGGCCGCGCCGGTGATCGGTGAACCGATCGTGACCCAGGTCAGCGCGGCCGTGGACCAGGTGGCCGCCACCAGTCCCGAAGCCGCGCAGGTCATTTCGTCGCTGTCGGACGCCGTGGACGCCATGCCGCCGATGCCACCCGGCCCGCTGTCCGACCTCATGGGCGCCGCCCAAGCCGCCCTCGGCGGGCACTGACACACCCCGGATCCCACGGCAGGAGGTGGAGCACATGGCCGACACCCTCGACTCGCAGCAGCAGCTGCCCGAGTGGCCGGCCCCGCCGGAGCCGGGGCCAGCGCCGCAGCCCGAGAGCGCCGCGCCCGCGGCCGCTCCCGGATGGCGCGGCTGGCTCGGCGCCCCACCTCCGGATACCGACCCGCTTCCGGAGTCCGCTCCGGGTACCGAGACCACCACCGAGGCACCGGAACTCGTGGGATTCGTCGATGACGACCCCATGGCACCGATCACTGCCACGATGCGCGAGCGCGCCCAGGCGGCACGGCGACACCGCCTGATGATGCGCACCGCATGGGCCGCATGCTCGGCAGCTGCATGCGGCGCGGTGGTGGTCGGGGGATGGCTGGCGCTCTCACACAGCGCCAGCACCGCGGGCGTGGCCCCGCCACCACCGTCAACGGTGACGGTGGCCGGGACCACGCCCGCACCTTCCTGGTGCGCCCCCACCACCTCGGCCGCCCAGATCATCGGCAACGGCGCGGGTGACACCACCAGCGCGGCCGGGGTGATCCTGCTCCAGCAACACGCCATGTACGTGCTGCGCGATCCGGAGCTGGTGCGCAGCGTCCTGGCCCCCGACGCGGTGGCCGCCTCCCCGGAGGCGACCCGCGCGGCCGTCGACGCCATCCCCGCCGGCACCCAGTACTGCGTCACCATCACCCCGGCCGGGCCGGACCGCTGGAATGTGCAGGTCGCGCAACGCAATCCGGCCGCCCAGTGGGCGCAGACCGTGCTCACCGCGCGCCAGCCCGACGGCCGTTACCTCATCACGTCCATCACGGCGGGAGGTTCGTAAATGCTGCGCATCGACCCCGACACCCTGACCGGCGCCGCGGAGGCGGCCGTGCTCACCGCGCCGGCCCCGCCCGGCGCGCCGACCGACCTGGTGCCCGTGCGCGGCACCGCGGTCAAATCCCTGGTGCGCACCGAACTGCCGGCCGTTCTGGTGCTCGGCACGTGCGGCGGCGCCGGCACCACCGTCACCACCCTGGGCCTGGCCGCCGCAGCCGCCAACCGCGCCGAGGCCGAGGCCGATCCGGTGTGCGTGGACGCCACCGCGTTCGGTGGGGATCTGGCCATCCGGGGCGCCGACGCGCACGCCCCGATCGCCACCCTGCAATCGTGGCTGAACACCCCGCACCCCGAACTCCCTTCCGCCGTGGCCGATTGCAGCGGCATGACCTCCACCGGCGTCTTCGTGCTGCCGCGCACCGCCGACCCGCTGCCGCGGCGCGAAACCTTTTCTTCGGTGCACACGCACCTCACCCAGGCCGGGGCGTTGCCGCTCTATGACGCCGGCGCCCCGGTCGCCAATCGTGGGATCGCGCCGCTGTTGGCCGATCCGCGTATCGCCCTGCTGCTGGTCACCACCGCCCGCCCCGACGCCATCAACAAACTGAAACCCGCGTTGAGCTGGCTCGATGACCACTTCGGCGAATTCCTGGTCTCGCGGGTGGTCATCGCGATCACCGAGCAGAACCCCGGCACCGGCCAGGCCGCACTCGCGCATGTGCGGGCCTGGATCGGTTCCTGGGTGCGCACCGTGACCTGCGTTCCGTTCGACTCGCACCTGGCCGCCGGGCAACTCGTCACCTGGGACAAGTTGGCCGGGGCGACCCGCACCACATTCCGCCTCTTGTTGGGAGACCTGCAATGAGCACATTCCGCCACCCGCTGCGCGCCGCCACCGTCGCGACCACCGCGGCCGCCACCGTCGCGGTGCTGCTGTCGGTGCCCGCCACCACCGCCACCGCGCAGTCCGCCGATTGCCCGGCACTGTTCACCCTCGGCGTGCAGGGCACCGGCCAGTCCTCACCGAACGCGTCCCCGACCGACGACACCGGTTTCCTCAGCACTGTTTTCACGCCGCTGCTGGCCAAGGCCGACGCCTCCGGCACCCACGTGCAACGCGAATATCTCGCCTACGACGCCTCATTCGGTGGATTCGTGGCGGGAGGCACGTCCGCGACGTATGCCCAGTCGGTGACCAAGGCCGTGGACAAGGCCAAGACCCGACTGAGTGAATTCGTGTCCCAGTGCAAGGACTCGGCGGTGGGCCTGGTCGGCTATTCCCAAGGTGCGCATGTGATTTCGCTGCTGGCTCAGGCCATCGGCGGCGGGAACGGCCCGGTCCCGGTCGACAAGATCGCCGGAGTGGCGCTGTTCGGTGACCCCACCCGCACCGCCGGCGCGACCACCTTCCCCGGCGCGGGGAACGCCAACCGCCCCGAGGCGATGCCCGGCACCTCCGGGGACGCTGTGGCCGCCATCGCCGCAGTGAATCCGATCCCGCCCGCCGGTGCGGGCATCGGTGGATCCACCGAGCAGCCCGCGGATTTCGGCAAGCTGGTCGGGCGCGTCGTGTCGTTCTGCACCGGCGGGGATCTGTCGTGCGACGCCCCCGACAACGCGCCGTTGCTGCGGGCGGTCGCGCAGGTGGCCGCCAGTGTTCAGAATCCCGGCGACCCCATCCAGGCGCTGGCCAATATCGCCACGTCCCTGGCGCAGACCAGCATCAAGACCTTCACCTCGGTGGTGAACAACGATGTCTCCGGCAGCACGTTGTCGGGGCTGAGCTATTCGCCGAAGAAGTCCATCAGCCAGCGCCTGGCCGAGGCCTCGGACCCGAACACCCCGGTGGATGTGTCCGGCGCGCTCAAAGCGGTGCTGAAGATCGGCACCATCGCCCTCAATGCCGTCGGGACCGTGGCCAAGTCGATGCTGACCGCCTCCAATATCGCCGAGATCGGCACCGCCGGACTGGCCAATCCCATTGCGGGCCTGGCCGTCTTCGGCGCCAAGCTGGCCACCGCACTGAGCGAACTGGTGCCCATCTCCACCGGAATCCGGTGGATCACAGAGACATTCCAGGCGTTCATCACCAACATCTCCGACAACCAAGATCTGCTGTCGGCGACGACCTGGGTGAAGTACTCCGACGTGATCACCCGGCACGGGTCCTATCAGTCCGACCCGATCACCCCCACCGGCGAGACCGCCACCACCTGGGTGGCGGACTGGTTCGCCGCGGCCGCCGCCGACATCGCCGGAGTCCAGCCCGCCCCCAGCAGCGCGCCGGTGAGCTCCACCGGCGCGGCCGTGAATCCGGCGCCCGCCACCACGGCCCCCGCGACTTCGGCGCCGGTGACCTCGGTGCCGTCGACCAGTTCGGCGCCGACCAGTTCGGCGCCGACCAGCGCGGTCCCGGTCACCACGACCCCGCAGCCCTACTGAACGCCCCGATCCGGACCCCCGACCTCGAGGAGGTGACAGCCCAATGTTGGTAACGCCTAAGAACACCGAGATCTCGGCGGTGGATCAGGATCTGGCATCGGTTGTCGGCCCCACTGCCCACCGCCTGCGCCCCCGCCGGCGCCGCCGCTCGCTCGAGGCCGCGCGCAAACAGGCGCTGAACTTCACCGCGGTGCCGCCGGACCCGGAGCGCCGCGCCCCGCTGTGGCATCGCCGGGTCACCCACACCAAGGCGGTGGATCCGCTGGTGTGGCTGCTGGGCGCCCACGGCGGCGCCGGCGTCAGCACCCTGGCCCAGGTCCTGGCCCCGGCCGGTGACTGCGCGCGCTCATGGCCGGCGGTGCTCGAAGACGAATCGCCGTTCGTGGTCGTGGTGGCCAAAGAGACCATCGAAGGCCTGACCCGCGCCCACGATCTGCTGCGGCAATGGCATTGCGGCATGGCCGGCAAGCGCGCGCATCTGCTCGGCCTGATCACCGTGGCCCACTCCCCGGGCAAGATCCCGCCCGTCGTGGACCGCTACCTCCAGGTCATCGAGGTGGCCGCCCCCGCCGTGTGGCGGGTGGGCTGGCGCAGCGACTGGCCCACCACCCGCATCGCCGATCTGCCCGTCTGGACCCCCGACGACGAACCCCCGGCCAAAGGACCGGACCCGCACGCGGCCGTGCGCGAGCTCGGGGACGCCCTGATCAGCGCCGCCCGCACCGCTGTCTACGGCGCGGCCGCCGACCCCGAGGACACACCGTGAACCCCGCCACAGCGCTGGCCATCGAATGCATCTGCGCGCCGCCGCCCACTGCGATCGACCTGCGCGAGTTCCTGACCTATGTCGGTGGCGGATTCCTCGTACTGGTCGGTGCCGCACCTGTTTTCGGCCTGATCTATGCGCTTCACCGCAGTAGGACCGGGCGGATCGGTTCCGCCGCAGCACCTTCCGTTCATCCAGAAAGGCCAGAGCAATGATCGCTTACACCCTCTACGACACGGCCACCTCGTGGCTGGCGGTCGACACCCTCACCCCCGAGAACCCCCCGGTCGCTGACCGGTTGTACCGCATCGGCCGCTACGCCATGTGGGCCTTCCTGCTCAGCGCGGCACTGTGCATCGCCTACGCCGGCGGCAAATTCGGGTGGGAGAAATGGAACGGCAGCGGCATGGAATCGCCCAAACACATCGTCGGCGCCATGGCCGGCGCGGTGTTCTGCGTGTCCGCCAGCCAGATCATCAACGCCGTCACCCAATAGGCGGCCGCCATGATCATGCTCGCGCAGAAATCGTTGCCCGATGAGGTGAAAGAGCCCATCGAGCAGCTGCTGCGATGGTTCCTCGGGGGCGCGCTGATCGTGTGCCTGATCTGGCTGCTCGTCGCCTCGGCCCGGTTCTTCATGTACTGGCGCGGCGGGGAAGACCGGCTCACCGATGCCACCGCCTCGGTGGTTCTCAATGTCCTGGGCGCGGCCGTGGCCTCGGGCTGCGCGGGCATCGCCACCGCGATTCTCGGCTGAACCCAGCCCGCCCCATTGCACGCACTCACGAAAGGGGTCCGCGGTGATCCGACATTTCACCCGCGGCGGCCGCATCCTCGCGGTAGCAGCCGCGCTGCTGATCGCCGCCGGATGCAGTTGCAGCCGCGACGACACGACCAGCACCGGCACCACCACCACGCCCGCGCCGGATCCGTCCCGGCCGCCGGCGGCGGTGCGGTGGGAGTCCTGGCAGGGGGTCGTGCTGCCGATCTCGGCCACCGACGGCCCGGCCGAGACCAGCACCGACGCCGCCAGCGGCTACAGCCACACCCCACAGGGCGCGGGGTTGGCCGCCATCCAGCACACCGTGCGGATCTCGATCGCCCCGGACGGCCGCTGGCCGCTGGTCGCCTACACCGTGCTGGTGTCCAACGCCGGCAAGGACGAATTCGTGCTGTCACGGTCCCAGTACTCGATCACCGGCCCCGCCGACCCCCAATACGTACCCACGATCCTCGGCTACAAGATCACCAGCTACGGCGACGACCGCAGCGAGATCACCGTCTACAGCCGCTATCCCGACGATTCGCTCTCGGCCAATTCCGCCGTCGTGGTGTGGCAGTACGGCGATTGGCGCCTGGAATTGCCCGATCCGGCCGCCAAGATCGCTGTAGTGACCGCGATCCCGGAGCTGCCGGGCGACATCGTTCGATTGGAGCCGCCACGATGAGCGAGAATCCCACCCCCGCAACCGAACCCGACACCGAGCCCGGCCGCCGAGGACAGGTGTCCCTGATCCTGGCCCTGGTGGTCGTGGCCCTGGTGCTCATCGCCGGCGCCGTGGTGGTGTTCGGCCGAGATACCGGCGACGAACCCACCGGCGGCGCGCAGACTTCTCAGACCACCGCCGGTGTGGCGCCCTCGGCGAACCCGGAGGCCTCCGGATTCGCCACCCCCGGCGTGGACGACTTCGGGCGCCGCGTGGACATCCCGAACAACCCTGCGGGGCAAGTACTTCCGCAGACCGGCACCCCGCACACCCCGGCGGACGGGGACTGGCTGACCGCCGCCCCGGACGGCACCCAGGGTAAAGGCGGCTGGCAGCGCGTCTACGGCGCCGTGGTGCCGTTCTCCACCTCCGACGGCCCGACCCGGATCGTGGACGGACTGGCCACCGGCTGGTCGCACACCCCGCAGGGCTGCGCACTCGCCGCGGTGTACGTGCTGTATCAGGAGCTCGCGCGCCCGGACAACCGCCTGCTGCGCGAGCGGCTCATGGCCTTGACCCCGGCGCAGATGGCCACCTACGACAAGGCCCTGGCCGCCGGGAAGCTGCCCGCCGTCGCCCCGGAGAACGTCACCCGCTGGATGATCGCCTTCGACGCCTTCAAGATCTCGAGCTACGCCGATGACCTGTGCACGGTGCGCCTGGCCACCCGCGCCCGCGCCGACAAGGTCGGCGCCGCCCAATGGCTGTCCAGCGAGGTGGCGATGGTGTGGGACGGCACCTGGCGCCGCCGCCCGCCGCCGGGGGAAGGGGAGCTGCCGCAGGAGAAAGTGCCGTCGCTGACGGGGTGGACACCATGGTGAGCAGACCCGCCGGCACCCGCACCCGCCGCGCCCTGGCGCTGCTGGTGATGCTGCTGACGCTGGTCCTGGTCGCCGCCCCCTCGGCCGTGGCACAAACCGACGACAGCGGCGGCAATTACGGCTTCGCCGACACCTGCGACGAACTCCAGCAGAGCCTGGACGGCATCAACCTGCCATTCGCGCCGAGCCTGGGCGACATCCTGGGCACCGGCTGCGATCTGGCCAACGTCGGCACCCACCCCGGCGACGCGGTGGCCGCCGCGAAAGACCAGATGTGGGACTCCACATTCGGCAAGGCCGTGGACTCGATCCTGTCGGGCCTGGGCCAAGTGCTGGTGATGTCGATGACGTTCTGGATGAAGATCCCGAACGAGAAGATCGCCGATTCGCCGGGCCTGTTCGCCAAGATCCGGGACTACACCTTCTACATCCAGATCTATCTGCTGATGGCCAGCATCATCTACTGCGCCACCAAACTGGCGATGGCCCGCCGCTCGGCGGCCGCCGAACATGCTGAAGAGTCGTTCTGGGTGCTGGTCCGCACCGTGGTGGCCGCCGGGGGATTCTCGGCGGTGATCGTGGCCGCCACCAAGGCCTCCGACGGGTTCTCCTCCTGGGTGATCTCGGAAGTCACCGACGGGGAGAAACAGAACATCGGCGAACTGATGGTGAAAACCTCAGCGCTGCAAGCATTTGCGCCGGGCCTGATCCTGGTCATTGCCATCCTCGGCATCTTGGGCGCTTTCGCCCAGATCGTTTTCGCGATCATCCGGCAGGGGTTTCTGATCATCGTGGTCGGCATCATGCCGATGGCGGCCGCCGGATCCGGTTTCGAGATGGGCAATGCCTTCTACCGCAGATTGTTGGCCTGGACCATCGCGTTCGTGCTCTGGAAGCCGGTCGCGGCGATCGTGTACCTGATCGCGTTCACCGTCGCCGGAGACGCCGGCACCTCGATGGACGCCGGAACGGTGCCCGACTCCGACACCGCCCAGCGTGCCCTGGTCGGGCTGGTGCTGCTGTGCAGCGTCGCCATGGTGCTGCCCGCGGTGATGCGGCTGGCCTCCCCGGTCGCGTTGGCCGCCTCCAAGTCCGGCGGCGGCCTGGGCAGCGCCATGGTGGCCGGGGCGATGATGGCGCGCGGGCGCCGGCCCTCCGGCGCGGCGGACTCCCGCGGCGGCGGCCGGGTGCGCACCCCGGCAGCACCAGGCGGTTCCGGCGGCGGCACCCCGCCCACCGGGGCCGGCTCGGCCCCGCGGCCCGGCCCGACCGGGCCACGTGGACCCGCCGGTGCTCCGGGCCGCCCCGGTGCTCCCGGCCGGGCGGGCGCGTCCGCAGGCAGCGCCGCGCGTGGTGGGCGGTCGGTCGGTCCGGCCGGTGCCGCGCTCGGCGCGGGCATGGTGGCCGCCCACACCATCGGCAAGGGGGTGCGTGCCGCCCACGCCCAGGTCGACGCGGCCGCCTCCCCGCAGGGCAACGCCCGCACCCCGGCCCCGCGCCCCACCGGCGCCCGCCGTGCGGTGGTGCCGCGATGAAGCCGCCCGTGGTCGCCAGGTCGGTGCTGGCGCTGGGGCAGTTCGGCACCGGCGCCCTGGTACACGAAGTGGTCAGTGCGCGCCTGATCGGCCACCCCGGATTCGATCACGTGCGGTGGTGGCTGCTTGCGCAGCTGCTGGTGCTCTCGGCGGCCGCCGGTGCCGCCATCGCCAGCACGGCAATCTCCAGCCCCGTTGCCGCGCAAGCGGTCTGGCGGTCCTCGCTGGTGCTGGGCGCGGCCGGTCTGGCAGGGATCGCGATGGCGCTCACCATCGCCGCACAGGCAGGAGGCTCGCGATGACCGCACCGACGCCGGCCGAGGACCGCACCTATGGCATGTGGGTCCGCCCGCGCCGAGAAGGCATGTTCGGCATGACCTGGTGGTCCACCGTCGCCGTGTTCACGGCCGTGGTGCTGACCCTGCTGGTGATCGTGGTCGCCGGCACCAAGGCCGGGCTGGTGGTGGCCGGGGTGGCGGCGCTGATGTTGATTCCGGCGGTCTGGCAGACCGGCGGCCAGTCGGGATACGAGAGGGGACTGATCGTGGCGCAATGGTGGCGCGCTGTCTGGAAGCGCGAAAACGTCTACAGGGCAGGGGTGTACAGCTTCCTGGGATCGTGCCGGTTGCCCGGCCTCATGGCCGCCGCACGGTTGCAGGAGTTCATCTCCGCCGATGGCCAGCCCTTCGGCATGGTCCACTTCCGCGACTTCGACCTCTACACCGTGGTGTTGCGGGCCTGGCCCCAGGGCGCCCGCGCCGTCGACCAGGACATGATCAACCTGTGGGTCGCCTCGTGGGGGCAGCTGCTCGCGAGCCTGGGCGGCCAGCCCGACATCGAGGCGCTGTGGGCGGTCAACGACTCGGTGCCCGAAACCGGCAACAGCCTGGCGGCCGAGGCCGCCTACCTGACGCATCCGGATGCGCCGGAGATGGCGCGCGCGGTGATGGACGAACTGGTGGACGAACTCCCGAGCGACACGGTGCGCCAGGAATCTTGGTTCTCGGTCACCTTCCGGGCCGCCACCCCCGAGCGCCGCAAGAATCCGCAGGAGCAGGCGGTGGAGATCGGCCGCCGGCTGCCGGGCATCATCACCGCGCTGGGAGAGGCCGGGGTCAAGGCCCGCCCGATGGACGCGAGCGAAGTGATCGCGCTGGTCCGCCGGGCCTGGGATCCTGCCTCGGAATCGGATCTGGAGGCCGCCGCCGAACGCGGTGAACCGCACGGTATTTCGTGGGCCGACGCGGGCCCGGTGTCGTATGAGGAACACCGGGGCGACTTGTGGCACGACGGGGTCACCAGCGTGACGTGGGAGATGGAGCTCGCCCCGGAAGGCAACGTGCGCGAGCGCGTGCTGCAACGGTTGCTGGAACCGTCGCTGGAGGTGCCACGCAAGCGGGTGGCCTTGGTGTACCGGCCGCACTCGGCAGGGGATGCCACCCAGATCGTGAACGATGACTTCCGCGACGCCCTGACCGCGCAGAACGCCAGCCGTTCCAACCTCGGCAGCGCCCACACCGCCGTGCGCATCGAAGCCGCCGAGGAGGCGCGCGACGAGCAGGCCCGCGGCCACGGCGTGACCCGCTTCGCCGCGCTGATCACCGTGACCGAGCCCGACAACGGCCGCGATGTGCCCAGCCTGGAAGCGATCACCAAGGACCTGGGCCTGCAAAGCCGGCTGAAGATCCGCCGCTGCTACCGCTACCAGGCCGCCGCGTTCGCCTCCGGACTCGGCCTGGGGGTGCTGCTGCCGGAGATGGCGACCATCCCGCGGGCGGTGTCGGCATGACCACCACGACCACCCGCCGCCAACGGCCACTGAGCAGCGGCGGCAAACCCCAACCCAAACCCCGGCCCAAGAAGGCCAAGCGGGACAAGTTCGGCACCGCACTGCTCAGCGAGCACGAGCGCGAACAACTCGAAGCCCGCGCCGCCCACGGCCACCCCTTGGCCGCCGCGCTGGCGCGATTCAAACTCCAAACCGACGACAACCGCCGTCGCGCCCTGCACCGCCGCACCACCGGCGCAATGGCCGCCCCCAAACCCGCAGGCACCCACCGCAAGACGCACGTGCCCACGCTGACCACCGCCGGATACACCGGCCCCGGCGGCGGCCGCGGCGTCGCGGCCCGCCCCGTCGAATACCGGGGCACCACCGCCCAGGTCGCCGGACTGTGGCCCTGGGCCGTGGGCGCCGGCGCCCCCGTGCTGGGCACCCCACTGGGCTGGCATCTCGACACCGGCGAACCGGTGTGTTTCGACCCCATGAACTGGTTCCAGCGCGGCAACTACATCACCGCCCCGAGCCTGTTCGTGCTGGGCCTCAACGGCTTCGGCAAATCCACGTTCGTGCGGCGCCTGGTCCTCGGCGGCATCGCCCAGGGCATCAAACCGCTGGTACTCGCGGACGTGAAACCCGACTACCGCAGCGTGATCGCCGGGTGCGGCGGACAGGTCATCGACCTGGGATACGGGCACGGCAAGCTCAACCCCTTGGATCCGGGAACCATGGGCCGCGCCCTGGCCCAGCTCGAGGACGCCGGCGCTACCACGCACGCCGAGATCCTGCGCACCGAGATCCGTGCCCGCCAAACAAATCTCATCGGCGGACTCATCGAACTGGTGCGCGGTGAACGCATCAAGGACTTCGAAGACACCTTGATCTCCACCGCCCTGCGCATCCTCTACCGGCCGTACACCGAGGGCGGTCGCGGATTCACCCTCGGCGCGCCGCCGATCTTCGATGACCTGGCCGAGGTCATCGCCGCCGGCGGAGAGGAACTGCGCCTGGACGCCGCCGCCCGCGACGACACCGACTATCAGGCCGCGATCGTGCACCTGCTGCGCAGCCTGCGCGCCCTGACCCAAGGCAACTTCGGCAGCGTGTTCAACGGACAGACCACCGTGCAGTTCGACCTGGACCGCATCGGGGTGTGCGTGGACGTGTCCCACATCGCCACCAGCGACAAGAAACTCAAAGCCGCGGTGATGCTGGCCAGCTGGTCCCAAGGCTTCGGCGCCATCGACGCGGCGAACCTGCTGGCCGACGTGGGCCTGGCCAAACAGCAGTATTTCCAGGTAGTCATGGACGAGCTATGGCAGGTTCTGGCCCTGGGGGACTTCATGATCGACCGCGTCGACGAGCTGACCCGCCTCCAGCGCGCCATCGCCACGGCGCTGATCATGATCAGCCACACCATCAAGGACCTGCAATCCCTCGGCTCGGAGGCCGCCATCTCCAAGGCCCTGGGCTTCCTCGAGCGTGCCCGCGCCAAGGTCTTCGGCGCGCTGCCCGCCGAGGAGCTGCGCCGCCTGGACAGCGTGTGCCCGTTCACCGCCGCCGAACAGGCAATGGTCACCGGCTGGTCCGCTCCGCAATCGCTCACCGGCGAACCCGTACGCCGCCGCATCCTCGATGCCGACGCCGAAACCGATGCGGCCCAGGACGATCCGCGCGACAGGGCGGTGGCGCCGGGCACCGGCAAATTCCTGCTGAAGATCGGCGAAGACCGCCAACCCGGCATCCCCTTCTACCTGAAGCAAACCCCCACCGAGGAACGCTCGGGCATCAACGCCACCTCGGCCCGGTTCGCCGAATTCGGTGTCCGGACCACCGCAGACAGGAGGACATCGTGACATCCGAGCGCCGCTACCGCGTGGTCAATGCCGAGGTGCGCAAGGACGCGGTGGACCGAGTCCTTGCCTTGTGCAGCGGCGGCATGTCGCGGTCGAAGGCGGCGCGCGCGGTCGCCGATGACATCGGCGTGCACGCCAATTCGGTGATGAACTGGGTTACCGCGGCTGCCGGGCCGGCCACCGTGACCAATGCCGCGGACCTACACCGCAAGATCGCCGAGCTACAGCAGCAGCTCACCGATTCCCGCACCTACAACCGGACACTGGTCGAACGGCTGCACGACGCCGAACCCGGCCTGGAGGCCGGCGGGTGAACACCAGCGCCCGCACCGGCGCGGTGGCCGCGGTGGCCGCCCTGGTCCTGGCGCTGCCGCTGCTACTGCTCACCATGATGACCGGCGACGACGAAACCAGCTGCCCGCCAACCACATCGACCACCAGCGGCGGCACCGGGGCGTTGCCGCCAGGGTCGAAGGCCTGGCCGATGCGCGAGGGAACCTATACGTTCTCCGACTACTTCGGCACCCGCGGCGGCGCGCACCAAGGTGTGGACATGGCCGCCGCGGACGGCACCCCCATCTACGCCGCCGCTGACGGCCTGGTCACCGAGGCCGGCCCCGCGTCGGGCTTCGGCAGGTGGATCGTCCTCAGCCACAACCTGTCCGGGCACGCCTACACCACGGTGTACGGGCACATGTGGGACGACGGCCTGGTCTACGCCGACGGCACCCCGGTGCAGGTCGGTGACCAGGTCAGCGCCGGCCAGCAGATCGCGCTGGTCGGCAGCAACGGCGGATCCACCGGCCCGCACCTGCATTTCGAGGTGTGGGACGGCGCCTGGGGCACCAGCGTCATCGACCCGCTGCCCTGGCTGGCCGATGCCGTCCAGCCCGGATCCGGCCGTTCGCCCGCCACCACCCCGGCCCCCACGGTGACCACCACACCGGACACCGGGCTGGCCGCCGACGCGGCCACCACCACCTCCGCCCCGCCCGCGACCAGCACCCCCGCCACCACCACGGGCTGCGGCACCACACAGCCGGGGACCTTCGGCGGAGGCGACAACCTGGCCGCGGGGAGCGTGCCGGCCGAGCTCGAGCCGTGGTACCGCAGGGCCGGGCAGCTGTGCCCGCAGATCTCGGCGTCCCTGCTCGCAGCCCAGGGCATGCAGGAATCCGGATTCAACGCCAGCGCCGTGTCTTCCGCCGGTGCCGAGGGCGTGGCCCAGTTCATGCCCGGCACCTGGCCCAGCTACGGCGAAGACTCCGACGGCAATGGGCGGATCAGCCCCTACGACGTGGGCGACGCGATCATGGCCCAAGGCAAGTACATGTGTTCCGCGGCGGCCGCCGTCGACGGGTGGATCGCCGACGGCACCGTGGCCGACGTGCCCGACCGGCGCGAACTGTATCTGGCGGCCTACAACGCGGGCACCGGTGCGGTGCAGCGTTCCGGAGGCTTCCCCACCGGACACTCGGACTATCAAACCCAGACCCGCCCGTACGTGGACAAGATCCTGGCCTACGAACGCGACTTCGCGCGCGTGATGAGCTGAAAGGACCCGCCCGACCATGACCCGCTCCCCGAGAACCCGCCTGGCGCTGGCGGCCGCCGTGGTGATCGCGGTCGCTTCCGCGCTGGTGGTGGCGCTGCTGATCGGCGGCCGCGACACCGGCCCCGAGGATCCACACGGCCACGGGGACGGGGAATTCGGGGTGCTCGGCCCTCAGCCCGAGGGCGCCGACCCCGCCACCGCCGCCCGCGGCGGACTGAAGGCGACGTTCTCCTGGCAACCTGCCACCGATGTGAGCTCGGGCCAGGGCCTGGTGCGTGCCAAACCGTGGCTGGCCGGGCAGATGCTGGCCGACGCCTCGGTCCCGGTCACCGGCAGCGCCGTGCGGCCGCCAGCAGAGTGGGAATCCTGGCGCGCGGCCGGCGACATCGTGACCGCCTTGGTGAACATCGACGGCTCCAGCGCCCCCGAGCGCGGGGAATGCCTGGTCACCGCCACCGTGACCCAGATGGTGCAGCACACCGACGGCACCAGCACCCGCTGGCGCGTGCTGAAGATCGCCGCGTCGATGACCTCCACCGAACACGGCTGGAGACTGGCCAACTACCGGGTGACCGGCTGAATAGAAGGGGGCAGACCCATGGCACTCGGACCGGTATGGATCTGGATCGTATTGCCGGTGGTGTTCGTGCTGGTGTGGCAGATCCACTCACTCGGATTCGGGCTCGACTACTGGCGGACCCGAGACACACAGCGCCGCAAGGCCATCCGGGCCGCTGCCCGCATCCGCCGCACCTGGCCGCGCACCGCGCGCAAGCTGCGCCTGTACGAATTCGACCCGCAGGCCCACTCCCGGAGGAAGGGCGGCGGCCAGGCCCCGGTCCGCATTCCCCCCATCGTCGCGACCACCATCAGGCCGGGGGAGATCCTGCTCGAATTCGACGTGTCCACCGTGATCGGTATCGACAAATCCGATTTCGAACAGCGCGCCGGAAAACTGATCAATGCCTGGCGCACCAGCCGGGTCGACGTGTGGCAAGCCGACCCCGGCCGCATCCAGATCCGCCTCCCACATGGCAGCGCGGCCAAACCCACCGGAACCGCCCGCCCGGCCAGCGACCTGGGCCGCTGAAACACCTGACCTGGGATTCCTGCGGGTAGCCGAGCAAATGCATCTAACCGGGTATGGCTACCTTTTGCTTTCCCGCAGACCAGAATCTTCCTGCCGACCCGGCACCCGAGTCGTGGATCGTGTGCCTGGCGCGGCACGGCCAGATCACGGCCGGCGGCACTATGGCCACCAGCGTGCTCACCCACATGGTGGTGGAGCTGCCCACCGTCACCGTCGCCTCCAACTGGGCGCTGTTCGGCGGCGCCGTGGTGTACACCGCCGCCACCTCGGTGCGCATTGTCCGCGCGGTGTGGACATCGGGATTCTCCGGCGAGATCAGGGTCAAATTCAGCAAGACCCCCCGCGGTGGCAGCGGCCGCGGCAAGCACCACCGATAGCTCCCAGCGTCCAAGGCCTGGACCATCTCCCGCAAGGAGGTGTCCGGGCCGATTCTGTGCCGCGATATACGCCCCTGCCTGCTGTTTCTGCGCTTGCCGGGGCTGCGTGCATCTAGCTGGTATGACAGTCGCATCATCAAGGGCCGGGCACCTGCCGGCCGACATCCCCGAACGGAGGCCCCTGCGCCTGGTGCCGCGCGTCCCCGTCCCCGCCCTCGCGGGTCACGCACGCGGTGTATCCCAGCGCACCTCCTCGATATCCCGACGCGCACGCTGCGGGCGGATCGGTCGGGTGCAGATCACCGAAACCGGCCGTGTTCAGCCCCATTACGGGCCTACGGTCGGATCCGTTCTCGGCCCGCCGCCCTCGAATCCGGCGGCTGATCCGATCTCGGAACTGGATCCGGAGGCGCGCTGACGATGGCCCGCAAACTCGGTCGTGGCAAACCCGCGAAGAAACCGCCCACCGAGCAGGAGACGGTGAACCTCACCCCGGAGCAGTGTGTCCTGGTCGAGGCGATGTTCCGCAAGCACCGTGACCCTGTCCGGCGGGTCGTGCAGGCGCGTACGGGCGCGGACCCGGAGCTGATCACTACCTGCCTCACCGACGCCGTCATCAACTGCGTCAAGACATACGGCGAGGAACTATTGGCCGCCGAGGACCCGCAGATCTTCGGAATCCTGGTGACGGCGGCAACCCGAAACTTCCTCATGCACAAGCGCAAGCGGGTGAACCAGGAGATCGCGTTGGAGGACTACGACCCGGCCGACGTCTCCCTCACGCTGGTGAGGAGCAATCCGGCCGATCACATCGACTTCACCGACCGGGTTCTCGACGGGATTGCGCTGGAACAGTTTTGGACACTGGCCCTGGAGAAACTGGCCCCGGTGTACTTCGACCGCGCGATCTTGTTCTGGGGCAGCGGTATGGACCGTGACGCGGTGGCCGCGTATCTGGGTACGACGCCGCATCGATTGCGGGCCATGGAGCAACACGTGAAAGACCAAATCAAGGCGGCGGGCATCTTGGACAAGCTTCAGGACACCGACCGCACTCCGGCCGAGACGGTGGTTCCGGCCGATTTGCAGGGAGACGGACAGAAATGACCAAGAAGGAGAACGACAACAACCACGAGGAGCGCGCGGCCCTGGACGCTTCGGCGGCCGACGACTTCATCCCGGAGGCGTTCGGCCGGATCGGCGACCACCTCGACGCTCACTACGGCCGGGGAGACGCCGACGCCGAATGGGAGATCATCCGGGCGGCCCTGCTCGGAAAGACCGGTGACGACACCGCCGCGGACCCCGAGCCGGGGATCACCCCGCGTCGCCCGGCCCGCACCCGGCCATCACGCCCGGAAACACCACGCACGTCCGGACACCCGAAACGGCACCGTGAGCGCCGCCGTCGCCGGGAACTGGTGCAATGGGCCTCGGCGACTCGCCTGCACGGTTCCGTCGTGTCGGTGGTGATCAGCGTGCTGGCGGCCTACACGGTGGTGAGCATCGTGAACTGGTCGGCCGTGGCCGACGCCGTCAAGAGCCTTCCCTGGGTGCAGATCGCTGCGTACGGATTCATCGTCCCGGCCGTTCTCATCATGGCGTTGGTGGTGGTCACCGCCGTGGCTCTGCTGCGCACCGGAAGGGCGGATACCCCGCATGTCTTCGAGACCTTCGTGACGAAGGAGGACCGGGACGGCGCGATCGCCGCAACCGAGATCGAGGACGGGCGGTGTGAGATGGCACCAGTGGAGAAAGCTCCTGGTAGAGACCCCTGCCAGGGAGAGGCTGGTGATGATAGTGGTTCTCGCGGCGGCGACGTGCATCGCCGATCCAGACTGGACGGGCTGATCAGCGGAAAGCGCTGGCTGCCGGTGGCATTCACGCGTGGGGCCTCAGGGGTCAAAGGCTGGATCGAACGCAGGGGCGGCAGCATCGGGCAGGTGGCCGCCGTGGCGATCATGTGGATCATCGCCGTCCCCGTCGCCGTCTCCGCCATCGTGTACGGGGTTGTGACCGCGGTGAACACACCGGGTTGGTACATCCCCGATGGCAGGGACTTGGTGACCTACGCCCTGGCCAGCGTCGCAATCCTGGGGAACAAAGGAATACAGCTCTACCAGCGGGCATGCGAGGAGGTGAGATCAGGCAAGTCTTCCTCGGTACCGGAGGTTCTGAAGAAGGCAGCGATCAAGCATCCGGCCACCGCGTGGCTGGCGACGGCCATCATGGCGCACCGCTCACCGGCCGAACTCGAAGAACTCCGAGCGAAATTCAGCCGAAGGCACAAGAGATAGCCCGAGGGTGCAGCACCGGCCGGGATCTGCGGATGGTTCCGGTCGGCGCTTTCCGTCGGACCGCGCACCAGATGCCAGAATGTGCGCGAGGGTGGCACCACAGGCGATCTAATAGACGATCTTTTCCAAGCCCACTAACGCACTACCGAAGACGGAGAGGCCTGCGGCAATCCCCGCGCCCAATGCGTGGACCACCATGACGGTCAGGACGCCGAGCCCCACCCCGAGGAAGACCGCGACCACCACGAGAACGGCCCCGCGGATGCTGAGCAGATTGGGCCAGTTCACGGTGATCACCCACATCAGCGTGGTACCTGCGCAAATGATCCCTGTGAGGGTGGCGGTCGCGGCGTCGGGAATGTCCCAGTAGCCGAGCAGCCCAGCGGTGAGGCCGGCGGCCACCATCACGCACAGGAATACCAGCGCCCGCAGAGGCAGCCACGGTCCGGTCGGCGCGGTCATGTCGACGCTCGCACTGCTTGGCTGAGCGCCTGGCCCGACCAGTTGGCGGGCTCAGGGGGCAGCGGTGGACCATTCGGCAGTACTACAGTCATTGCCGAGACCTCTTTCTACGAATGCACGGGGAAGGTGGGCTCGCTCCGCCTCCGGCTGTTCCAGCAGACCGGGGGCGGACTTTTGTTCGGCCTGACACGAAACCTAGCGCGCTTTTCGTCAAGTGAGTAGCTCGTACGTATGTGAAAACCTGCTAGGAATCAGCGCCGTTTCGCTATAGTTGCTAACGCCTCTGACCTGCGATAACGTCTGTGCGGCAATGATATTGGCTAATTACTTGAGATAATCGGGTCGCGTTACTCGCGGGTATTTCCGGAATCTGTAGAAGTGAAGGCGATTTCGAGCCTTCGTGGGCCGCGCTGTTCGTGCCTACCGTGGCGCCTCAGCGCGGAAACGCTACTTCCCGACCTGATCTCTCGGGGTCACGTGCAGTCGAAGTCCGTGCGATTCCAGGCTGATCTGCTCGGCCACCTTGAGCCTGTGGCCGGGCTCGGGCGCCAGGTCGAATTCGTGCGCGATGTGCGCCAGCGCTGCGGTGAACTGGGTTCCGCGTGCCGAGGGTTGCGGCACGTTTGCGGCCTGGAGCCCTATCGCCAAGCTGAAGGCGCTCGGTGTCGTTTGGATTGACGGTGTTGTCCGGCAGGGGGGAAGTTGCGGGCGTGGTCTGGCTGCCGCCATTTGGCGGGGTGGGTGTATCCGCCAGGCCACGCCCTTGGTGCTGGCGCTGTGAGGGCGCCAGCCTCCCCCGACCGCCACCACGCCGCACACAGCTGCCAAGCAGTGCGGTGACCGATTTCGGTGCGCATCCTCGGGCGGTGTCGCCGTGCCGCAACGGTGGATACCGCGGCAGTTTCCAAGCAGCAGAAACGTGGGCGGCGGAAAAAGCCGGGCGCCACCGGGTGCAGCCGCAGCACCTCATCGACCACGCGGCGCAGATACCGCAGCCGCGCCACGTCCTCGAACTCCAACCGCAGCGGCCCGCCCACCGAATCGGGGCAGCGCGCCGCGATCTCGGCACGCACCCGCTCGGCGATCTCTGGATGACGCGCCAGCTCCCACAGCTCGAAAGCCGTTGCCCCCGATGAGGTTTCGTGCCCAGCGACCAGGAATGTCGGGCATTCGGCGCGCACCGCCCGCCGATCCAGCCGCCCGCCGGTGGCCGGATCGGTCGCGGTCAGCATCAACTCCAGCATGTCGGCATGCCCGCCGCCGGTGCCGTCGCGGTCGCGGGCGGCGATCACCTCATCCACCACCTGGTCCAGGTAGAGGAGAAGGTCCGGCCCGGTCGCGCAGGCAAACGCGAAGGGCCGAACCTTCGGGAATCCCGCCCCCGCACAGGAGGAAGATTCCGAGCCGCCGGGCCGATGAGGGCCGGTGGCGAAGCCCGTTGGGTTGCATATGTAACCCAATCGAACCTGCACCCAGTATCACTGTCCGGCTCCATGGTGCAGGGACAGACAGGACGGTGCAGGACGGGCCGTCGATCCGAAAACGAAACAGTAATACGGCGTACAGGCCGTGTCCGATGGGCGCAGCCTGGTGCAATGTCTCTTCACTGACAGCGTGTGCCAGTTGTTCCAAGAGCCGCTGAACGGTTAACAACCCTGTCGAATGGGCGTGTCGCGGACTCCGCGAAAGGTGTTCGCTCACTGAGCTTTTCGCCGCCGAAGTTGTACCAAGCGGGCATGGCACTTTGGTGGACAGGACCCGTCACGAGCATCAAGACTTGAGGCGAGTGTGGCTGTGTCGTCCGGCCTTAGCGCGAGGCAACGCGCGAGGACATCACCCGAATGGCATGGCGCACGGCACCACACCCGCCCCCGCACAGGCGCGCCACTTCGTGGTGGCCATCCACAGGAAGATCGTTCATGAATCACGCGCTTTTGCCGCACAGCGTCAACCCGCTGGCGGTGCCGAGCGGTACCCCGCCATCGCGAAACGAATTGCAGCACTACATCCGAGAGCTGTCGCTGAGCGTTGACTTCGGCGAAGCCGAGGACCAACCCGCCCCGCGGCTGTGCGTGCGGTTGGGCGCCGATCTGAGGCGCCTTCGCGTGTCGGCGGACCTCACCCAGCGCCAGCTGGCCAAGGCCATCAACTACTCCCACGTCATGATTCACCGCGTGGAAACCGGACAGTGGCCGTTCTCACAGGAAGTGGTGATGGCCATTGCGACCGCGCTCGCAGCACCGGAAACGAAGGACCTGTGGCGGCAGCGGTGGGCCGAGGTGTGGGCCGAGGAACGAGGAGGCCGACGGTTTCGCCGGATGGTCCGCCGCCGTCTCAATGCCCTTCTCACGAACCACGTCAAACCCAATGACGTTGCGCGGATCCGCTTGTATGAACCCACCGAAGCCGATGCTGAGAGCGTCGAGACATTCCAGCGGGCGCTGCGCAACCTGCGCGAGTCGGGCGGAACACCCTCCTTCGAGCGCATCCGGGCCCTCGCCGCTGCGCGCGGGTACTTCCCCAGTACCCGATCGGCGCTGCACGCCCTGCTTCAGCCCGGCCGGACAGTGCTGCGTGAGGAGATCGTGCAGGCGTTCGTGGTCGGCTGCGGCGTTCGGATTCGCGACTTCGACACGTGGATGGGAATCTTCCGCCTGCTGCCGGCCTACGTCCCGCCGGTCAGGGCGCCGCGGCAGGTGGAGACCAAGTCACCACCGCCGGTGATCGATCTGACCGAGGTGTCCTCGGTGGTAGAGCTCATCGAGGCGGTCAAGCGACTCATGGCCGCCAGCGGCCGCAGCATGGACAAGGTGATCGCGCAGGCCCGTCAGCATCCCGGCCGCCGGGTTCCGGTCCGGTCCGCGCTGCACGCCCGATTCCGCCGCGGCCTGCTGCACGGCGAACCGCTGCCGCGTGATCTCTTCGTCGCCGTCGTGCGCGGATGCTATTGCCGCACCGTCCCGGGGCACCGTTGCGTGGCCGATTGCAGCGCCGATCTGATCGTGCCTTGGGAACGCGCCTACGACCGCAGCACCGTATCGGTCGCCATCGCATGATCGGGGGACAAACCGATATGGCACAGCTCGACCCTCAGCAGGCCGCGGAACTCGCTGCGGCCGCCGTGACGGTTGCGGGCATCCGCACCGCCGCGCCCGCAGCCAAACCCGCTGTGGTGCATCATGATTGCGAATCCGCAGGCCAGGCTCCTCCCAGTTCCGTCATCCCCCGTGAGGCCGTGCACGTGCTGCTCGGCGTCATGGGCATCTGCGCGGTGATCGCGCTGCTACTCGTGCTGAGCGACAAGGCCAGCATGGGCGGTGCGGTGCGTTTCTGCATGGAGATCACCGGCATCGGCGTGGCCGCGGTCCTCGCAGTGCTGGGTGTGCTGGCGCTGGCGAAAAACGGCCTGGCGCTGTCGATCTTGGGCAACTTGCTCAAGATGCTGATCCCGATCGGGGTATACACGCTGCTGGGCATCCGGCTCCCGCTCCTGGGCCTAAGCCTGTTCGGCAGCCTGCTCCACCGTGGCTTCGGGAAGCTCTCGCGCAAGCTGGATCTGCGTAAGGTCGATGTGGGCAAGCTCGATCTGAGCAAGACGGACTCATGACTGTTGAACCGAGTTCCGCACCCGGCCATGGGATGGTCACCGCGGATTTCCTGGCCGCCGTGCCCCCGCTGACGCCGGGCAGTCCGAGATCCGGGTGCCGACCAACTGACCGTTCGTGCCAATGCCTCCGGCGTCCAACCGATTCGATCGCTGCGGCGTAGCCTGACCTTCGAGTCGCCCACCCTTCGACTCGGTTTGCACCCCTTCGAGAGCGCCGGCCGGACCCGAGTCCGGCCGGCGCTCTCGTATGTCCGGGGCTCACGCCCAGGTCCAGTTACCTCCGGGGCCGGTGGGTAGCCATCGGTCGGTGACTTCCTGCGCCCAAGCGCCGGCGGGACGGGTTCCTAGCCGGACCTGGCCGGAATTGGTGGGCACTTCGATGATCTCCAAGCACAGTGCGACCAAGCCCGACACGGTGGATACCAGGGGCACGAATCCGTCGGTGGTGATCCGGTCGCGCATGGCGGCGCGAGTCTGCTCGCTGACGCTGTACCAGCGGTCGGCGGCGGCCACCTGCTCGGCCATCGGGGCGAAGACATCCACTCCCAGCCACTGGCGTGTGGGGTCGTCGGTGACCGGCGTCCGGCAGGTCTGGCGCGTCACGAACACCGCCCCCATCTGGGCGTGTAGTCGCTCCATGTCCACCTCGGGTAGGCCTATGGCGCGTTCGACATTGTCCTGGGCGACCAGCAGCGCTGCGCCGTGTCGGTAGCGGGTGCCCAGTAGTCCGGTCGCGAGCAGGGCGGGCACCTTGCGTTGCGGCACATGCTCTTTCAACAGTTCCACGGCACCGGCCGGTCCCACCAGCGGCACGTCCGGCCGCAGATTCGCGTTCACATCAGCCTCCTGAGTCGGGACCAGTTAAGCACAGTGGGGTCAATCCACCCCCTGTGTCGGCCCAAGGTGTTACAGTGGGTTGCAGCGCCCCACTGTATAGAAATCGGTGGGGCGGAGCGGCCGGACATCTCATCCATGCCCGGCCCGAGTCCCAACACGACGAGTTGTCCAGAAAGGCATGGAGATGACGAACCACATCGACCCCCAGGACCTCGGGGCACGCATCACCGCCTCCGCCACCGCCCTGACCGAGCTGGTGGTGGACCTGGCACTGGGCGCCACCAGCTTCGGCACGGCCGATTTCTGGGTCATGTCCGACAAGGCCGAAGCGGCGAAAGCCCACGTGGCCCAACTGTTCGACGCGCTCGAGATCCAACTCCAGGGCGGGGGCGGACCGGCCGCCGACGGGTTCGTGCCCGCCGACCCCGCCGCCGTCGCCGCAGCCGTCCGAGAGGCCGCGCTGCGGAAACTGGTGGCCCGGCTCGCATTCCGCGACCCCGTGACGGGCGGGCTGCGCATCCACGGTGAGCACTACCTGGCCGCCTAACCGCAGCAGCCCCGAGGGGCGCGGACAGGCACACCGACGTGCCGAGTGGAGGACAACGACGTTCCCGCGACCCGCGCCCCACCCCCGAGCGAGAGGACATCCGAATGGACCGCGCCGACTTCGATCACGACACCCTGGGCGACGCGCAGGGCAAGCTGTACGCCACCATGCTGGAACCGCTGGGCGGGGATCGTGTACGTCTGTCGGTGGTACCGACCACCATCGACAACAACGAGGAGAGGTGAACGTGATGCAGCGATCCCCGGCCGACGACCGTGCGGTGGTGTGCAGTTGGGCGGGCACGTTCATCCCGTCCGGCAAGCGCATCGGCCCGGCCTTGGACAGTGTGGAGCGGTTGGGCGGCATGCTGACCTACGTCGCCGACAACGGCGGCCTGCGCACCGACGGCACCCTGGCTCAGGTCTGGATCGTGGGCGCGGAGGCCCTGGAGCTGCTGGGCTGGCGCGTGGATGAGGGCGAAGTCGACGACGACACCTCGATGGATGTGCTGCGCGCGCAATGCCGCGAACGGATCACCGAAGCTGTCGCCCGCGACCAGACGGCCCTGGAACGCAAGGGCTGGCGGCTGCGGGAGGGCTGGGAGACCGGCGGTGCCTGGGTCCGTCTCGAACGCATCGACGCCAACGAGCGCCGCGGCCGCGCCCGCACCGCCGGAAAAAGCAAGCCTGCCAGCAAGTTCCGGGTGGATGTGATCCTCGAGCCGTACGCCTGGACCACCCCGTCTCCCTCGGGGGAGGAGAACCTCGGCATTTTGGGCGACGACGCGGCCGGGTGGGGTCTGGTGGAGATGCCCGAGTCCGAGCCCACCGACGAGCAGATGCGCGAGCTCGAGGAAGCCGCGCGGGTGGAGCTCGGCCGCCGGTTGTGCGCGGTGGTGGAGCATCTGGGCGTGCTGCCCGCGGTGACCGCGACCCGCACCGGCGCCGCGATTGCTGGGAAGATCTGGCGGCAGGGCACCCGCCGCAACAACGAGATCGAGGCCAACGACTTCGAGGTGGCCCGCTCGCACGTGCTGACCGGGCCGGTGGCGATGCCGCCGGTGATGTATCCGCCGCGCGGGGAGCTCGAGCCCGCGACCGTGTGGGCGGTCGACGCGATCGACCCCGCCGAGCTGGACGAGTCGGATCGCTTGGTGATCGTGGACCAGTTCGGTTCGTTCCTCGGCTCGTTCAGTGTCTCGCTGCCCATCGGTGAACCCGACCTTCTGAGCATGGCCGACCTGGACAAGGCGCTGTGGTTCTCGGACCTCCCGCCGGAGAAGTGGCCGGTCGGGCTGTGGGGGATCAGCGTGCCTCCGGCGCACACACTGCCCGACGCCGGGCTGCTGCCGCCGCCGCATCCGGAATGGGGACACCAGTCACGGGTCGCCCCCGAGGTCCATCCGATGTTCACGGTGACCACCGAGACCCTGAAGGGCCTGGCCCAGACCTGGACCAGCGGTTACGGCCTGGACTGGTGCATAGAGAACGTCGCCGTGGCCGAGGGCTGGGTGTGGCCGGCCTCGGCCCCGGCGCTGAAGAAGTTCCAGACGGTGGTCGGCGACGGCTACAAGCATTTCGTGGCGACCGGGGACCGGCCCATGCGCAAGTTCACCAACCGCGTCTATCAGGGCTATCAGGGCGCGCTGGCCAATGCGCCCGAGCAATGGGGGCAATACCGGGCAATGCATTCGAATCCGGTGGCGCAGGCCAACATTCACGCCGAAGCACGCTGGCGCATCCGCCGCCAGGCCCGCAACACGCACCAGCGCACCGGCCGCCACGCCAAGATGTTCCGCACCGACGCGGCCACCTTCCTGGTGCCGCCGGGCATGGACGTGGCCATGTTCGCCGACCCGATGCCCAAGCACGGCCCGGCGCTGGGGCAGTTGATGGTGGAACGCTGGTGCACCCTCACCGACCAGTCCCGTGAGGCCCTGGCCGCCGCCCGCGGCCGCGAGCAGGTGGCTACCGCCATCGCGGGCGCGTTCGCCGATTCCTCGCATGTGGAGGTGTGCAAGTAATGCCGCAGCTGCGACCGCGCCGCAAGGGCGGCACCCCGGCCTCCGGCCCCGCCTCGGGCGCCGGTGCCGGGGCGGGTCAGCCGGTCACGATGGGCGGCTGGCACTACACCGTGGACCCGCACGCGGTCAGCACCCTGAAATCCGCGGCCGACCAATCCGATTCGGCGGGCCTGGACGCGGTGCGCAGCATGTCCGACACCGTGGCGGTGGCCGAGGCCCGCGCCACCATCGGCCGCGAAGGCATCCAGCGCGCCGCCAAGGACGCCGGCATGCCCCGCTCGGCATCGACGGCCAACCGGTGGGCGCGCGAGAACCGCATCCCGGATCCGCGCGTGGCCGAGCTGGTGCAGCGCCGCGCCTTCGTGCAACGCCGCGGCGGGGTGCAGTCGCTGGCCCACGATCTGGGGGTATCGGTGACCGTGGTGCGGCGCTGGCAGTCCGGGCGCACCGACTCCATGCGCGGTGCCTCCGGCGAAGCCCTGCGCAAGGCCCGCCTGGACGACGCCCGCGAGCGGGCCGGGGTGGGCGATATCGCCGGCGCCCGGCTGAAGGTGCGTGCCCAGGTGCAGTATCGGGCGCACGGCTCCACCAGCGACGAATACCGCGGTGCCCGCGAAATCGACATCGACATGTCCCAGGACGAGGCCCTGGCCCTGTTCGACGCCCTGGCCGCCGACGACTACGCCACCGCGAACGCCCTGTGCGAGTCGTCCTGGTCGGCGTGGTTCGGCCACGCCTACAGCGACAACTCCGGCGTGCACATGCTCGATGTCGAAGACTTCGGCATCGACTGGTACTAAACGCTATTGCGCTGTGCTGATCTGCGCTGTCCTCCCAGCACCCGCGCAGCTCGATAGCGCCTGATACCAGGCCAGCCACCGAACAGTGATCGAGTCATTTTTGCCGATGTCGGGCTTGATCGCTCAGCTGAATGTCGGGGGAGATCCCGAGTTGCTTTGCCGCGGTGCGCAATTCCTTGCGTCGCCGCAGCTTGTCCTTTCCTAGGTAGCGGACGGCAGAGCCGGCCCAGATCAGGCAGCACCCGGTCAGGAAGGCTATTGCGCCGGGCGGGATCGGTTCTTTCGGTTCCAAACAGAGCGCCACGGGAGCCGTAGTGCTCTCATCGGTTTCTACGAGGTATTGGTCGATGAGTGTGCCCCGTGCGTGGCTGTAGCCGCACAGTAAGCGGTAGTAGGCGTATGCGTCGCGGCCGGCGGCGCCGTCGAAGTCCTTGAACATCTGCTCGATGCTTTTGGCCTGCGCCTGGGAGGCCGTGGTGTTGGGCAGGACCGGATCGTCGGCGTGTGCTACGCGGTCGGCGAAGTTCTGCAATGAGGCCGATTCCCGCAGGGTTCGCTGTAGGTTGCGCCGTTGTCGCAGGTCCTCGTTGAGCAGTGCGGCGGCTGCGTCGGTGGATTGAGCGACCCAATGCGCGGTGAGGGCTGCTTCGTAGCAGGTCCGCAGGTTGGGCAGGACCAGGACCACCGGGGTCTCGCGCTCGAGAAGATCGAGAATCATCGCGCCGAGCTGGTGCGTGTGAACGGCCAGAGCCAGAACCACACCGGCATTGATGAACGCGTCTCGAGATCGGCTCTTTAGTTCGAGTTTTTCCTGGGCCAGTCCTTCGTTGAAGCCAGCGATCAAGCTCCGGCCGATATCCAGGTGCTCGCGACCTTCATTGGACAGCATTTCGGCATCCGATCTAACTCACGAGGCGTTGGAACGCGGCTTTGATGGCTTCGACGCCGTGCTTCCCGATGCCGTCGATGTCGAGGAGTTGCTGGTCCGACAGTGCTAGGACTTCTTCTGTGGTGAGCACGCCGCGCAGGTATAGCGCTCGGCGGTATCTGTCGGGCAGCCAGTCCAGGTCCTGTGTGCTGTCGGCGGGGGTCTGGGTCATGCGGGCGGGGTGTTCGTAGAGTGCGGCCTGGACCAGTTGCTCGACTGCGGGGAAGTCCTCGGTGGTGATCGGGTTGCCGGTCGAGCGGACGGTCACCTCCGCCAGCATCCATGCCTGGACTCCGTGCCCTATCGGGCGGACCAGGGTCACCGAGTATTCGACGCCGGGATGATCTGGAAGCTGGACGATTCGTTCCCGAGTCTCGATATCTGGCGGGTTGCCGGTAAAGCTCACGATCGTGATGCTGCCACCGGCGCGCAGCAATTTCCGGCCTTTCGGTCATTTGCTCTATGCCATCTACCTGCGCCCCATGGAATGGTGCCGGATGGTGTCATCCGGAGCGGGTTCGTCGACGGCATCCCGGTATCTCTGCTGGTGAGGGGTGGGTCTGCGTGTCGTTGTGCGACATGTCGTGTCACCCCGGGTGCGATAATTCGAGGGAGAGGATTTTCGGGATTTGCCCGCGCGGCCGGGTGGTGCCGCCCCGGCGCAGAGGGCATGTGGCGCATGTGATGGGGATCACAGAAATTCGATTGCTGTTTTTCGCTTCTCAGTCGCCTATAGGTAGGGCCGCCAACCGGTGAGCCCACCAGATCGACTGAGAGGTTTACGTACTTCGATGGTGGAGTTGTCTACCGGTTCGACCGGGCCGGGTTCGTCCGGGTCGGATTCGGATCATGATGTGCAGGAGTTGCCGGCCGCTGAGGCGGGTAGCGGCGGGGACGAGGACGACGAGGGCTGGGCGTCGATCAGTGCTGAGCAGGCCAGGCGGGCGTTGCCGCCGGGCACGTTCGATTTCGCGATCAAGTCGGTGGGGTTGAACAATTCGCCGGCCGCGTTGCTCGAGCAGGCGGTGCGCCTGCATCAGCCGGCGGCGAACACGGTGCGGAGTGTGTTCCAGCGGTCGGCGGTCGCCTCGCTGGATCGCGCGTTCGCGACCTGGACGCCACCGCCGACGGTGGTGACCGCGAGCCTGGAGTCCTTGGAGTTGCAGTCCCAGCGGCTGGTGAAGGATTTGGCGCCGGTGGCGGCCGCGGCCTGGGACATGGCGGGGATGTTGCGGTCGGAGATGGTGGTGCCGGCGGCGCTCCCGAGGCTAGAGGACTTCCGGTTCCCGGTGGCCGACTACCCAGTGGTCGATGTGGTGACGGGGTTGGCGTCATCGCGGTCGTTGGATGTGATGGTGCCGCGGATCGATCTGGGTGCGGTGTGGCAGGTCGCGAACGTCGCGCGTCAGCTGGCGCCGCTGGATCTGCTGCCGGGCCTTCGGACCTGGGATTGGTTTCCGCGGAGCGTGCACGAGGAGATCGTGGGCCTGCTCGGATCCTGGGAGATACTGCGCAAGGCCGGGCACCGCCGCGCCGCGCGTGGACTGCGAGCAGCGCGCCGGGCACGTGCCGCGGTACTGAACTTCCTTGGTGCCGAAGCCGATGCCGTAGTGGCCGACTTCGCGGTGCACTGGCTGGGATACGCGAAGGCGAAAGCCTATGTGGTTGAGGCGGTCGCGGCTGCCCTGCTCGATGATCAATGGCTCGGCGGCGATGATCCGCTGGCGTCGCTGGATACGCTCAAGGGCCTGACCGAGGACCACCACCGGGTGCAGAAGCCGCTGTTCAAGCAGAAGCTGCGGGGTGGGCGGGTGCTGTATCTGTCCGAGCCGCTGGGCGACGGCGACGATTCGACCACGGTGGGGGACTTCCTGGTGTTCGGGCAGGACGCCCGGATCGACGGGTACGAGGACTCGCGGGTGGTGGAGGTGCTCAATCGGCTCGAGCCCGAGGAGCGCCGGATTGCGTATGCGCACAGCGAATACCGCACGTGGGAGGAAGCGGCCCGGCATTGCGGCTTCCCGCCGGCGGCGGGGGAGGCGGTGCGCCGCAAGATCAAGCGGGTGGGGCAGAAGGTTGACCAGCTGCGGCAGGAACGCCTCGGTTCGCGTGAGGACGGCGCGCGATGACCGTGGACCTGCACCCCGTCGGTGGGGAAATGAGTCCTCGGGGTCCGGCGGGCCGGGGCGTCCGCGCTGGATCACGTGGGTCGTCAGGACGGTGGCCGCGGCCGCGGGGGCGTTCGTGCTGGGGGCGGCCGGCCAGGCTGGTTCGCAGCTGGTGGAGTCGCTATTCAGCTGAGCGAGGGCTAGGGCCCTGCGACAGGGCCGGGCTCGGTGGTCGACGGCTTCACCTATACGGTCCGGCCCGCTCCACTACCGGGATGGCTATTCCTGTAGGTATTCCTGTAAAGCCGCGGGCGACGCGGGGAGCACCCGCCCGTCTGAGCGGCACGGGGGGAGCCGACGGGAGAGTGGAGGGCCTGGTCCCCCCAGCAGTAGGAGCCACGGGCGCGCCGGCGGTGGACCTGGCCGGGTCCCCTTGGCGCCGGTGCCCGGCAGGTCAGGGATACCGAGGACGCCCGCGAAGTAGATGCCCTCGCGAACGCGCTGTGTGAGTCATTCTGGTCCGCGTGGCCACGCCTACAACTCCGGCGTGCGCATGCTCGATACCGCCCGGCCGTAGGCACTTCGGCGGTTCTGTCCGGCCGGGGGGAATTGTTTGAGGGGATTACGCATACGGACGTTTCGGGCCCCCTGGCGTTGCCTGTGGTCAGACGCGCGCTGGAGGTGGAACGCGTTTCAGGCTGGGTGTTTTGGCCGATTTCCGGGGGTAGAGGGGCTCGTGTGTGGGATGTGACACTAGAGGAGCCGTCGGTGCAGCCGTCGGCCGCGCGCAGATAGCTGATCGCTTGCGTGCCGGAGGAGTGCCGAGTCGGGGCTGCGCCTGATGACTGGGGGGTGCTCACGAGGCATGGGAGCGAGTTGGCTCTGAACTCCACGTGAAGATGTCTGGTGAGGGCCGGACCGGGGAGTGTCGAGTCGGGAGCCGACCATCTGCGGCCTGCGAACTCCTGAGTTGCCGTGGAGGAATAGGAACGTGCCCGGCCCTGCATTCGTCATGGTTGCTGCGCTGTCGCGCGAAAGCCGCAGTTTGTTCGGCTCACCGGCTCTGACCGGCGGGATGTCCCATCGTGGCCTGATCGGGGGCCGCCTGATCAGGGTGATCCGATAATGGGCGACGACCGTGTCGGGCCGCGCCTCGAGCAGCCGCGTGCGGGGCGGGGGCTCCGCGTGCCGCCGACAGCCGCCGAGATCGGCTCCCGGCTCATGCTCAACGTCCACACCGACAACCCCGCCGCGGTGCGTGATGAACTTCTGGCCTTCAATGCCTGGTTGCTGGCGTCGTCGGGGTTTACCCGCCGCCATGCGGCCACCAGGGCCGGCATCAACAAGAGCACGGTCTCCAACTACTGCGGGGCTGGCAGTTATAAGAACGTGCCGGAGTCGGAGCCGTACACGAAGTTCCTGCGGATCTTCATGATCGACCCCGGACACATCTCGGTTCTGGTCCGCCGCTGCGAGATACTCAAACTGCGGTGGGATCGTTACCAGAAGCAACCACCACCACCGCCACTGCCGCGGCGTCGTCCTGCGGTCGAATGGAACGCGGTCGACTGCGGGATCACGATTCCGGCACCGGGACAGCTGGCCCTGAAGGCGGCGGCCCAGCTGCGCCCCCGGGGCGGCAAGCAGGTGGGCAAATACACCGGCGCGGAGCTCGTCAGCTCGGCCTATTACTTCGGCTGCGGTATCGATGTGCCCACCGACAGTCATAAGCAGTGCGAACTCGGTGCGTTGATACACGTCAGTGACCTGCGACCGGGCGACATCGTCATGCTGCACAGCGGGCAGGACACCGGGCTGTACGACGGCGCGGGCAACATCCTGACCGCCAGCGTGCTCGGCACCGAGATCCTGCCGGTGCCGGTGATGCAGTTCCAGCGCTTCAGCAACGAGCACTTCCCGTATTGCGGACAGCGCCTGGACTGGCCCTCGGAGCCGCTGAACCGAGTCGACTGTGCGCTGCCCGCGAGGCTCGACCGAGGCCTGGACAAGCTGGCAGGGCAGTTCCTCGACCTCGTCACGGACACAGGTCACTCGCCTGGGCGTTTCGCGCTCGCGCAACTCGAACGAATGTCGCCGCACGCGACATTCGACGGCTCGCAAATCGATCTTGTCCGCGCGGCGTTCGAGGCCGCAGGTTACACACTGCCCGCGTTCGCTTTCGCAACCCCGCTGCTCGGCGGACCGCTCAAGGACCTGGCCGTGCAGGTAGGCGACATCGTGTTCACCCACGGCAGCGGAGAGGTCGGGCTTTACGCCGGCGGCGGCGACGTCATGTTCCGCCGGACTGATGGCCGATTGGCGATGGCCGTGCTGACCGGAGACAGCGACATCGCTGTCCGCCGCGCCGGGCGGCCCCGTGACGACTCGGCGACCCTGGACGTCACCGATGTGAGGGGCGACGATGTGCGGATCGTCATCCCCGACCTGCCCGGCGCGCGCGTACGGGGACCCGCCACGGAGTTCCCGGTGCTGGACGGTGATCCGGTGAGAGCCGCCGAGACGGTGGCGATGATGGAGCACACGGTCAAGCAGGTCACCGACAAGATATCGGCACCGCGTCCCGTCGCCGACGATGACCCGGGACCGGCCAAGGACCCCGCCGCGGTGGGGACGGCGGTCCGGGCGCCGGACGTTCTCGCGGAGGGCCGGGTGATCTCCTGGTCCAAAAAGCCCGGTGACAAGGTGTCCATCAACGAGAAGCTGCTGGTGATATCGACGTTCACCCGCGGTGCCATCATCCTCCGGGCCCACCTCGCGGGCACGATCACCACGATCGCCGCGACTCCGGGACAGACCGTGGCCGCTGGTGACGTGTTGTGCTGGATCGACCAGACTCGCCCGCCGCTCCGGCGGTTCAAACGGCTCTTCTTCCGCTGACCGCCCGCGGCGGGTGCGGCGGGGGCCTGCGCGCAGCGGGCCGTCGTGCGCTCCCGCCTGTGAACCTGTGCGCGACCCGCCGTCGGTGGCCGCAGCAGCGAAAGCGCCGGCTGTCTCTCTTCGGAGAAGCCAGGTGATCGCCTGGCATATAACCGTCAGCAGGGCACCGGTAACGGAAGAACGCCGGAGCGGGCTATGCGGTGATTTCGAAATTGTCGGCTTTATCATCTGCGGACTATCCGGTCGGTTCGGCAACTTCCAGGTGCCTGCGGTTTCCATCTGCCGGTCTTTCGAATGTCGTAGGTGGACCCGCCGTTTGCCGTCGGGAGGTCCACCGGTTCGCCCCGATTCTCGGTCACACTTCCAATTTGCGATGAGCCCGGGGTGAGCGACGGAGTCGCGTCGATGCGCGGCGAAATCGCTCGAAAGGATTTAAGCACGCCTGCCAATAGGCGGTCTACCCCCTGTCCATTTCGCATGACTGTCCTACGGGTGCGCCGCTTGGCCGTCCAACTGTCCATATCCCCAGCTCACGACGCTTGGACGATGTGCTTGAGAAATAGTAGCCGCCGGTGGACATCTGGAAATGGACGAAAAACTTCGTCCATTTGGACAATCGGGTCCGCCTCTGGTCGAATCTGTCCATTTCGCCAATTGGACTCCTTGAGATAAATGGACACCGAGGGGTATGTCCAAGCGAAAGAGGAGGTCGGAGCCGTTCTGCGGCCCGAAATTCGAGCGCTATTACATGGCGAAAAGGGTCTTGCCACAGAAGCGTTCATATGGTGCTGTTATGAAAAGGGAGTCGATGGAGAACTTGCCACTCTCCATGCAACGGCTCCCGGTAGTGCTCGAAGAAATTCCCCACGCGAAAGCGTCGGTCACACTTCCCCCGCCCCTGAGCGGTCCGCGATCCGATAGCCGATATCGGATGTGGCATCGCCGCGATCAAGGAAGATTTGCGATTCCGATGAGCAGTAACCACCACTGCGATCTGTCTCTCCGGTTCGGTCCGCGCCGCCGGATCAGGCTCCACCTGCAAGCGAGTGCCGGCACGGTCATGGCTGCCGCCGCGCTCGCCGAGCGCTGGTACCCGGACGCTCCTCACCAACCAGTCCACTGGGCGCTGAGCGGTGCCGCCCTGGCCTTCCTCGCCTGCAAAGCCGGGCACCTGGCGCAGGAATGCTGGCGCCGCCGCCCGAAGTCCATCACCCTGCGCTACGAGCGCTCATGACCAGCGGAACGGCACACCGCACGGCCGCCGGGGAGGCCGCCCTGCCGGCCCAGCCCGGAGACGGCGGTGGTGGCCTGCTGCGCCGCCGGATGGCAACGAAGGAGTTCACCATGATCAGTAACAAGCTCGCCCGCGACAAGAACCTCAGCAACGCCGCCAAGGGCCTGTTCGTGCAGATGGCCTCCCACACCGAGGGGTTCCGTATCACCCTCGATGGGCTGGCCCGCAACTGCGCCGACGGCGTCACCGCCGTGCGCAGCGCGCTGAAGGAGCTCGAATTGCACGGTTACGTCCGGCGGTTGCCCCGCGTGCGGGACGCCAAAGGGCATCTCGGCCCCTACGGGTACGAGATCACCGACATCCCGGAACCTCCTCGTCTCGCGGTGGTACTCGACCCCGCCCGGCGCCACTCCTCCCCGGGCCTCGGCACCGAGACGGAGGAAACACCCAGGTCGCACCCTGCGTCAGGTTCCCCCACGTTGGTCGAACCTACCGAGGTGGACCTGACCACAAAGAAGACCAAGATGAAGAAAACAGATCAGGTGCCGTGCGTTCCGCCCCCCGACACCCCCGGCGCGCGGCTGCTGCGCGGCCTGGGGCTGCGGCACCCGATCACGGAATCCACCGTGGCCCGATATGCGGCACGGGTCGACAATCTGCTGATCACCTGGACCGCCGAAGCGCTGACGGAGTACCTGGAGATGGAGTGCAACGCGCCCACGGTCCGCAAGCCGATCGGTCGCCTGGTCGACGTGCTGCGCGACATCCGGCCGCGCGCGCCCCGGACAAGGGCAGCTAGAGGCACCAGCAGCTCGAGCCGGACACCGTGCGGCACGTGTGTCGATCCCAAGATCCCCGGGTGGATCGCAATCTCCCCGGATAGCACCACGGTTCGGCGCTGCCCGAAATGCAATCCGACCGCACAAGCTGGCTGAATGTGATGCAGGCCACACAATATCGTTCGCCGGTTTGCCCCTCCGGGCCGCCTATAGATAGGGCCGCCGGACAGGCGGTCCCACTACGAGCGCAGGAGGGATCGGACCTCGGTGAAGTCGATGCAAGTGGAGGTTCTCAAACAGCCGGTGCTGTCATTGCGGACGGCCGGCGCGCTGGCGAGCATGGCGATCGCGGAAACGGCGTTGCGTGCGCTGGCCGACCGAGCGGCGGCGGAGCCCACAGCGGCGTGGGTGAATGCGGTCCTGCCGCGAATCGATCTGGGCGTCGCGTCAGAGGTCGCGGAGATCTCGCGGATGCTGTGCGGCCCCGGGACGACACGGCAGGCCGCGATCATGAGCGCAGCGGTAGCCGACGCGCTCAAGGGCGTCGAACTGGGCGGCGCTCCGGACCCGCTGTGGGTTCGCGGGGTCGTGCAGCTGCTCGGCAACTGGGAGATTCTGCACCGCGCAGGACACCGTGGCGCCGGGAACGGGTTGCGGGCAGCACGGCAGGCGCGCTGGGCGGTGCTGAATCGGCTGGCCGACCGCGCGGACAAGGTCGTGGCCGACTTCGCGGCGCGATGGCTCAAGGTCAAATGGGTGGGGCCGGACGTGATCGAAGCGGTGTCGGCGGCGCTGCTGGATGACGACTGGATGGTGGCCGCGGATCCACTAGGAACGCTGCTCAAGGGCATGAAGAACCACCGCCGGGTGCTGAAGATGCTGGGGCACCAGGTCCTGCGCGGCGGCCGGATCCGGCATCTGAGCGAGCCGGTGGCTGGCACCATGGGCGGCACGCTCGCCGACAGCGTGGCGGCGCCGGATACGTGGCTGGGCACGGTCAAGGACGCGCGGGTCATGGCGGTGCTGGACAGCCTCACCCCCGAGGACCGCGAAATCGCCTGGGCGTATGGCCATCACCGCACATGGGAAGAGGCGGCCCGCCATTGCGGGTATCCGCCGGAGCGGGGGGAATCGGTCCGGCGCAAGTTGAAGTACGCGGGCCGCAAGCTCCTCGAGCAGCAAGGCACCCAGGGCGCGCTGATCGCAATCGAGGCTCGGCGATGACCGGCCAGCAGCACGACCGGACCGAACCGCCCGCAGATCCCCAGCCACAGCCGGACGTCTCCCCGCCGGTGCCCGGCGGCGGGGATTCACCGTGGCGGGCGTGGCTACGCAGAACGGTGTACGCCCTCCTGGGTGCCGTAGTTCTCGGTGTGGCCGGCGAGCTCGGAGCCCAGCTGGTGGATTGGTGGCTGTCCACCCGCTAGATCGTGCGGGTGCCCCACGCCAGCACCGAGAGGATCAGTAGGGGAAATTGCCACCCTCACCGTCGCCGGGAGGTTGTCCTATGGGACCAAAACCTCTCGGCGGCAACGTCTTAGAACACACTGGTGACCAAAGTGGCTGTACTACAGTAAGTTTCAACAGTCACTTGTTTTGATTAGTCGAAAAGAGTTTTACAGCAACGTGATTGAGTGTCAATGTAAACTTCATACGTTGCCCCACAATAGATTTGGATGGGTTAGCAAGGATTCGTATCTTGCACTGGTCATAGACGGAGTCTATGATAGAGGCTGTGTCCAGCAAGGAACTCCGCCTCCATTCGAACCCGGATCGTCGGCCAAGCTGGCCGAGCCCGGAGGGCCGGCTGGAGCCGCGAAGCGGATCCCTTCACAAAGACACTGGTTATAGCCCCCCGCGAAGCGGGGGCGGTTATGGGGCATCAAAAATCCGTACGGCATAGCCGCCGCGGAGCGGTGGCGAATTTCCTAGCCGGGCCGGAGGCCCGGCGTTCCCGCCGAGCCGCGCCGAAGGCGCGGCG